>NZ_JBFRDI010000015.1:0-128803 GCF_052113505.1 Pseudarthrobacter sp. TAF60_1
AAACAGTGAAGGGCCCACGGCGTGATCCCCGGCACCCGGCTTAATGACGGACTAAGAAGAAACATAGTGACTACGGCGTCGACAGGCGACCACAGGCACATTTTCAGCCCGGAACGGGCGCCCCGCAAGGGGCATACAAGCTTAATGTGCGTTTTTCGACAACGCTCTCTCACTTTCTTAAGGAAAGTGAGAGAGCGTCGCCGGTTTTCTTGCGTTAAGTGAGAGAGCGTTTCAGGCCGTGGGGGGGTGGGTGGCGCTTTGGGTAGGGTTGACGGCATGCCTTCGTTCCAGACCCGCCTGAAGATCACCGGCCTGAAGCCCGGCAATGCCCCCGAAGCCGTGATGGCCGCCGCGGTGGAGGCCTTGGAAACCCGCCACCACGTGGAGTCCAACCAGATCGAGCTCGCCGGCGGTGTCCCGCAGCTGAACCTCCGCTTCCTCGTGGAGGCCACCGAATACAACGGCGAGAACCATCAGGCGCGCGAATCGGCAGCCATGATGCGCGACGCCGTCGAACGCGTTGCGTTGACCGGCTCACTGATGGTGCTGCGACGCAACCGCGGCCGCTGGGCACCTGTGTAGAGGTCAGTCGCCGGGCGCCGGCTCATCCACCGGGGAGCGGGTGCCGCGCCGGCGGGTGACAATGACTCCGACGACGGCGCCGATCACCAGCCCTGCTCCCACACCGATCAGGGAGCTGGCCCAGAACGGCAGCTTGGTGGCCGAGCCGGTGAAGTAGCCAAGGCCCACCAGCCAGCTGGCCCAGAGGACAGCGCCGAGCCCGGCGCAGAGGCTGAAACCGCGAACCGAGACATCGGCAATTCCTGCTGCGGCCGACGTCGCCAGCCGTCCGCCCGGGATGAATCGGGCACCGATAATGGTCCCGTAGGTGGAAGAGCGGCCCGCCCTGGCGATCGCCGCATGGATCCCATGGTGGACCTTCCTGCCCCAGCGCCACCGGTCAAGCACGTGGCTGAGCCGGCGCTTGAAAAGCTGGAACACCACCATGTCTCCGAGCCAGGACGCCAGCGCCGCCAGGGCCGCCACGAGCAGAACGTTGGCCCGGCCGTCGGCCGAGAGAGCGCCGCCGGTGATCACCACCATCTCGGACGGGATGGGGGGGAAGATGGCGTCGCCGAGCACCGCGGGGATGATCCAGAAGTAGATCGCCGCGCCCCAGCTGTCTGCATTGCCAAAGTCCATGGCCACAAAGTACCGCACTTTCCAGCGGCGGGACGGGAGTCAGTGCACGGCTGGACGGAACCCGGCTACGAGATCACTCAACTGGCCTGATGGCGTAACGCCAAGTTCGCTTTTGAGCCGGTTCGCGAACATTGAGTAGGCACGGACTGCGGCGGACCTGTTCCCCGCGGCAAGATGGGCCTGGACCAGCAGGAGATGCGCCGATTCCCTGAGGGGTTCGATGCTCACTGCGGAAAGGGCCGCGATCACGGCCCTGCCGGGTTGGTCAGCCGCCAGATACTGCCGGGCCATGAGTTCCAGCGCGCTGAGGCGCATCTGCCGCAGGCGCTCCTGTTCGAAGATGACCCAGTCGTCATACCAGCCGGGCAGCAGCTCGGCCCTGCTCAGGTGGGCAAGGTAGTCGTCGGGAACCTGGGTTCCGGGCTGGGCGTGCAGCCTGGCGACG
This sequence comes from Pseudarthrobacter sp. TAF60_1, assembly GCF_052113505.1. Taxonomy (NCBI): domain Bacteria; kingdom Bacillati; phylum Actinomycetota; class Actinomycetes; order Micrococcales; family Micrococcaceae; genus Pseudarthrobacter; species Pseudarthrobacter sp. TAF60_1. The sequence goes on from NZ_JBFRDI010000015.1 coordinate 1,649, forward strand.
TGGCGCTGCAGGGCTGCGACGTCCACGCGGACCGATTCGTCCAGCTCCAGCGTGTCCGCGCCGGTGTGAAGCAGGTGCGGAAAGGAGTGGGAGATGCACCAGACGGTGGTGCGGAGGTTGCCCGCGGCCTGCGTTTCGCTGCTCTTCGGCCACAGCAGGCCGGCCAGGAAACTCCGGTGACGGCAACCGAGGAGCCCCACACAGGCGATGAGCCGCTGTTCACGGGTGGCTACCGTGACTGGATCGGTGCCGCAGTGCAACCGCCAAGCCCCCAGCAGACTCAGGTGCCAATCCTGTGCGAGAGCCACCGTCATGCTTTTCCCTCTCAAGCGTCCGGATTCCACGCATCCCCCAACTACCATCGTTGCACTCGGCCCAATCATGTCAAGCGATTTGAGTAAAGGGGGGTAGGGCGGACGGCCAAGTGGGGTAGGGGGGATCACCCGGCGGGGCGGTCGTCCGGTTGTAGCGAATCGAGCCACCGCCGGACCGCCAGCAGAATTTGGTCGGCGTCGGCCGCGGCTTCAACCAACTCGCCCTCGTGCCCTGGGCGGCTGGAGATCAAACGCGCCCGAATCTGGTTGTTTTGGGCAGGCTCCGCCCACGCTCGAATAACCATGGTGCCTTCGATGTCCGCCATGAGCGGGCGCCCTGCTTTCGTTGTCTGCAATTTGCAATCAGCCACGAACATTACTGCCCGGTAAGACCATCCTAGGCATAGAGTCCGGGCCGCCCAAGTCAAACAGTGTCACACCATAGTTTCACGAAATAACGCAAAAATAACGCGGTTGTAACGGGGTCACTACGGCCGGACGCGTTGACTGATCGGGAGACTTCGGAAGGGGGTGATTGATATGAAGAAGGAACTCACAATCCAAGAGCTGGAAAGCCAGCACGTGGAGCTGTTGCCTTCGCGGGAAACCCTGTTTCTGGACTCCACCAACTGGGCAAGCGTGGTCGCGAGCAATACCTCTCTTGCACTGAATGCCGGCTCATTGCTCTCATCGGCTAACAGCGCTGCTGTTCAGACAATCCTTGTAGCCCAGTAGTCCACGTGCTATTTGATATCTGAACCCCGGGTTCGCCTGGGGGAGAGAGGTGAGGTGCTATGGCAGCATCAAAAGAGCTGTCACCGGTGGAACTCGACGCCGAGGTTTTGGAACTGCTTCCTGTTCGGGAAACGCTGTTCTTTGACATCAACGTCGCACCCATTGTCGCTGTGAATCTTTCGATGGCCGTCAATGCGGCTTCAATAGGTTCCGTGGCTAATTCGGAAGCCTGGCAATCCCTGTTCGTAACTCAACAGTAGGCCTGCAGGATTCAATGCAACCTGATGGGCATGCTCCAATGTCGGGGCATGCCCACCCGCCCCAGTGATGAGTCCCTTCGTGCGGAAAATGACAAGTTGGCAGGGAAAGTGACAGCAACACCTGATGCCGCGTTTCTAGGCCGGTGGGTCCCGGCGCCCGGGATTGTCCTTCTGGGTCCGGTTGAAGGCTCAGGACTTAAGGACCACAGCTACCTGCTTCAGCGTGGAGACGGGCAGATTGTCCAACTTTCCGAGCTGCTCAACCTGGTGATGATTTCCCTCTCGGTGGAGAAATCCCTCGACGACGCCGCGCACCATATCAGCGACGCCTACGGCCGGGAGCTCAGCGTGAGCGGGCTGCGCCACCTGATCGACACCAGACTCGCGCCGATGGGGCTGGTCAGGGACGGGTCCGCCGATCCAGCCGGGGCCGAGCCCGTACCCGCGCCAAGGGCCAACCCGCTGCTGGCACTGCGGCTGAAGGGGACGCTTCTTCCGGAGAAGGCGGTCAATGCCTTGGCCGCGTTCCTGGCGCCGCTGTATTGGGGTCCTGTTGTGGTGACCGTCCTGGCGGCGTTGGTGTTAGTCGATGCCCTGGTCATTGCCAGGAGCGACTTTATGGCTTCACTGGAACAGATACTGCTCACCCCCGCCCTGTTGCTGGGCATCTTTGCGCTCCTGACGCTGGCTGCCGTGATCCACGAACTGGGCCATGCGACGGCGTGCCGGTACGGGGGTGCGCGGCCCGGGGTGATCGGCGTCGGCGTTTATCTTGTCTTTCCCGCGTTCTTCACCAACGTCACTGACTCATACCGGCTGGGCCGGGCAGGCCGGATCCGCACCGACCTCGGCGGGCTGTACTTCAACTGCCTCTGCCTGATCGGTTTGGGCGCAGCGTACCTCCTGACAGAACAGGCATTCTTCCTGCTGGCGGCCGGTCTGATGCATTTCCAGATGATCCAACAACTGGTGCCGACGCTGCGTTTCGACGGCTACTTCGTGCTGGCCGATATAGCCGGCGTCCCCGACCTGTTCAACCGGATCCGCCCGGTCCTGCTCAGCCTCATCCCGGGCCGCCCCGTGGATCCGCTCGTCACCCAACTCCGCCCATTCGCCCGCCGCATCGTCACCGCGTGGGTTGCCACCGTAGTGCCGCTCCTGATCCTCTCGCTCGGCTGGATGCTGGTCAACCTGCCCGCGATCATCGAGCAGGCGGCTTCCGCCATCCGACGTCACGCGGGGCTTGCCGCCGCCGCCGTCGAAACGGGGGATCTGCCCAGCGCGGCGCTCTCCACGTTGTCCATCCTCATGTTGTCCTTGCCGATGGCCGGCCTGGCCATCCTGCTGTACAGGCTGCTGTCCGGCGTGCTCGCCCTCTTCCGGCAGCTCGGCAGGCGCCTGTTCCGGAGCCCGTTGCGTTCGACGGCGGAGCCTGAGGCCGTGGTGCCACGGCACCTCCGGGCGGTACCGCCAGGGGCAGGGAAGCCATTGCAGATGGGGAAGCCACTACAGAAAGGAAGGTCCGCCATGGCTATTGCCGTCCCTCCCGCGGCCATGCCCGACAACAACGTCCCCCCGGCTCCGCTGCGCTCGCCGTCACATTTTGAGGCGGCAACGCATCTTCAGGCGCCGGCCCCCGCTGCGGCTTCCGGGTCTGTGCCCGGGTCTGCTTCCGGGCCTCTGCCCGGGTCCCTGTCCTGGCCCCCAACCGACGACGACGTCCCCACCCTGCAGGATTTTCTCGCCGACAGGCCGACGCCACCGTCAGCCCTGGCCGAGGGCGGCTGGCAGGGTGCCATCCGGCGGCTCACCGGCAATGCAATCAGCCCCGCACCCGGGCGCCGGGAACTGGCGCACTTGCGGGCTGTCGAAGACGTTCAGCGGCGGCTTGACGGCCCCAGGACCGTGGTTGTGGTCAACCCGAAGGGCGGTGCGCATAAAACCACGGCAACGCTGCTTCTCGCAGCAACTCTAGGTATCCAGCGCGGCGGTTACACCCTCGCGTGGGACAACAATGAAACCCGAGGCACGCTGGGGTGGCGTGCGCCGATGGCCGGGCACACCGCCACAGCCGTTGACCTCTTGCAGGAGGTGGACCGCTTCGAGGACCCGGCCCTGGGCCGGATCGGGGATCTGGACCGGTTCGTCCGCTATCAGGGGTCCGCCCAGTTCGACGTGCTGGCCTCGGACGAGGACGCCGCGGGGGCCGCCACCATCGGAAGCCGCGAGTTCGACCGGTTGCACTCGGCGCTCCGCCGTTTCTACCGGATCATCATGGTGGACACGGGCAACAACATGCGGTCCTCCAACTGGGAGGCCGCCGTGGAGGCGGCAGACGAACTGGTGATCGTCTCCACACTGCGCGAAGACACCGTGGCCAGTGCCGTGTGGCTGGTGGACGGGCTCCGCGAACGCGGCTTCCAAGCCAAGATCAGCAACGCCGTGACCCTGCTCGCCGCACCATCACGGCACACCGACGTGCAGCTTCATCAGCGGACGCGGGCCCACTTCGAGAGCCTCACACGTGAGGTCCTCGACGTTCCCTATGACACCTCTCTTGTGGCCGGCGGACCGCTCAGTTACCAGGCGCTGCAGCCGGAAACGCGGGAGGCCTGGCTCCGTGCCTCGGCGGCGGTGATGCAGGGCCTCTGAGCTGCCGCATACGGACCATGCGGCCGTTTATCCGGGCGTCCGCACATGCGAAACTGGCCGCATGCGGATCAGCATCCTCCAAGCCGACATCACCACCCGCAACGTAGACGCAATCGTCAACGCGGCCAACTCCTCGCTCCTGGGCGGCGGAGGGGTGGACGGAGCCATCCACCGGGTGGCAGGGCCCGAACTCCTGGCCGCGTGCCGCGAACTCCGCGAGGCCAGCCTGCCGCACGGGCTGGCCGTGGGTGCCGCCGTCGCCACTGCCGGATTCCGGCTCCCGGCCCGCTGGGTCATCCACACCGTGGGGCCGAACCGGCGCGCGGGGCAGACTAACCGGGCATTGCTGGTTTCCTGTTTCAGCGAAAGCCTGCGGCTGGCGGATTCGCTGCGTGCTGCTTCCATCGCTTTCCCCGCGGTGGGCGGCGGCGTTTACGGCTGGACAGGGCGGCGAGTGGCCGAGGCAGCGCACGACGCCGTTACCGGGCTTGGTGCCTCGCATCCGGAGAGCGCACTTGAGCGGGTCGAGTTCGTGCTGTTCAGCTCCGAGATGGAGGACGCCTTCAGCGCGGTGTTTGAGCAGCCTCGCTGAGTTCCAGCCGGCTGCGGTATTCGACGGGCTGGTTGCTGATGGGGTCCACGAACCGGATGCCGCGGGCCAGCAGCTGCAGTGGTTTGGCGTAGTCGTCCGGGGCCTTGTCCAGCAGGTCGGGGTAGAACGCGTCGTTCACGATGCCCAGGCCCAGCGACGCCATGTGGACCCTGAGCTGGTGCGTCTTCCCGGAGTGCGGCTCGAGCCGGTACCGCGCCAGCCGCTGGTGACCCTGGTTGCCGGAGCTCGCGGTGAAGGGCGCGCGCGAGGAGGTGCCGGCGTCGAACGTTTCCAGCCGTTCGATGCGGGTTTCCGCGTTCGGTTCGCCGGCGATCACTTCGGCCAGGAGGTAGCTGCGGGACTTGGTCATCCTGTTGCGGACTACCACGGGGAAGTCGACGGCGGGGTACCCGGCGGCGGGCTCGGCGGCAGAGACGCACTCGTATTCCTTCTGCACCTGGCGCTTTTCGAAGAGCACCTGGTACTTGCCGCGGGTTTCGGGGTTCGTGGACAGCAGGAGCAGGCCCGCCGTCATGCGGTCCAAGCGGTGCATGGGGATGAGGTCCGGCAGGTTTAGCTGGTTCCGCAGCCGCACCAGGGCCGATTCCTGGATATAGGTTCCGCCGGGGGTGGTGGGCAGGAAGTGCGGCTTGTCCACCACCAGCAGGTGCTCATCCTGATGCAGGATGCTGATCTCCACCGGGATGCGGGTCTCCGGGGGAAGGGTGCGGTAGTACCAGATGAAGGTGTGGTCATCGAGTTTCGTGGCCCGGTCCAGCGGGATGCCGCCCTCCCCGACGATCTCACCGGCGTCGAAACGGTCCTCGATGCCCTGCGGATCGATGTGGCCCCAGCGGTGCATCATGTAGTCCATCGCGGTGGTCCACGGCCCCTCGTCCGGGAGGCGCAGGCGGGTGGCGTTGACGCCGTCGCGCACGGGGAGGGGGGATTGCATCACCGGTCCATTCTACTTTGCGTTGCGGGCCGGCTCGGGCCTTGCTGGCACTGTCCCGCCCACTCGCCGGAATGCGCCGCACTCGCCGGAACGTTCCGGCGTCCCCGGCGTGCTCCGGCGATCCGGGTGCTCCGGCGTCCAGCCGACGGTAAAAAAGTTCTTGACAATAAAAGTTGTCGGTAGCCATACTTGAAGCATGTTGGACATCGAAGTGATCGAGGACCCCGCTGCGGCGGAAGCGTCGCTGGACCCGATCCGGACCCGCATCCTCCACGAGTTGGCCGAAGCGGGATCCGCCACGCAGCTCGCCGCCAAGGTGGGCCTGCCGCGGCAGAAGGTCAACTACCACCTGAAAGCCCTCGAACGGCACGGGCTGGTGGAGCTGGTGGAAGAACGGCGCAAGGGGAACGTCACCGAACGCGTCCTCCAGGCGACGGCGGCCTCTTACCTGATTTCCCCCCTGGCGCTCGCATCGGTGGCGCCGGACCCGCACAGGTTTTCCGACCGCTTTTCCGCCTTCTGGCTTCTTGCACTTGCCGGGCGCATGGTCCAGGAAGTGGGCAAGCTCATCGCCGGTGCCGCGGCGGCCCGGCAGAAGCTGGCCACGTTCGCGATCGACGGCGAGATCACCTTCCGCACGGCATCGGACCGGGCCGCATTTGCCGAGGAACTCGGCGTCGCGGTGACCCGGCTGGTGGACAAGTATCACGACGCCGGCGCATTGCCACCGAACGGGCCACGCACTTCGGCGAGCGGCACTCCGGCGGGCGGCGGCCGGAAGCATCGCCTCGTCGTCGCCCTTCACCCCGTACTCAAGACCCCTACCAAAACCCCCTCAGCGAAGGAGCAGGACAATGACTGACAAGCGCGAATTTGAGATCGTCTACGACACCGAGCTGCCGGGCACTCCCGAGCGCGTCTGGGAGGCCGTGACCGAAGGCACTCCGGCCTGGATGTTCCCCACGGACCAGTGGCCGGCCGTCAAGACCGTGCAGGAATACCCAACTCACCTGGTCTCCCGAATGGACGGCCCGGATGGCTGGTTCAATCAGCTCGAGCACGTCCTTGCACCCATCGACGGCGGCCGCGCCAAGCTGCACTATGTGCACAGCGGGATCTTTGCCGATAACTGGGATGAGCAGTACGACGGCGCCAGCCGGCACACCGAGTTCTACCTCCACACCCTCGGCCAGTATCTGGCGCACTTCGACGGCCAGCCGGTGGTGTTCACGGACATCCAGGGACCAGCGGCCTCGCAGACGCCGGACGGATTCGATCGGCTGAAGAAAGCCCTGGGCGTGGACTCTGCGGTGCAGGGTTCCGCAGTGGAGGTGGAGGTCGACGGCGTCGGGCAGCTTTCCGGGGAAGTGGACTTCACCAACGAGCACTTCCTGGGGCTGCGGACCGCCGATGCGATGTACCGGTTCTTCGGCCGCAACGCCTTCGGCGCACCGGTGGGCATGACGGTCCACGATTTCAGCGGCAGCGGCGACTCGGAAACCACTGCCAAAGCCTGGGGAGGGTTCCTCGCACGGGTTTACGGGTAGGCCGGTTCCGCGTCACCAATCCTTCTCCGTGTCACAGGTTTAGGCGATCGCGACGGCGGGGGCCGGCTTGAGGGTGCGGCGGAGCTGCGGGGTGGCCCGGAGCCTGTCCTGGGCTGAGCGCAAGGCCAGCACGGCTGTCTCCAGTTGTGCCGGCGGCAGGCTGAATGGCACCCGGAGGTAGCGTTCGAAGGCGCCGCCGACTCCGAATCGCGGACCGGCGGCCAGCCGGATGCCAAATTCCGGGGCGATAACTGTCAGCGCGGTGCTGACAGGCGCCGGCAGCCTGCACCAGACGGAGAGGCCACCGGACGGGCGTTCCGTTTGCCAGTCCGGGAGGTGCCCGGCCAGCAGTTCCAGCAGCGCGGCGCGGCTGTCCCGGAGGGCGCCAAGCCGGGCAGGAAGCGGTTCGTCCAGTGCGCGGACCAAGTGGGCAGCGGCCAGTTGTTCCATGATCGGTCCACCCAAATCCAGGGATGACCGTGCTGCGGCAAACCGCTGGATCATTGCTTCCGACGCGCGGATCCAGCCGGTCCGGAGGCCGGCCCAGTGGGATTTGCTGAGCGAGCCGATGGTTACTACCGCGTGGCTGAAGGCAGCCACGGGAGTGGTCACGGCGCCGTCGAGGTTCAACGCCCGAAGCGTCTCATCAACCACCAGGACAGTTCCGGCGTCCGCTGCCATGCGGACCAGTTGGCGGCGCTGGGTGTCTGGCATCAGTTGCCCTGTGGGGTTGTGGAAGTCCGGAACTACGTAGGCCATTTTGGGGCGTTGCTGCATCATGGCGGTGCGCAGGGCAGGCATGTCCCACGCCAGGGCAGGCGAATTGCCCGGGGATCCCGCAGCGCCGGCACCCGGGTGCGTGCCGGCGTCGTGCAGTGACGTGAACGCCACAGGAATGGCCCGGCAGCCCGTCGCCCGGATGGCATCCAAGGCGTTCGGATAGCTCGGGTGTTCCACCAGAACCCTGTCCTGCCGCCCGGCCAGCGCGCGGATGATGATGTTCAAGGCGTGCTGCGCTCCCGAGGTCACCAGGATCTGATCGGCAGTGGTGGGCGCGCCCGCAGCGGTGTAGCGCGCGGCCACTGCCTCGCGCAGGGGGAGCAGGCCGATGGCGTCGTAGCCGAAACCCGGCAGGAGCGCGGGCAGTTCGGTGAGGGCTGCTGCGAACGCACGGTGTACGACTTCGCCGCTGGCAGGCTGCGATGCGTGGGCGAGGTCGATCAGCCCATCGGATGTGGCAAGCCCGGGTGCCGCGAGCCCGGGCGTGGCAAACTCCAGCGCCGCGGTTTTGTGCCGCGGCGTCCCTGCAAGGTTGTTTGCAGGTGTGGATCCCGGCCTATTGAGCGACGCGGGTCCCATCGGCGTCGGGCGCGGAATTCGGGTGCGGCCCCGTAAGCCTTGCCCGCTGCTGAGAAATCCTTCCTCGCGGAGGAGGGCGTATGCAGCCGTCACCGTGGTGCGGCTGACGCCCAGCACCTCGGACAAGGCACGCTCGCTGGGCAGTGCGGTGTCTAGGGCCACGCGGCCGTCCAGGACCAGGAGGCGCACGACGGCGGCCAGTTCGCGGTAGGCGGGCGCGGCGCCGAGGTGCCACTCGCCCAGGAGGCGTCGCAGCGCGGCCGGGTTGAGCGATGCAGACATGAGGCCAGTATCTCAAACTGGCTATGTAATTCAATGCCAGTTCTCTGGCAGGGTAGTCGTTATGTTGACCCGTAGAGTCCTCCAGCTTTTCGTCGGCCTGGCCATGTATGGCCTGTCGCTGGCCCTGTTCATCCGCGCCGGCCTGGGCCTTGACCCTTGGGATGTGTTCCACCAGGGCGTTGCGGGCAGGACCGGATTGAGCATCGGCATGGTGGTGGTCATCGCGAGCTTTGTGGTGCTGCTGCTGTGGATCCCGCTGCGGCAGAAGCCCGGTTTCGGAACGCTGGCCAACGCCGTTCTGGTAGGGGTTTTCGCCGACGTGGGGCTGGCGTTGATCCCCGTGTTCTCCCATTTGGGCGGCCAGATCGTGATGCTCGTCGGGGCGGTGGTGCTGAACGGCATTGCAACCGCCTGTTATATCGGCGCACGGTTCGGTCCGGGGCCCAGGGACGGCCTGATGACGGGACTGGCGCGGCGGACCGGCTGGTCGGTGCGGATCGCGCGCACTCTCATTGAGGTAGTGGTGCTCGGCATCGGGTGGCTGCTGGGCGGTTCCGTGGGCGTGGGCACCGTGGTCTATGCCCTGGCGATCGGGCCCCTGGTCCATCTGCTGCTGCCATGGTTTATGGTGCCGGCTCCCGTCAAGGAGGCCGTCGCGCCCGAGTCCCGGGGACGTGACGCGCTGCGCTCCTAGCCCACCAGCGGCTGGTCCCCCGGCCGCTAACCCACCAGCGGCTGGTCCACGAGCGGCTGGCACTTCGGGCAGAAATAGATGTCCCGCTCCTCCTCGCCATTGAGTTTCCCAAGCGCACTGCGGCGGATGGGCGTGCCGCATTTGAGGCAGGCCTGGTGTTCGCGGCGGTAGACCCAATATCCCGGCCGGCCCGCCATTCGTCCAACCGGCATCCCGCGGGGATTGAGGATGGTGACCCGGCGTCCAGGGCCCAGGTTGGCTTCCAGCAATTGCTTGGCGTCCGCCATGAGGGTTCGGAGGTCCTGGACAGCCGAGACGGGTGTCGCCGGGTGCACGCCGGACAGGAAGCATGCCTCGCACCGGTAGATGTTGCCGATGCCGGCCAGGTTGCGTTGGTCCAGGAGGGCCACGCCGATAGGGACTTCCGGCGCCGCGCGGATCCGCTGTTCCGCTTCGTCCAAGTCCCAGTCCGGGCCGAGCAGGTCCGGCCCCAGATGGCCCACAATCTTGTCCTCATCAGCGGTGCGGACCACCTCCACGATCCCCAAGGAGAAGCCGACGGCGTCCGCCACCGCCGTGCGCAGCACGCACCGTGCCGTGAATCCAGGTTTGCGCCACCGGCCGCCGGGGGGATAGACCTGCCAGGTGCCTTCCATTTTCAGGTGTGAATGGATGGTGAGCCTGCGCTGCTCCGTGGCCTGTCGGCCCGGGGCGTGGCCGCCCGCTACGTGGTCGACCGCGCGATGTTCGTCCGTTACCGGTTCGCCCGGTCCCTGCACACGCATCAGGAGGTGTTTGCCGCGCGGCACAACTTCGGTGACGGTCCAGCCGGCCAGATTGAGGGTGGCAAAGCGGGGCACCCGGAAATCGGACGCGGTGAGCGTTTGCCCGGCCAGGGCCTGATGCAACTGGGCAGCGGCACGCCAGACGGAGTCCCCCTCAGGCACGGATCCTCAGCCCCTTGGGAGTGGAGTAGGCGCCGGCATCAGCCAGTGCCTTGGCCACGGCAGTGTCCAGGATGTCGTGGCCATTGACCTTCTCCATGATCAGCTTGTCCACGGCGCCGCGGGTGACCACACCCACCAGCGCGGCGCCGGCGGCTGCGAGGACGGCGTCGACGTTGCTGAAGGCCAGCAACGTCTTGCCGCCGCGCTCCACGTACAGGACCAGGGCGCCGTCCACGAGCACCACCAGTGCGCCCGCTTTCCGTCCCGGCCGATGGCCGGTGCCGGCTTCCTGGTTGAGTGCCGGCCACGCCAGCGCGGCACCGTACGGGTTGGCTGGATCGGTGGCGGCGAGTGCCAAGGCAACGGGTTCCGGCTTCGCCAGTTGGCCGTCCTCGGAATAGGACCGCAGCCGGTCCACGGTTGCCGGCACGGCGAACTGGGCGGCACCGAGGTGTTCAATGAAGTACCCACGGCGGCAACGCCCAGCCTCCTCCAGCCTGGCCAGGACTTTGTACATCAGGCCAAAACCGCCCAGGATCTGCTCCGCCATCACCGATCCGCGCGTCACCACACCATAGCGGTCCAACAGCAGCTCCGCCGTGGCACGGGCATGGATGGTGGCATCCAATTCGGGCAAGGGAAGCGCAGACCACCGTCCGGCCGCCAGCGGCGGGGTGGCCGCTGCGCCGCCCGAGGCGCCGTACCGGCCGCCAGCCAGGCCGGGCGAGCCCGATCCCGAGGATCCCAGGAGGCCGGTGCCGTGGGAGCGGCCCAGCCTGCTCAGCCGCGGTGCACGTGCCCGGGGTGCCCGGGCCACCTGCTTGTGGGCGGTATGGCCACCGGCGATGAGGGCGCGGACCGGCGCGAAAGTGTCCCCGGTGATGCGGCCGGCCCAGGCCAGATCCCACAATGCCGAGACCACGGCCTGGTCGCTCAGGACGGCGTCCATGCCGCCTGCCACTTCCGTCAGCTGGCGGAAGAAATAGCCACCGCCATTGTTCCGAAGGTGGTCGAGCAGCCGCTGTTGGGCATCCCCCGGCTCGTACTCTATGGCTGGGTTCAGGGTCAGGTCGGCGGAATCGGCCAGGTGCATGCTCACCCAGCCGTCATTGCCGGGGAGGGCACCGGCACCGGACCAGAGGACCTCGCCGGCAGCCATGAGTTCGTCCAGCATGGCGGGCTGGTAGTTGGAAACCCGGCTGGCCAGGACCAGCGGCTCCCACGCCGAAGCGGGAATGGGGACGCCGGACAACTGGTCGATTGCCGTGACAATCCCATCCAGTCCTCGCAGGGACGGCTGCCCGCGCCCGGAGCCCGGGGTGCGGACGTGTTGCCAGGCGGGAAGGAATCGCCCGTAGGCGGCGGCATCCACCGGTTCCACTTCCGCGCGCAATGCCGCCAGTGAACGACGCCGGAGCTTCCGGAGCACTTCGGCATCGCACCACTCGCTGGTGGCGGAGGGCTGCTGTGATTCCTGCCGGTGTTCGTGCGGGACCGGCTGGGACTGGCCGTCCGTTTCAGCCGCGGGGGATTCCGGCGGCGTGGCGTGGGGCCGGAATTCGCCTTCCACTACACGGCCGTCGGCGGCGAGCCGCTTCAGCGCAGTGCCAACTACGGCGACGCCGAGGCCCAGCCTCGCCGCGGCTTCCGTCGCCGTGAACGGCCCGTGCGTGCGCGCATAGCGGGAGACGAGGTCGCCGAGCGGGTCAGCGATGGGTTCGATGAAAGCAAGCGGCACGCCCATGGGCAGCGGTACGCCGATGGCATCACGCAGCCGGGCTGCGTCTTCGACGGCGGCGAACCGTTCAGCCCCGCCGATGTTTACCTTGATGGCGCGCGCGGCCCGCTGCAGCGCGGCCAGGTGGGTAGCGGCGAGGGCGGTATCCGCATGCGGCGTCTCAGCCGCCGGGGCTTCCTGGGCCGTCTCACCGGGCTCAACCAGCGGGGCCGGTTCAACCGTCCCAGCTGCGGCCGGCCCAACGTCCGGATCCAGCCGGGCGGCGACTTCCTCGGGCGTCAGCGGCCCCAGTAGCCGGAGCAGGTCGGCCACCCCTTCCATGCCGCGGGCACGGCGGTCCGGTGCAAGCCGCTGGAGTTCGAGCTCGGTGGCGTCGATGACTTTCGCGTCTAGCAGCTCGCGGAGTTCCACCCGGCCGAGCAGCTCGTTCAGGAGGGTCGAGTCCAGCGCCAGGGCCGCCGCACGGCGTTCGGCCAAGGGCGAGTCACCCTCGTACAGGAACTGCGCCACGTACCCGAACAGCAAGGACTTGGCGAACGGTGACGGCTGCTGCGTGGTGGTCTCGACGATCCTCAGCTCGCGGCGTTCCACCGAAGCGGCGATGTCCTTCAGCGCGGGGAGGTCGTACACGTCCTGCAGGCACTCGCGAACAGTCTCCAGCACGATGGGGAATGTCGGGTATTTCCGCGCTACATCGAGCAGTTGGGCCGACCGCTGGCGCTGCTGCCACAGCGGCTGGCGCTTGCCCGGCGTCTGGCGCGGCAGCAGCAGGGCGCGCGCGGCGCACTCCCGGAATCTCGAGGCAAACAGGGCGCTGCCGCCCACTTCGGCGGTGACAATCTGTTCGAGTTCCTCGGGGTCGAAGAGGAAAAGCTCAGCCCCGGGCGGTTCATCCTCCATCATGGGGACGCGCAGCACTATGCCGTCGTCCGCGGCCATCACGGAGCCGTCCAGGCCGTAACGCTGGTGGAGCCGTTGCCCGACGGCGAGTGCCCACGGCGCGTGCACGGGCATGCCGAAGGGGCTGTGGAGGATGACCCGCCAGTCGCCCAGTTCATCGTGGAACCGTTCCACCACCAGAGTGGTGTCACTCGGCACGACGTCGGTGGCGAGCTTTTGCTCGCTCAAATACTGGATGAGGTTGTTGGCGGCGAACGTGTCCAGCCCGCTGGCCGTACAGCGCTCGGTTGCAGGGCCGACGTCGGACGCCGAGAGTTCGCGGATGAATGCACCCAGGGCGCGGCCCAGGTCCACCGGCCTGCCCAGCGAGTCGCCTTTCCAGAACGGGAGCTTGCCGGGCTGGCCGAAGGCGGGGGAGACCAGGACGCGGTCGTGGGTGATGTCCTCGATTTTCCAGCTCGTGGCACCGAGGGCAAAAATGTCACCCACCCGGGACTCGTAGACCATCTCTTCGTCCAGTTCGCCCACCCGGCGCCCGCCCTTGGCCGGGGAGGGGGTGGAAGTCTTGCCGTCACCGGACGGCGAGGCCGAGCCCTCGGCCTCCGTGCCGATGATGTAGACCCCGAACAGCCCCCGGTCCGGGATGGTCCCGCCGGAGGTGACGGCCAGCCGCTGGGCACCGGGCCGGCCTTCGATGGTGCCCGCATTGCGGTCCCAGATGATGCGGGGCCGCAGTTCGGCGAACTCGTCGGAGGGGTACCGGCCCGCCAGTAGATCAAGGGTGGCTTCGAAGGCGGATCGCGGGAGGGAAGCGAAGGGCGCCGAGCGGCGGACCGTGGCGAACCATTCCTCTACGTCAATGCTGCCCAGGGCGGCGGCGGCAACGGTCTGCTGCGCCAGGATGTCCAAGGGGTTGGCCGGCACAAACAGCCGCTCGATCTTTCCCTCGAGCATCCGCTCCACCGTGATGGCGGTGTGGACCAGGTCCGCACGGTGCTTGGGAAAGAGCACACCTTGGGAGATTTCGCCGACTTGGTGGCCCGCCCGCCCCACGCGCTGCAGGCCGCTGGCCACCGACGGCGGGGACTCCACCTGCACCACGAGGTCCACGGCGCCCATGTCGATGCCGAGCTCCAGGGAGGAGGTGGCCACAACGCAGCGCAGCCGGCCGGACTTGAGGTCATCCTCGATGAGGGCCCGCTGGTCCTTGGAGACTGATCCGTGGTGTGCCCGGGCCAACACGGGATCGGCTCCTGCCGTGCTGCCGGCCTGCGCCATCATGTGGGCGGGCGTGGCCGTGGAGACCGGAAGGCCGCGAGATGCTGGAACGGCGCCCGACGCCGACACACCAGCGGGCGCGGGGCGGCCACTGGAAGATTCCGCGGTATCAACGTCTCCCCAACCCCCGCCGGCTGCTGCCGGGAGCTGACGTTCGGCATAGATCTCGTTGAGCCGGGCAGTCAGCCGTTCAGCCAGGCGGCGCGAGTTGGCAAACACGATGGTGGACTGGTTGGCCAGCACCAGATCAACGATCTTTTCCTCCACATGCGGCCAGATGGACGCCTGCGGCTGCAGCCCCGAAGCCGGCCCGGAGTCAAAGGCCCCCGCCGCGCCCTGAAGGTCAGACATGTCCTCCACAGGCACGGAGACGGTGAGGTCCCAGTTCTTCCGGGACGGCGGGGCCACGATTTCCACGGGAGCGGAACCCGCCAGGAACTGGGCCACGAGCTCCCGCGGCTCCACCGTGGCCGACAAACCGATCCGCTGGGCGGGCTTTGCCAGGAGAGCGTCAAGCCGTTCCAGTGAAACCGCCAAATGGGCTCCCCGTTTGGTGCCGGCGACGGCATGGACCTCGTCAACGATGATGGTGTCCACCTCGGTGAGCGTTTCCCATGCCCGGGACGTGAGCATCAGGAACAGCGATTCCGGCGTGGTGATCAGGATGTCCGGCGGGTTGCTGAGCAGCGAGCGGCGGTCCGCCGTGGTGGTGTCCCCGGACCTGACCCCTACCGTGATGAGCGGGCCAGGCAGTCCCAGCCGCTTGGCCGTCTGGGTGATCCCGATCAGCGGCGCGCGCAGGTTCCGCTCGACGTCCACGCCCAGGGCCTTCAACGGTGAGATGTACAGAACCCGGGTCTTGCGTTTGGGCGGCCGCGGCCGCCTCCCTTTGGCGGGGGCGCCATTTGCCTGAGCGTCTTTGTCCGGGGCAGCATCCAGCCCGGGCAGCTCAGGCTCAGGGGCAGGAGCCGAAACGAGCAGCCGGTCCAGGGCCCACAGAAACGCGGCGAGGGTCTTCCCGGAGCCGGTGGGCGCCACCACCAGGGCATGGGAACCGGACGAGATGGCGTTCCAGGCCCCGTCCTGGGCGGGCGTTGGCTCCGAAAAGGCGCCGAGGAACCAGTCCCGGGTGGGCCTGCTGAACCGGCCCATGGGCGTGCCGTTAGGGGCGTCCCGGCCCGCTACCGGCGGCTGCTGCTCCTGCATTCCTCCATCATGCCCTACCCCACCGACAGGATGGTCGGGCCCTCCCTCCGGGCGAATCAACCCTTCCCTGCCGGCGGAAGGTTCTTGGTGGCAGGGCCTTCGAGGAGCTGCCCGTCGTTGCTGAAGCGGGACCCGTGGAGCGGGCAGTCCCAGGTCTGTTCGCTGTCGTTCCAGCGCACAATTCCGCCGAGGTGGGTGCAGACGGCGGACAGCCTGCACGTGGTTCCCTCGACCGTGGAGACCGCCACCGGACGGGCACCATCGCGGTAAACCTTCCCGGCGCCGTCGGGCGGTGGTGTTCCGTCAGAGGCGAGCTTCACCCAACCGGCGGCGAGAGTCGCGGCTACTTTGGCATTAAGGGTGACGGCCGAGTAGGCGCCGGCGGGGGAGGTGATGCGGTGATGGATGGTGTCCGCCCACGGGATCTGTCCGCCCAGGATGTCGGCCGAGATCCCGAGGGCAACGGCCACGGCGTTGGTCATGCCCCACTTGTTGTAGCCGGTGCCGAAGAGGATCTTTCCCCGGCCCCGCGGCAGCTTGCCAAAGAACGGCATGAGGTTGGTGGCCTGGTAGTCCTGGGCCGACCAGGTGTGGGTGGCCGCGGCGCCGGGAAAATGGGTGGCCGCCCAATCAAGCAGGCCCGAAAGGTGGGACTGTTCCGACGTCGTCCGCCCCACCTGGTGCCCGTGCCCGCCCACCAGCAGGAGCCTGCGGCCGTCCGTTTCATAGTCTCGGAGGGAATGCGTGGGCTCTTCGGCGGAAAGGTACATTCCCGGCGGCGGCGCCAGCCCCTGGGGCAGTTCGAGCGCTGCGCCGTAGGAGCGGTTCGGCTTCAGTTTTGCGAAGTAGAGGCCCCTGTCCAGTACCGGGATCCCGGTGGCCAGGACTACGTGGTCAGCGGTGACGTTGCCTTGATCCGTCCGGACCGTCATAGGTCCATGCCCGGTGACATCCTGCAGCCTCACCCCGGACGCAACCAGGCCGCCGTGGGCACGGACGTCCACCAGCAGGGCGTCCAAAGCGTCCATGGGATTGATCTGGGCCTGGTCGGCCAGCATCAAGGCGCCTTGGATGGGGAAGGGAAGGCCGGCGTCGAGCACGTACTCCACATTGAGTCCCGCCGTGGTTGCCGCGATCAGTTCCTCGCGGAGCCGCTCGGCCCCGTCACCGGTGGTGGCATAGGTGTAGGCGCTCCGGCGCTGATACGGCACCCTGTTCTCGTCGAAGTAGCGCAGCAGCCACGCCTGCCCTTCACGGTTGGCCTCGACGTATGCCTGGACTTGTTTGTCCGAATACTGCCGAGACAGCGAGCCCAGGACGGTTCCCTGCAAGAGGCTGACTTTCGCCGTGGTGTTCCCCGTAGTCACGGCACCCGGGTACCGGGCTTCCAGCACTAGGACCCGCTGCCCGGACCGGGCAAGCAACAAGGCTGTGACCAGCCCGGTCAGCCCGGCTCCGGCCACTACGGTGCTGTACCTGGCGCCGGGCTGGAAGGGGTCAGAACTGAATGTCTTTTCGCGGTCCAGCCAGAGGGACGTCATAGAAGCTAAGTGTACTTATCACTGCTGCATACGCCCATAGTCCAGGCCGGCGGAAATGCCTAGGCCGGCTGGAACGCTCCGATGGTCAGCAGTTCAATAGTTGCGTTGCTGCAGGCCTGGGTGGGCTGGGCCAGGAAGAGGGACGCGGTGTCCTCCGGGGGATAGATCCGGTAACCGGCTGCTGGCGTCAGGGTGCAGTCCGTGTAGTTTTCGGCGTGGGTGTAGCGGAGCACGGCCTTGCCGCCTTGGCCTGGGGCCAAGAGGACATCCGCAACAGGTGTTGTCTCGTCGCGTTTGGCAGGGGCGCCGATGGGCTCGCCGTTGGCGTCCGCGGTGAGGGAGACGCCGGGGAATCCTCGCAGGAGGCACGGTTCATTGCCGGTGTTGGTCAGCGTGAGGGTCATGTAAACGCTGCCGGCAGCCCCGCCGCCGGTGGCGTCCGTGGCGGCTGACAAGGTGGCCGCCTTGCAGCGTGCGGGGCCGGCCGGGCTGGCCGGGCTGGCCGGGCCAGTCGTCGCCAACGACGCCGGCGGCTGGGACGTGCTCGGAGCCGCCGAGCTGGGTGCCGGGCTGGCGGAGTCGGTGCCGGGTGCCGAGGATCCCTGCGGCTGCGCTTGGCTTGGACCGCACGCGGTGAGCATCAGTGCTGCCGCGGCGACCGCCGTCGTAATCAAAAACCCCTGTGAAATGCGCTGAGACGTCATGGCATAACCTTTGTTGTTGCCGTGACCGGAGTCAACGACGCCACGGGGCGGCGTGGGGATTTGATGCCCGGATCGTGATGATCCGGGCACCAAACCACGCAACGTTACGTAGCTGGCTGAGACTTACGCTTCGAGCCGCTGCGTGCGAAGGCCACTCCGCCCAACACCAGTCCGCCGAGCCCGGCGGCCAGGCCTGCCCAGCTGCGCGCGTCTGCGCCGCTGTCAGTCACCGCGGCAGCCTGCTCCGTGTCTGCCTCGGGAGCGGAGCCCGCAGAAACTGAGCCGGCGGAGGCTCCGTGGGAGGCCGAGGCGTGGGCGTCCGCCGCCTCGCTGATGGTGATGGACGGGGCCGGCGCCTTCAGGGAGTGCGGGTCCTGGCCGTCCTTGGCGATCTCCGACCAATCGGTCTGCCCCGTTTCGCAGGTCTGCAGGGTGGGGAAGTACAGCGTGGTGCCGGCCGCATCTGGCAGCTTTACGGAGAGCACCAGGGCGTCCCGCAGTTCGTGGGCCAGCGGCGCTTTGGCCGTGTAGACAATCTGGCTGGTGCGTTTGGTGATGGACGAGCCGTCCGCGAGTTTCTTGGGTTCCGCCAGCTGCTCCGTCATTTTCTCCACGGTCCAGTTGGGGTTGACCGTGGGCTGTGCGTCGTTGAGTTCGGCCGGCAGCGTGATGGCCACCTTGGTGGTGCCGGACTCGTCGCAGCCGTGCGGGATGCCGAAGGTCAGCAGGGCGTACGAGTTGGCCGCGGTTTTGTCCGGGGTAACGCCTACGTGTGCCGACGCGCCGGTGGCGGCGGTCAGCAGGAGGACGGCGGCGCCGGCAGCGGCGGCTGCCGGCGTGAGGGTGCGGCGCAGTGCGGTGGTGTTCATGGGTGTGCCTTTCGGCCGCATGCCTGTTGCGGGCATGCGGAAGTACGGGGGGAGGCCCGTCAGCCGGTGAAGTCCGGTACGGGCTGGGTCAGGGAAGGACGACGGCGGAAGGCGGGCCGCGTCGGCTGTCCGGTCTGAGGTTCCGCCAGGGGCGGTGGGGCAGGACCGCAGCGGTGCGGGGCACCGCCCGGGGGGTGCCGGCGTCGGGCGTTACTGCTTCGGGGAGCCGGACGAGGGGTCTGAGCCAGGCCGCGAGGGCCCAGAGGGCGGCCTCACCTTTGGCGAGCAGGAGCGCACACGCGGCGGTGGCCAGGGCGTGGGCCGCAAGCATCAGGATGCTCGTGGGGCCGGCCAGGGCGTGGATGTGCGCGGCTGTGTCGAGGGCGGGTATTGCCGCTGCGGATAGGTGGTGGGTTTCTGCCGCCGGGTGGGAGGCCACGACGGGGGCGCTGAACACCGTAAAGACTTCGTGCAGGGCGAACTGTCCGGCACCCAGCACCGCGATCATCGCGGCGAAATTCAGCTTCAGCCGGGTGGCCGAGGTGGCCGCAAGGACTGAAAGGGCCAGGACCGCGAGCAGGATGCCCGGGGCGGGGAGATCGCCGCCGCCCAGCACGTGGGCCCCGGCCGCAAGGGTGAGGGTCCCCGTGGAAAGCGACGCGGCGCGCAGGAAATGAAAGGGCGCCCGGGCGTGGGTTCGCACTGGATCCTCCCTTGTTTCGGTGCCGCCATTGGAGTGCCGGCGCGCTGTGGTTCCCGCGGCGACGTTCAGATTCTATCGGTGATTGAGCCCATCGCCCGTCTGTGACGGGGCATGCAGGGGGAGCACATTGGACTCCGTCTCCACGCCGTCGGCTGGCTCGTGAGCGGGATTCAGGTAACCCAGGGCCAGGTCCACACACTGGACGGCCACAGGGGGAACCCGGTAGGCAGTCGAGGCCTCTACGAGCCCCAACTCAGCCAGCAAGGACAACCTCCGCCGGGCCTGCATGGCTGTGAATGACGCGTAGATCTCTTCCAAGCGGCTATCGGCGAGCTCCGGATCCGCATGCTCTGTGTCGTCGAGGAACGGTCCCTTCGGGTCCAGTGCTGCCAGACTTTCGAGTTGCGCCACGGGCACCGGGTCATCTGTTGTGCCGTAGACAAGGATGGCTCGCATAGTCTCAGACACTGCTTCCCGGTCCCACGTGTCATCCGATTCGCTGAGCACCCTGACTAAGAGGACCACGGAAAGCGTCCGACGCATATCCAGCCGGTCTTCGATCTTGGCACTGTTCCAGGCGGTCGATGCGGGGCCGGGTACGGCGCGCGTGGGACTGAGCGAGATGAGACCGGCGCCGACCAGTGCCGCCCAGATGTCACGGAGCACCGGCACGTCGAACATGGTGTTCACCTCTAGCGGTGCGTCCGGCTGGCCTCCGGCAGCTTCCGGCTCGTCGCGTGACACGATTCGCTGCGCACCTCGTTTTCCACGGGCCTGCACCCCCACCGCGGCAGCGGCCGGCTCGATGTCCTTGAGCCGCAGGGCGCCGGTGGCCGTGACTTCCTTGCCCGTGCCCAGCCACTCCAGCAGGGAGGACGCCCGCTGGATCAGAGGCATGGCTGTGAATGCGGTGTCCTGCTCCTCGTCGCTGAGCTGGGGCACCAGGATGTCCGGAAGGCTCGGGGTTGCCGCGCCGATGCCGCCACCCAGTACCGAATGAAGTTCCTCGTAGGCCTCCTCGGTGCCGGTCCAGCGGCCGGTTTCCTTGAGGAAGTGGGCGAAAGAATGCAGGGCGAAGTAAAAGTCGTCCAGGGCGTCCTCAGCCTGCTCCGGGTCCAACGCTGCAATGACCGACCCCACAGCCGGGTCCACGCTTTCGCCGGGAATTTCTGTGGCGGAGCTCGAACCGCTGATGGCGTGCTGGGAGGTAAGGAAGAGCTTGACCAGCTCGAGGCATTCGAAGGCCTCGGCCGGGTCAGAGGATTCGGTCCCGTGCCACCGAATGAACTCGACAGCCATCGAATCAACGGCGCGATGGTTCAGGACCAACTGCAGTGGCATCTTCGGGGCCTGCGGTACTGCCTTGAGATGCCGTTGGTTCTTGCTTTTGCTCTTGGACCTGCCGGGTTTTTTCGCCAAGGATTTGCCTCCGGTCCCAGGGGCGGTTCCCCTCTATGATTCGCGGAACATCCGCGGACATATCGAGCTTACAAAACAGGACTGCCGGCCAGAAGCTCGGCAAGGACATCGGCAGCGGAGTCATGGCGGATCAACGGCGCGGCCTGGCCTGCCCACAGCGACATCAACTCCGTATTTCCCTGCGCTGCAGCTTGGGGCCGGAAACGGCCGGTCAGCCAGTTCTGGACGGGGAACGGGGCGGTTCCCCCGCCCTTGGAGAGCTCGCGAATGATGCGGTTAGGGATCCCGCGGGCCAGCCGTCCGCTGAGGACGCGCGTCAGCACGGTTTCGCTCGCGGCGGGGCTGTGCAGGATATCGCGGTACGCCGGGACCGCAGCGGATTCCCGGGTGGCCAGGAAGGCCGAGCCCACCTGCACCGCGTCGGCGCCGAGCACTCGTGCGGCTGCGTAGCCACGGCGGTCCACGATGCCGCCCGCCGCGATCACCGGAATCTTAATGGCGTCCACCACCTGCGGGACCAGGGCGAAGGTGCCGATAAGCGACTCTTCCGCGGGCCTGAGGAACGAGACCCGGTGACCGCCTGACTCCGTGCCGCTGGCAACCACCGCATCGACGCCGCCGGCCTCCAGCGCAACGGCTTCTGCCACAGTGGTGGCGGTGCCCACGAGCACGATTCCACTCCGGTGGGCCGCCTCCACAATTTCCGGAGCCGGCACCCCAAATACAAAACTGACGACGGCGGGACCCGCCTCCAGCGTGGCAGCCACCTGCTCGTCGTAGTCCGGCATGAAGCGGTCGGGCATGTCCGGAAGGGGCAGGCCTACTTCTTCGAAGTAGGGCTTCAGGGTTTCCACGTAGTTGCCGAAGTCCTTTTGGGGGAGGGAGGTTGTTTCGTCCCCGGTGGGGATCCACAGGTTGAGGGCGAAGGGTTTCGCCGTCGCCTTCCTGAGCTGGGCGGCGGTGTCACGGATGGCATCGGCGGTGTAACCGTACAGGCCGTAGGAACCCAGGCCGCCGCCGTCGCTCACTGCCGCCGTCAGTTCCACGGAGGACACTCCCCCGAAGGGTCCAAGGACCACGGGAACCTCCGTACCGAACAGCTCGGTGAGGCGGTTCCTGTGGGTGGGGGTGCTGGGGTCCGGCGTCATGGTGTGCTCCTGGAAGTTCGCTGCTGGCTTCGGCTCCAGTCTCGCAGGGCGCCCGCCTGGTCCCAAGCCCGTCCCGTCTCGCGGCGGGAGGTGTGGCTATATACCCCGTCAGGGGCCGGGCTAAACTGCTCGCGTAAGTCGCCGACAATCTCAGGAGACAAACCATGAACTATTCAGGCACTGGCAACGAGAAAGCCGTTCTGGCCAGCGAACTCAACCGAACCCACGTTGGGCAAACTGTCAGCTTTGAACCGGACGAGTTCACTTTGGTTTTCGGCAAGATTGCGGCCATCGCACGGAAGGAAGGCGGGGTCACCATCGCCTTGCGCGGCGTGGAAGGAAGTGGCGGCCTGCAGTCCAGCTACAGCCTCCCGGGCAGCCAGCACGTGTATTTGCAGCCGGACATGCTCACGAACACGGAGTCCACCATTAAGGATCTTTTCGGCAAAGTGCAGGAAAACCTCCGTGGTGCCGGCCACAAGGGCGAAGACAAGACGGACAAGCTGTGAGCTAGCGCGCGTCCCTTGGTGGATGCGCCTTTGCACCATGGGGAGTTGGCGGCACGGGCTTCCCGAACGTCCGTGCCGCCTGGGAGCCGGCCGCGGCGCTCGCTCCGATGCTGATGAGTGCACCCAGAATAAGGGCCGCCGCCTCGCCCGGTTCCAGCAGGTGCAATTGTGATCCGATGGTGGCTGCGGCCACCGGGACACCCAGTTGCGAGGCCGTCATGATCGCCAGCGGCAGCGGTTGGCCCAGGAGCCGCAGGCTTCCATGCACCAGCAGGGTCCCGAAGCCCAGGCACACCCCCAGCAGGATCATCCGGGGACTTTCTGTCAGGGCCCGCAAATCCAGCGACGCGCCCAGCCAGACGAAAAAAACCGGGCCAAGAAAGCCGTCGCTCACAGCAAATAATTGGTGCGCCAGGCGTCGCGGCTCGCCCACTGCGGCCACCACCAGGCCGAAGGAAAATCCGGCCAGCATGATGGAGACGTGCCCCGCAACCGCCAGCCCAGCCAGGGCAAACAGCAGGGCCAGCTGGATGCGCAGTTCGAGGGCGAACTTCCGGTCCTCGGACATGTCATGCAGCCGGGCCCGGGTGCCGCTGTTCTCCACGAAGCGGAGGGCAAAGTAGAGGACTACCGCGCAGCCGGCCACGGCGGCGGCCCCGATGGCCGCCCGCCCTGCATTGGGTGGGTCTACGGCCAGCGGAAGCGCCACAATGCAGGCTATATCGGCGATTGCCACTTGTGCCGTGGTGGTCAGGACCTTGGGCCCGGACAGCCGCAGAGAGTCGATGATGGGGAGCACGAGTGCCGCTGACGAGGACGCCAGCAGAACCACGTATAAGGGGGCATGACCGGTGCCGAAAAGCAGGGCAATGACGATTCCGACGACGGCGGCGAGCCCGGCAGCTATGCCTGCCCGAAGGGCACCCGAACCGAGGGCAGGGCGGATTGCCTTATCCCGGACGGGGACGTGCGACCCCGCGACAAACATGATTAAGGCGAATCCGACGTCGGCCACGAAGGTGAACGTCGGATCCGTGGAATCCACCAGCCCCAGCCCTGTGCGCCCGATGGCTATCCCCGCGAGTAACTGCCCCAGCACCACAGGAAGGTGCCACTTTTGGGGAAGGGCCAGCAGGGGTCCGAGCAAGGCAACGGTGGCGATCAGCGAAAGCTGAAGAAATGACACGGGCCCCCTTCTGCTGGCGTTCTGGTGACGGGTGTTCCGAGGAATGCGGTGGCGGGCCGCAGCTACCGGGGAAGGTTCGCCAGTTTGAGCGGGATGTCCGTGTTCTCATCCGTATAGTAGCTGGCGCAGACCCGGTGGTAGCCGTCCGCTACCTGTGCGGGAACGCCGCTGGCCAGGTCGCCGCGGACCATCAAGATGGGTGAGAGCTGTTTGCCGTCTTTGATTTTCTTCAGGTCCCCAGCCACATGAGCGTTGTCCTCAGGCAGGAGCACCAACCGGGCGGCCCGGAGGATGTCCTTGGCCTTGCGGTGCTCGATCGGGGCGTCCCTGAGCGCCGAGACTACGGGGCCGACGACGTCGTCCCCGCTCAGCAAGGACAGGTAGGCGGACGCGTTCGGATAGTCCTGCTCTTCGGGCGCGGGCAGCCAGAGCACTTCACCTTTGTCTTCATCATGCATGGCGTTCTCCTTGATGGCTCCGCGGCGCGGATGATGGTGCTCAACAGTAGTCAGGCGCCGAGAGGACGGTCAACGGTCCGTCTTTGCCGGGGAAAGGGCGCCGGGATGTTCAGGCGGACGAACGAGGCCGGGGGATAGGCTCGAAGCTGATGACTGAGACGGAGGTTCGTGATGCCAGGCACCAGGCCCGGAAGTCCAGCCAGTAACGGCGGCGGACCCGCTGACACGGCCAAAGGTAGTAGTGCCGGCTAAGCGGGAGGCGGCCGGACCGCCATGTCTGCTGCGCGTGGCTCGGGCTGACGACCTCGCTGCAGTGGCTGGGCTGTGTCGGGACAGCGGAGCCGCGCCATGGACTGCCGGGATGATCGCAGCGGATACTGCCAGGACGGTAGTTGTTGCCACCGTAGGCGGCGAACTGGCGGGCGTGGCTAAGACACATCATCATCCCGAAGCCGACGCAAGAGCTCCCGCTGGGCACTATTTGGGGGGAATCCTTGTCGCACGACAGCGGCGTCGCCGGGGCATCGGAACGATGCTCACCACGGCGAGGCTGGACTGGATCTGGGACCGTACGGACACGGCCTTCTATTTCGCCAACGAACACAACGCCGCTTCGATCGAGCTCCATAAGCGGCTGGGTTTCGAGCCGATCGCTACCGCCCCGGGTTTCCATTCCGTCCGGGCCGATGGGCTTTCACAGCTCGTCCTCTTCTCGGCGAATCGACGCTAAGAACTCCCGCTGAACGGCACTAGGAGCCAGCGTGCCAACACCCGCACCCAGTCAATAGGGCGCTCGGGATCAGGACTTGACGATTTCAGAATCCCCGGGAACCCACACAGTCCCGGCAGGGTGACGGAACGCAAGGGGAACTCCGCGAGCGTGTGGCCAGTCCGTTGAATCAGTTACTTGGACATGCACGTGCGGCTCGGTGCTGTTGCCGGAGTTCCCGCATTGGCCGATGGGTTCGCCTGCCTCCACTGGCTGCCCCGGGCGTACGCGGACAGTACCTTGCCGCAGATGCGCAAGCAGCACGAAGGGACCGCTAGCACCTGAGGCGATCACAACGTGATTCCCGGCCACGGCCGCAACGCCTTTGCGGATTCGTTCGGCCTGCCCCAGCATGTACGGCACAAGTGTCAGCTGTGATCGGCGACCGTCATGGTCTGGCTCGCCGTCAAGAATAGCGGTCACGGTTCCGGACAAGGGCGCGAGGATCGGTTGCCCGAAGCCGAAGAAGACTTCAGGGCGTTCCGTTGCGACGAGGGAGCGCCACGAACGGGGCGCGGATCTGCCGGTATCGTTGACTGCGACAAAATCGATCGCGTGCGAAGTCCCGAAAGCGTATGTACCGTGACTGGGCACGCGGCGCGCGGGACTGTTCTCTACCCGCCAGCTTCCTCGGAAAGGCAAATCGAGCACAACTGCGTCGGCAGGAGGATGGGAGGAACCTTTGCGGCGAGTCATACCCACATGGTCCTCGTCTCGCTGGGATCAAGGCAACGGGCAGCGCGAGGTCTCCTGAATGGGGCGGGGCGTAGGGTGGGGAGTCGGACGATAGGAGCACTTCATGAAGAAAATCCTCATGGTACTGACCAGCATTTCCGAGATCGGCGATACGGGAGAGAAGACCGGCTACAACGTGGCCGAGGCTGCACACCCCTGGAAGGTCTTCAAGGATTCCGGGCATTTCGTCGACTTCGCATCCATCAAGGGCGGCCAGCCCCCACGTGATGAGGTGGACTCAGAAGATCCCATTCAGGTCGCCTTCACGAAGGACGAGACTACACGCGCCGGGCTCTACAACACTGCCCGCGTCGACGTCGTTGATCCCGGCCAGTACGACGCCGTCTACCTCGTCGGTGGCCACGGCACCATGTGGGACTTCCCGGACAGCGAAGGCCTGCAGAACCTCGTAGCAAGCGTCTACAACGCAGGCGGCCTGGTGGGCGCGGTCTGTCATGGGCCAGCCGGCCTGTTGAACGTGGAATTGGAGAACGGGCTTCGCCTCGTCGAGGGCCGGAAGGTGGCCGCCTTCACCAACGACGAGGAGGTTGCCGCAGGGAAGGACAAGGTTATCCCATTCTTTTTGGCAGACCGACTTGAGGAACAGGGCGCCACCCACGTCTCCGCCGATGTCTTTGAGGAGATGGTCGTGGTCGACGACCGGCTGGTGACCGGCCAGAACCCGGCCTCGGCCGCCGGCGTCGCCAAGGAGATGGAGAAGCTCTTCGCAGAGGTCATCCACCGGGAGAAAGCTGAGGAACAGCACGAGACGGAGGCTCTCCGGGCCGAGAAGGACGCCGAGAAGGACGCCAAGAAAGCTGCGGCGGACTCCGAGCACTAACGCCTGCAACCCACTGAAATTGTCAATGAGCGCGTTCCAGACAAAGCAAAAGGCCCTGCTTCCCTTTGTTTACAAGGGAAGCAGGGCCTTTCTCATCAGCGGTGACGGTGGGATTTGAACCCACGTTGGCTTTGACACCAAACAACATTTCGAGTGTTGCACCTTCGGCCGCTCGGACACGTCACCAACCTGTATAGGGTACCGGAGCAAGGCTCACATACCCAAAACGGCCGGTGATTTGCCTGCCTTGGCCGGTCTCTTGCCGAGTGTGGGCACCGCTGAGGAGGTCAGCGGCTTCGCGGTCGCAAAGTTATGCACATAGGCGGTCTTCCTGACGTAAAGTGCCTGATTCTCGCGGGATGATTTGGGTATGGAACGACGAGCTGCGGTGGAGGTTGCAGAGGCCCTAGTTGCTTCTGCCAGTGCGCTGGTTGCAGCTTTGCGGGGCACAGGATCTGCCGGCGCCGGTACGGTTCGGGGCGACGGTGACGCTGATCCGCTGCGGGTGTTGGCGGATGATTTCATAAACGGGTTGGGGGAGACTTCCCGGATTGACGCAGTAACGTCGGCTCTTAGAGTCCATCTAGCGGCGGGCTACTCGTACGCCATGGAGGCCCTCGCTCCGCCGCCTGCGTCCCCGCGGGAACACACAGCTCAGGAGATGGCCGTCATAGCGGAGGTCGCTTGTGCCATGACGGTCAGGGAACCGGCCGCCGCAGGTCTGTTGGTAGAGGCCCGGGAGTTGACGTCGGGGCTGCCTTTGACGTTGTCGGCGTTGGAGGCGGGGTCGATTTCGTGGCAGCATGCCCGGATCATGGTGGATGAGACCAGCGGCCTGGGGCCGGTGGGGGCGCGGGCTTTGGAGGCGCATTTTCTTGACCCTGACGAGCCGAGATCGGTTCGTGCGTGCCCAGTAGGTGAGTTGGTCCCCGGCCGGTTCCGGGCAAAGGCCCGGACCTGGCGGGAACGGCACCACCCGGCGAGCATCGAGAAGCGTCATGCGAAATGTGTCGCGGACCGGCGGGTGGTGTTTTCCCCCGACCGGGACGGCATGGCCTGGCTCTCGGCGTACCTGCCGGCGGACACCGCGTCCGGGATCTGGGAACGGACCACCACCGCCGCCCGCGCCATGCAGGGCCCCGACGAGCCCCGCACGCTCACCCAGATGAGGGCGGACATCGCGGCGACGTTGCTCCTTGGGGGTATTCCGGACCGTGAGGACAGCTCTCGTGAGGCAAGTGCTTCCGAGGTGGCGTCGACCGGTGGGGCAGGCGCCATGCCTGCCGTCGAATCTGACGGTCCTGGTGGCCCTAGCGCCGGGGTGCCGTCGCCGCGGGCGCAGGTGCTGATCACTGTCCCGGTCATGGCTTTGCTGGGTGTGACGGAGGAGCCGGCAATGCTGGACGGGTATGGGCCGATCCCGCCGTCGATGGCCCGGAAACTGGTGGCCGATGGTGCCGAGTCGTTCCATCGCGTCCTGATCGACCCGCGCGACGGAGCCCCGCTGGAGATCGGCCGGAGCAGTTACCGGGTGACCAAAGCCCAGCGTCAATGGCTCAGGCTCCGGGACGGGAGGTGTCCGTTCCCGGGCTGCGGCAACCAGTCCCTGGACAACGAGGCCGACCACGTTCTCGCCTGGGCCGAAGGCGGGGCTACCGGGATCAGCAACCTGGGTCAGCCCTGTCCGAGGCACCACAGACTCCGGCATACCACCGGCTGGACCCCCACCAAACCCAGCAAGGGCGAACCACCGGGCTGGATCTCACCGGCCGGACGGCACTACCGAAGCGAACACCCCGACTGGGAACCACCCCACTGGCCTCGGCTGGCTATTCCGGATGCCACCGGCCGGGGATCGACCGCCGATGCGTTGGAACCTCCTGAATGAGTGCTGCCACAACACAGTTCGACCGACGCGACTTCCTCAAGCAGCCTCCAGCGGACTAGATTCATAAGCAAGATGACTACTTCAGACGAACTGACTCCTCAGGCAGCTCAGGCAACGGCATATTGGACCACCGGCCCGGAACGCGGTGAACTCCGGACTGAGGTGCTGCCTGTCCCGGGGCCCGGCGAAGCGCTGGTCCGCACGCTGTACTCCGGCATCAGCAAAGGCACGGAAATCGTGGTTCATACCTGCTCCGTCCCGCCCCGGGTGGCTGAGGCGATGCGCGCGCCACACCAGGAGGGTTCGTTCCCTTCTCCGGTGAAGTTCGGTTATCTGTCTGTCGGCATCGTTGAAGGGGGCCCGGAGGACTGGATGGGCCAAAAGGTCTTCTGCCTGAATCCCCACCAGGACCGTTATGTCATCGATACCGCGGCGCTGACCAGAATTCCCGACGGCGTCCCCGCCCGCCGCGCAGTGCTTACCGGGACTGTGGAAACAGCCATCAACGCGCTCTGGGAAGCAGGCCCAAGGATCGGTGACAGGATCGCCGTCGTCGGTGCCGGGTTGGTGGGCGGAATGGTGGCGACGCTCCTGCGCACGTTCCCGTTGTCCCGCCTGCAGCTCGTGGATCTGGACCCGGAACGGAAGCAGCTAGCGGACAAGCTGGGCGTGGAATTTGCCCACCCGGATGATGCCAAAGCGGACTGCGACATCGTGTTCCACTGCTCCGCCTCCCAGGAAGGTTTGGAACGCAGCCTGCAACTGGCCGGCGACGAGGCGGATGTCATTGAAATGTCCTGGTACGCCAACCGTGATGTCACCTTGCCGCTCGGCGAGGATTTCCATGCCCGCCGGCTCTCCATCAGGGCCAGCCAGGTGGGTGTTGTGGCCCGGGCACGAAGGCACCGGCGAACCACCGCCGAGCGCCTGAGTTTGGCAGTTTCGCTTCTGGCGGACCCGGTGTTTGACGCCTTCCTCTCCGGGGCATCGCCCTTCCTGGACCTGCCGGACGTGGTGCAGAGCCTGGCCGACGGCAAACTCGAAGCCCTGTGCCATGTGATCGAATACCCCGGCAACAACAGCTCAGCCAAAACCGACCCCAAAGACAGGACGTAGCCCGTGTTCAGCCTGACCATCCGCCGCCACTTCATGATCGCCCACAGCCTCCCGCGCGAGGTTTTCGGCCCCGCCCAGGCCCTGCACGGGGCCACCTTTGTGGCGGAGGTGACGTTCCGGCGTCGTACTTTGAACAACGATGCGATAGTGCTGGACATCGGAGCTGCCGGCGGCATCATCGAAGATGTCCTAGCCGGGCTCAACTACACCAACCTCGATGAGCACCCTGACTTCGCCGGAAAACTCAGCACCACCGAGGCACTGGCCGAATACATCGCCCAAGCTGTGGCGGGGAAGATCAAGGACGACGCCGACGGCCGTGAACTTGCCGGCATCGACGTCACCCTGCGCGAAAATCCTGACGCCTGGGCCACGTTCGCCCTTGACCTGTCCGCCTGACCATGCGCGTCAGGTTCCTGGTCCCCGGCAACATCCGCCACAACTCAGGCGGCAATGTCTACAACGGCCGCCTCGCCGAAGGTCTGCAGAGTTTGGGCATCGACGTTGAGGTTCTCGCCGTGGATGGGGCCTGGCCGGATGCCGGGAACAGTGAACGACGGCGGCTGGGCAGCCTGCTGGAACGAGGCGAACCAGAGGCGGAGGGCAAGTCAGCCACGGTCACCGTGGTGGACGGGCTGATCGCGTGCGGTGCCGCTGGTGAACTGGAGGCTGCCGCTACTGCGGGGCACGGCGCGTGGATCCTGCTCCACATGCCGTTCCCCGATCATTCCGACGGCGAACGGCGGGCGCTCCAGGCAGCCGCCGGCGTGATCTGCAGCAGTACGTCGGCCGCGGACCACGTCAGGGAAACGTACGGCCTTGCGGCAAAGGTGGCGCTGCCCGGTACGGATTCCGCGCCGGTTGCTGCCGGTTCGGACCCCGCGCACCTCATCTCGGTAGCGGCCCTGCTGCCCAACAAGTGCCAGCTGCTGACGGTGGAAGCGCTCGCCAAGCTGCAGGACCTGGCCTGGACCGCATCCCTGGTGGGTACGGACGGCGTCGACCCCGCCTACGCGGCGGAGGTCCGGGCCGCCATATCCTCGCACGGATTGGACCACCGGATTCGGCTGACCGGCCAGCTCGTTGGCAACGCCCTGACGGACGAATGGAACCGGGCCGACCTGAGCGTGCTCGTCTCCCGGGCCGAAGCGTTTGGCATGGTGGTTACTGAGTCGCTGGCACGCGGAATCCCGGTCATCGTGCGGGCCGGCACGGGGGCCGTGGAGGCGCTGGGCCTGGCCGCCCTGCCGGTCCTGCCGGGAACCGCCGTCGTCCTTACCGGCAGTGAAAGCGACGAACCGGAGATTCTCGCAGCGGCGATCCGGAATTGGCTGGCTGACGCCGTACTCCGCGCAGATTGGCGGACAGCTGCACATGCCGCCCGGGACCACTTGCCTGGCTGGGAATCCACAGCACGCAAGGTGGCGGCGCTCCTCGGTGTGCTCCCTCAGATGCACCATCAGGCATGAACAGGCACGCGGCAACAGCCGCCGGCCTCCAGGATGAAAGCTCTACCCTCTGCCTAGAGCTTGCCGCGGTGGGCGGCGAAGAAATCCCTGAGCAGGGCCCCGCACTCGTCCTCCCGGATGCCGCCGTAGACCTCCACCCAATGATTGAGCCGGCGCTCGCGGAGGACGTCGAACACCGATCCGGCCGCCCCGGCTTTCTCATCCCACGCACCGAAAACCACCCGTGGGATCCTGGCCAGTACCACGGCTCCGGCGCACATGGCACACGGTTCAAGCGTGACCACCAGTGTGCAGTCGGCCAGTCGCCAGCCATCCCCGGCCCCTCCCTCACGCTTCGACAAGGCACGCAGCTTCTCCGCCGCCTCGCGGATGGCAACGATCTCGGCGTGGGCGGTGGGGTCGCCCAATTCCTCCCGCTGATTCCGTCCGGAACCCAGCACGACGCCGTCGGGCCCTATAACAACGGCGCCGATGGGCACGTCCTCGGTAACCAGTGCGCGCCGGGCTTCGTCAAGGGCGAAGCCCATCCACTCGTTGTGTTTCTTGTCGCCCGGTGCCATGGCTCAATGATAGTTTCGAGGGATATCCGTCCTTGCCACCCACTGACGCCAGGAGGAATTCGTGGATGTTGACACAGTCAGGGGCCGTGTAGGCCGCTGGTTCAAACCCTACGCGGCGCTGTGGATCACCATGCTGGTGGGTGGTGTGCTGGTGGTCATCATGGCGCTGCTGGGTGCCGAGGTCTATGACAACGTGGTGGACGACGTAGGTTTGGCCAACCTGGACAAACCTGCCCTGTCGTTTGCCGAAGGCCTGCGGAACCCTTGGCTGGATTCGGTGGTGACCGGGTTTACGAATATCGGTGGCGGTATAGGAATGCCCATTCTTGCCAGCATTCTTGTCGCCTGGCTGACATATGTGGGAAGGACCTGGCGCGCTCTGATCGTGGTCGGCGGGGCCGCGGCGTTTTCCGTTACTGCCACCACCATCGGTAAGAAGCTGGTTGGCCGCACGCGGCCGGACCACGCGGACGCGGTGCCGCCATATGAAGACTCGCCTTCCTTTCCCAGCGGCCACACGCTGAACACCACAGTGGTGATTGGACTGGTGGTCTACCTGGCGTGCGTGCAGTTCCAACGGACGGTGGTCCGGGTGTCACTGATCACCGGCGGAACGCTCTTCATCGTTGCCATGGGACTGAGCCGCGTTTTCCTGGGGCACCATTGGCTCACGGACGTCATGGCGGCGTGGCTGCTCGGACTGGCGTGGGTGGGAATCGTGATCCTGGCCCACAGGCTTTTCCATGTATTGCGGAAACGCGAGCATGCCGGTCCGGCTCCCACGTTCGAACACCCCGTCATCCGGGACGAACAGCCGAGCTGACTCGCGGCAGGGGCAGCCGGGCCGGATGATAGTTTTGACCCATGCGCACTCTTGTTGTGGACCACCCGCTGGTCGCCCATAAGCTCACCGTCCTGCGGGACAAAAACACCCCGTCTCCGGTCTTCCGGATGCTGACGGAAGAGCTGGTGACACTGCTCGCGTACGAGGCCACCCGTGATGTGCGCACCCAGCCTGTGACCATCGAAACGCCGGTAAGCACTACGGTTGGCACCGCCTTCACGAAGCCGACCCCGCTGGTGGTCCCCATCCTCCGCGCCGGCCTCGGCATGCTCGAGGGCATGACCAAACTGGTCCCCACGGCTGAGGTGGGATTCCTGGGCATGGCCCGCGACGAGGAAACGCTTGACATCATCACCTATGCCGAACGCCTGCCGGAGGACCTCACCGACCGGCAGATCTTTGTCCTGGATCCCATGCTGGCCACCGGCGGCACCCTGCGCGAGGCCATTAAGTTCCTGTTCAAGCGCGGCGCCTCGGACGTCACCTGTATCTGCCTGCTGGCCGCGCCTGAAGGCCTGGCGAAGCTGGAAGAAGAACTTGCTGACGCCAACGTGACCATCGTCCTGGCCTCCATCGACGAAAAGCTGAACGAGAAGTCCTATATTGTGCCGGGCCTCGGTGACGCAGGAGACCGCCTCTACGGCATCGCCGGCTAAACGGCGGAATTTCAGGCTGAGGGTTTGGCTGCTGTCCTTCGGGCGGCAGATTGGCCAGCCGGACCCGCCACAGGAAATATCCAGGCCTTTCGGATTCGGGAGGCCACCGCTAGCCTGTGCGGATGGACTGGAAACTTGAACTTGTCTTTGTCCCCGTGTCCGACGTGGACCGCGCGAAGGATTTCTACGTCAACAAAGTGGGCTTCAACGCTGATTACGACGAGCGGCCCAGCGAGGGCATCCGCTTTGTCCAGCTGACGCCGCCCGGCTCCGCCTGTTCCATCTGCATTGGCGAGGGCCTGAATGACGCCCCGCCGGGTACGGCCCCAAGCCTGCAGATGGTGGTCAGCGACATCCAGGCCGCCCACGACCACCTCAAGAACAACGGCGTTGACGTCAGTGACGTGGACGTTCAGGACTGGGGCCATTTTGTGTATTTCGCGGATCCTGACGGCAATAGGTGGGCCGTGCAGTACATTCCGGGCCGCGAACCCTGAGTCGCCGGACCGCGAACCTTAAGGCCTGAGCCACGAAACCTCGGTTGATTCACGTAGGCGACGCCGTGCTGCGGTTGGATGCATTGGCGGGAGATCATTTCTTTCCGGCCTTGAGGTCGGCCACGGCCTTCATGATCCGGCGAGCTCGTGTTTCCGCCGTCTTGGCGTCGCCGATCGGCTCCACGTATCGGCGCTGTGCGCTGTAGTTCAGCGTGCCGTAGAACGCCTGCGCTTCCGGTTCGGCGGCCAGGGCGGATGCGAGGTCGTCCGGGACTTCGACGATGCGGGGCTGGGTGTCCAGTTCAACGTCCACTTCCACCGTGTCACCGGACGCTACGCCGGTGAAGTCCCGGTTCGCGGTGCTCACTCCAATCAGGTACTGCCCGCCCATGACCGCAATGCTGCTCCGGTAGCTCTTGCCGTTGAGGGTCACCACCACCGGCGGACGCTTGCCCGCCCCCAGTTCCGCCACCACCTCCTCGGGGACCTCAATGCCTGCCTTGTTGCCGCTGCCCACGATAGTGGTGGTGAATTTCATGGGCCAAGTATGCCCCGGCGCCCCGAATCATGGGAAGGACACGAACCATGGGAAGGAAGGGGCCGCCGGGAAGGAAGGGCCTGCCGGGACAGTGGACGGCAGCGTGGATGCAAAACAGCAGGCCCTGAACCGGGGGATTCAGGGCCTGCTGCGGCTGTGCGGATTCCGGGGAATCGGTTTAGTACCAGTTGTGTGACAGGTGGAAGTTCAGCGCACCGCACGGCGACTGGTAGCGCTCCTGGATGTAGTTCAGGCCCCAGTTGATCTGTGTGCGGTAGTTGGTGAGGTAGTCCGCGCCGGCGCTCGCCATCTTCTCGGCAGGCAGCGACTGGACGATGCCGTATGCGCCGCTGCTGGCGTTGGTTGCCGTGGTGGTCCAGTCGGATTCCTTGGTCCACAGCGTCTGCAGGCACTGCATCTGGTCCGCGGACCAACCGTGGCTGGCCAACTGGCCGGCGGCGTAGGCCTGCGCTCCGGCGGGGTCATTCACGGCTACAACAGGCGCCGGCTCCGGTGCGGCGGCCGGCACGGGTGCAGGCGCTGGCACGGGTGCAGGCGCTGGCGCGGGTGCAGGCTCGGCGGCCTGCGGGGCTACGCTGATTTCTGCAGCGGCAGGTTCCGGTGCCGGTTTGGCCTGCATCTGGGCCTTTTCCATCGTCAACTGGGACTCGATGTCGGCAGTGGACAGCTTCTGGGTGTCGCTGACCGCTGTGAGGCCGCCGGACTCGGACACCTGGCCTGCTGCGCCCAACCCGACGAGGAGTGCGAGCGCCGTACCGACTACGGCCACGCGCTGTCCCAGGGAGGGAATGCGGTTGCGGAGTTTATTTGACCCGTCCTGCGGGCGCGTTTGTACCTTGGATTCAGACATGATTGATCGCCTCTCACACCTGCGGAGTTAGCTGTCGGGTTCGGATGAGGGCATCCGGCCGCACGGAACATCACGTGCTGGCTTCACCCCAAGGGCACTAAAAGCCCGGGACTCTGGGTCCCCCGCCTCTGCCTCGATCGAACGGAATCCGGGGAGTGGCAGAGCTTGGCGTCATCCGGATGAGAGGTCCTATTGGCGGCCTCACTCTATCGACGGTACAGGAGCCGACCGCATAAGTCACATTTTGGTAACGAGCATCACGATGGCGGCGTGTTGCCTTGTGGTGTTCGGCGGACTTTGAGTGCGGGAAGACTTTCCGCTTTCAAAGGAGGGCCCTGCGTGAGTGCGCAGGGGCCATTCAGTGCACGTTCTATCCGGTCAGCGCGTAGACAGTGGTTCCGCCGATGGTCTGGGCCGGGAAGGTCGCTGCCACCCATTGTGCTATCTGAGAGGGAGCGTCCGATCCGCTGGTGGACCGCATCGTTCCGCCGGCAATGAAGTAGTGGACCTTACCTTGCCTCAACAGATCCTGGAACTGGGCAAGGCTGGGGGAGGGGTCTGTTCCATTGAAGCCACCCACGGGCATAACCGGCAGTTCCGTGGCCAGCTGGTAGCCGGCGGCATTGTTGGAACCTACGACGGCGGCGGCCCAGGTGTAGCGGGAAGCGTCGCTTTTCAGCGCTGCAACAAGCTCGGACGACGGCGTGGTGGCACCTAGGAGGCCACCCATTCCGCCGGCCTGCCGGCCTGTGCCGCTCGGCCGGTTGCCGTTGCCCTTGGCATTGGCGTTGCCGTTGGCGTTGCCGTGGGCACCGAAGCCGTTGCCGTTTGCGCCGTTGCGTGCCCCTCCAGCGGGGCTGCCTATTCCGCCGGCAGCAGGGCCGCCCGGACGGAAACTGTCGGCGCTCGTAGCCGGTCCGGCGCTAACGATCGCGCCGCTGTGAGCGACGGCCGCCGTTGACAGCGAGAAGGCCAGCGGTCCGGAGAGGGAGGCAGCGACGGCGAGGACCGCCGTCGTCCGCTGAACGGAACGGAACGGCATGTACCTGCCGGACAGCACACCTGCGGCGCCGGCGAGCCCGCACGTCAGGACCAGCCAGCGGAGCCACGGACCGTAGGCAGAGGTGGTGCCCAGCAGGGCGAAGGCCATGAATGCCGCAGCCGCCACGGCGGCTGAGAGAAACAGGGCTGCGACGGGCTGCCGCCGGTGCTGCCACAGAAGGACACCGCCCAGCCCGGCCAGCCCCGCGATGCCGGGCGCCAGCGCCACCGCGTAGTAGGGGTGGATAATGCCCGCCATGAAACTGAACACCAGCCCGGTGACCAGCACCCACGAGCCCCACACCATGACCGAGGCCCGGACAGCGTCCGTGCGCGGTGCGCGGCGGCCAACCCACAGCAGGCCGGCGGCGAGGAGCAGCACGGAAGGCAGCAGCCACGCTATCTGGCCGCCGAATTCGGTGTTGAACATCCGCAACAGGCCGGGAATGCCCCATCCGTTGCCGCCGCCCACGCTTCCGGTTTCCTCGCCGGTCAGGCGGCCTAAACCGTTGTAGCCGAGCGTGAGCTCAAGGATCGAGTTGTTCTGCGAACCGCCGATGTAGGGCCGCAGGTTCGCGGGCGTCAGCTCCACTGCGACGAGCCACCAGCCGGCCGCGACCAGCATGGCTCCGCCCGCCGCCGCCAGATGCAGCAGGCGCCGGCCGATTCGTCCCGGAGCCGCCAGAGCGTAGGCCGCGGCAAAACCGGGAAGCACCAGCAGTACCTGGAGCTGCTTGGTTAGGAACCCGAAGCCCAGGAACACCCCGGCCAGCGTCAGCCAGCGCACCCTGCCGTCCTGGATAGACCGGATCGTCGCGTATCCGGCAGCAGTCATGAGCAAGACCAGCAAGGCGTCGGGATTGTTGAAACGGAACATCAGCGTGGCCACCGGTGTGATGGCCAGAACCACTGCCGCCAGCAGGCCGGCCCGGTGTGCCAGCCGGGTATCGCCGGTGGCCGGTGCCGCCGCCCGCCGTACCGCGAGATACAGCAGCCAAGCCGTGGCTACGCCCATGAGTGCTTGGGGGACCAGGATGCTCCACGAGCTCAAGCCGAAGAGACGGACTGAAAGGCTCATGAACCACAGCGAAGCCGGGGGCTTGTCAACGGTGATGGAATTGGCGGCGTCGGAGGAACCGAAGAACCAGGCATTCCAATCCTGTGAACCGGCCTGCGCCGCCGCTGAATAGAACGCGTTGGCCCAGTCCGAGGCGCCGAGGTTCCAGAGGTACAGCACCGCCGTGGCCGCCAGGACCACCGCCAACTCCAGACGCTGGCGGAGATGTGGTGGACCGCTCTGCGCAAGTCCCGCCTGAGGACGGCCCGCCTCCGGACCGCCGGCGTGCACGCCCGTTATTTCCCGGGGATCGCCGGTGGCGTGACCCGGAATGTTGATGGCCACAGCGTGCTACTTCGCCAGCGCGTACACGGTGGAGTTGCCCACGGTCTGGGCCTGGAAGTTGGCCTGCACCCACGCTGCGACCTCAGAGTTGCCGCCGCGGCCCCCCGTGCCGGCTCCGCGCATGCCCCCGCCACCCATGCCGCCGCCTTCGATGAAATAGCCGATCTCGCCCTTGGACACCATGTCCTGGAACTGCGCGAGCGTCGGGTACGGATCGCCGCCGTTCCATCCGCCCAGGGCGATCACACTGGTATTTGTTGCGAGTTCCAAGCTGGCCGCCTGCGTAGCGCCGGAGACAATCGCGGACCACTTGGTGGTGGTGGTTGAGAGCAACGCGGTCACCGCGGAGTCCGCCGTTCCTTCCCCGCCGGGGCCGCTGCCGTCGTCCCGCAATCCGGCTGTGCGGTTTCCGAAGGCGCCACCGGAGGAACCTGCGGGGCCCGACGTCGGGATGGAGCCCGAGTGCGCGGCGGCAGCAGTCGCCAGCGTCCAGGCCCCGGTCCCCAAGCCTCCCGCAAGGAGTGACACCACGACGACGGCAGCGGCCGAGGCCGGCCGGAACCTGCCCGCGGTGCCATGGGAGTCGAGCCGAAGGATAACCGCTGCAGCGGCGAGGACGCCGAGGAAGACGATGGAAATGCGGAGCCACGGGAGCCAGGACGCATCGCGGCCCAGAAGCACCGCGGACCAGACGGAACTGCCCAGGATGACCACGGCCAGGACGATCCGGGCAGGCCAGTGCGCGCGGCCACGCCACAGCTCCACGGAGCCGATGCCCACCAGGGCTGCGATTGCCGGAGCCAGCGCCACGGCGTAGTAAGGGTGGACGATGCCGCTCATGAAGCTGAAGACCCCGGCCGTGACCAGAAGCCAGCCGCCCCACAGGATCAGCGCAGCACGGGTACGGGAGGTGCGGATTTCCCTGCGGGTGAACCACAGGCCGGCCGCCAGCAGGACCAATGCCGCCGGCAGCAGCCAGGACACTTCGCCGCCGAAGCTGGTACCGAACATGCGCAGTAGGCCCGCGGCTCCGCCGAACCCGCCGTTGCCGCCGCCGAAGCCACCTGCAAGGCCATCCGTCCCACCCGGGACACCTGCGCCTCCCGGACCACCTGCGCCGCCGCCTGGCATGCCCTCGCCCGAGCCGGTGATACGTGACAGGCCGTTGTAGCCGAAGGTCAACTCGAGGAAGCTGTTGGTGGTTGAGCCCGCCATATACGGCCGTGCCGATGCCGGAGTCAGCTGGAACAGTGCCACATAGCTGCCGGCCACTACAAGGATGCCGCCCAGCGCGCCAAGCAGGTGCACTAACCGCCGTCCCAAGGTGGTGGGCGCCGCCCACAGGTATGCCAGTCCGAGGGCAGGAACAATCAGGAATCCTTGCAGCATCTTGGTGAGGAAGGCCAGGCCAACCACTGCTCCGGCAGCCACGAGCCACTTCCAGCCCGCCCGCTCAACGGCACGCGTGGTGAAGTACGCCGCGAGGACCAGGCAAAGAGTGAGCATGGCGTCGGGGTTGTTGAACTTGAACATCAGCGCCGCTACGGGCGTCAGCGCGAGGGCGCCCCCGGCCAGCAGGCCGGCCCCCGGCCCGGACACACGTTTGACGGTCAGGTAGAGGATTCCGACGGCGGCGACCCCCATGAGTGCCTCAGGGACCAGCATCCTCAGCGAAGAGAAACCGAAGATCCTGCCAGCAAGGGCGGGGATCCACAGCGCCGCCGGGGGCTTGTCCACCGTGATGGCGTTGCCGGCGTCGAGTGAACCGAACAGCAACGCCGTCCAGTCTTTGGTTCCGGCCTGGATGGCAGCAGCGTAGAAGGAGTTGCCGTATCCGGTGGCCGCAAGGTCCCACAGATAGAGGATGGCGGTGGCCACCAGCAGACCCGCGGCCGAAGGCCGGACCCAGCGGGGCTGGCTGCCGAAAGCGAAGCGGGTCCACCGCGTGCCGGGACCCGCGCTGCCGCGAACTGAATCTCCGGAATGTGCCTGTCCGGGATGTGCCTGTCCGGATTGTGCGGCGGCGGGCTGCCCTGCAGGGACGTTCGGCGGCGCATTCCCGGCGGGGCCGGTGCCTGACGGGGTGATGGTGGAGGTCATGATGCTGCCGTTTCCGTCGAAGTGGTGGTGGGGGCTGCGGCCGCTGATACTGCGGCTGATGCGGGCGAAGCTTGGAATGCGGGCGAGCCGGGTGATGCGGGAGAAGCGTGGGATGCTGGCGAACCGGGAGCCGCAGGGGCTGCCGGCCCGCGGAAGACCCACAGCCGGAACAGCAGGAACCTCACGGCGGTCGCGGCGAGGTTTGCGCCCACCACGGTGAGGACTTCCGCCCAGCGGTCGGGCGTCGTCGTACTGTGCACCAGGGCGAGGGCACCCGAGGTGAGCAGCAGGCCGATGCCGAACACGATCAGCCCCTCGAAATGGTGCCGCACCGGGTTCCCGCCCTGGATGCCGAAGGTGAACCGCCGGTTGGCGGCGGTGTTGGCCACCGCAGTGATGAGCAGGGCCACGAAATTCGCCAGCTGGGGGTCCAGGAACCCGCGGCCGAACAGGAAAATGAGCAGGTAGGCGAGCGTGGAGGCGGCGCCGATGGCACCAAACCTGACCAGCTGGCCGAACAGGCTGCCCACACGCGTCTGCTCGGCGGCACGGAATGAAGCCGGCAGCGGGCCGCGGGCCAGGGCCGCACGCAGTTCCGGCACGGGGATGCGGCCGTAGACCAGGTCCCGGGTCAGCCGGGCCATGCCGCGGAGGTCTGCCACGGCGGTGCGGACGAGGTCAACGCTGGAATCGGGATCGTCGGTCCAGTCCACCGGGACTTCATGGACGCGCAGTCCGCAGCGTTCGGCGAGGACCAGGAGCTCCGTGTCGAAAAACCACGAGTTGTCCAGGGTGTAAGGCAGGATCTGCTGCGCGACGTCCGCCCGGATGGCCTTGAAGCCGCACTGCGCGTCGCTGAACCTGGCACCCATGAAGGAATGGAGCATGAGATTGTAGCTGCGGGAGATGAATTCCCGCTTGGGCCCGCGGATAACCCGCGAGTTGCGGGTCAGCCGCGTGCCGATCGCGAGGTCCGAATGCCCCGAGATCAGCGGGGCCAGGAGGGGTGCCAGCGCGGCAAGATCCGTGGACAAGTCGACGTCCATGTAGGCAAGGACCGGCGACGGCGAGGCCAGCCACACTTTCCGCAGGGCATTGCCGCGTCCCTTTTCCCCGAGGTGGACCACCACGAGCTCCGGAAGCTCCCGGGCCAGGCGTTCGGCGATCTTCAGGGTTCCGTCCGTGCTGGCATTGTCCGCCACGGTAATACGGAAGCTGTGCGGAAAGGACTCCCGCAAGTGGGCGTGAAGCCGGTGCAGGCATTCCTCCAAGTCGCGCTCCTCGTTGAAGACGGGGATCGTGACATCGAGGACCGGGATCGCGGTGCGGGTGTCCACCGGGGCACGCCGCCCGGCGGGCCGCCGGGACGGGAGGCTCGGCGGCGCCACTGCGGCGTCCGGCAGGCTTCCTGAGGTGGGGTCGGTGAGCGTCATGAGTCAAGACTGGCGCCGGTTCATTTGAGGCCTTTAGGCGCAACCTGTGACGTGCCTGTGTAAGTCAGCTGACCTGCCGGACTCAGGCTGCCGCAGCCTTGGATCCGGGCAGCCGGATGGCGAACTCGGTCCGGCCGGGACGTGAGGTCAGTTCAACACTCCCGCCGTGGGCCTCCACAATGGATTCCACGATGGAGAGCCCCAGCCCGGATGAGCCCTCCAGGCCGGAGCGGGCAGCGTCCGCGCGGGCGAAGCGCGAGAAGATCCTGCTTTGGAACTCCGCCGGAATGCCCGGCCCGTCGTCGGTGACTGTGACCACAACGCTGCCATCGGCTGACCGCATCAGGCCGGTGGCCACCGTGGTGCCGGCCGGTGTGTGCTTGCGCGCGTTGGACAGCAGGTTGGCCAGGACCTGGTGGAGCTGGGTGTTGTCCCCCCGGACGGTGATGGGTTCGGCCGGGAGCTTCAGCTGCCAGACGTGGTCCGGGGCCATGACCTTTTCGTCGCTGACGGTCTCGACGACCAGTTGGGTAAGGTCTACATCCGTGGTCTCGGGAGCCTTGCCTTCGTCCAGCCTGGCCAGCAGCAGCAAGTCCTCCACCAGTGTGGTCATTCGTTCGGACTGGCTCTGCACCCGCCCCAGCGATTTTCGGCCGTCCTCGGTAAACGTCTCGGTCATGCGCATCAGCTCCGTGTAGCCGCGGATGGCTGTCAGCGGGGTGCGCAGCTCGTGGGACGCGTCCGCTACGAATTGGCGCACCTTAGTTTCGCTGCGCTGGCGGGCTTCCAAGGCGCTGGAGACGTTGTCCAGCATGAGGTTCAGTGCGTGTCCCACACTGCCCACTTCCGTACTCGGATGGGCGGCCGACGGCGGCACGCGGACCGCCAATGCCACCTCGCCGGCGTCGAGTGGCAGCTTGGACACCTTCGTAGCCACATCAGAGAGCTGCTCCAGCGGCCGCATGGTGCGGCGGATCAGCGCGGTCCCCGCAAGCCCGATCAGGACAAGCCCACCCAGCGACACCAACACCATCGTCAGCACAAGCGAGGCCTCGGTGCTGTGTTTTGTCGCCAGCGGCAGGCCGGTAATGACGACGTCGCCGAAGGGCGTCTCCGTGGCCATCAGCCGATACTCGCCATTGGAGAGTCCCCGGTCCACCGGGCCGCTGTTGTGGGGGAGCGCCTGAAGAACGGCGACGTCACGGGACGTCAATGCCGTTCGGGTTGCATCCGATGTCAGGAAACCTGCTTCTCTGCTGACTTGACCTCCCACTACCCGCGCGTTAAGCGTTCCCACGCTCTGCCCGCGCGCGTCCAAGGGGTCTGGCCGCCCTGACGGGTTGCCCTCGGGTGGGCGGCCGCGGGAGGCCAGCATCAGCTGCGCGTCCAACTGGTTCGTGAGGACCACGTCCATGGAGGCGTAGCTGACTATGCCGATAGCGCCCGAGATGGCCACCAACAGGGCCATCGAGAGCAAAATAAGGCGGGTGCGGAGGTGCCAGGTGGACGGGTTGAGCCAGGGCCGGCCGGATTGCCTGGGAACACCGGAAAGCGCGGACATACGGTGGCCGGCTAGTCTGCAGGCTTGATGACGTAGCCGGCGCCGCGCACGGTGTGGATCATCGGTGGGTGGTTGGCCTCGATTTTCTTGCGCAGGTAGGAGATGTACAGTTCCACGATGTTGGCCTGGCCGCCGAAATCGTAGTCCCACACCTGGTCCAGGATCTGGGCTTTGCTGACCACCCGCTTGGGGTTCTCCATGAGGTAGCGCAGGAGCTCGAACTGGGTTGCCGTCAGCTGGATCTCGTCGCCGCCCCGGGTGACTTCCCGCGTGTCCACGTTCAGGCTCAGGTCACCCACCACCAGTTCTGCGGTATCCATGGCCGCCACGCCGGAACGCTGGACCAGGCGGTGGAGGCGCAGCAGGACCTCTTCCATGCTGAAGGGCTTGGTGACGTAGTCGTCGCCGCCGGCGGCGAGCCCGACGATGCGGTCCTGGACATCGTCCTTGGCGGTGAGGAAAAGCGCGGGTACCTCCGGCGCGAAGGCGCGGATCCTGCCCAGCAGCTCCACGCCGTCGAACCCCGGCAGCATCACGTCCAGCACCAGGACGTCAGGGTGGAAGTCCTTGGCGAGCTTGACCGCCGTGGGTCCGTCCCCCGCCACTGCCACGGACCAGCCGGCCATACGCAAACCCATGCTCATGAGCTCGGACAGGCTGGGTTCGTCGTCCACCACGAGGGCGCGGATCGGCGACCCGTCCGGATGCGTGAGCTGCGGAAGGTTGTTGGTCATGGAGTGCGGGGATGCCATGGGACAACTCTCTGATCTACCGGTTTGCCGGGGCTTTGCGGTTCCTGTGTGCGTGCTGTGAGTTCCAGCGTAGCCACCTGCCGGTAGCGGCGATACGCGGGGGCCGCGGGAAACGGTCCCAGATCACAGGCAGGTTTGCCCTGCTGCACAGCATGCGCACAGCAACGCGGCCGACGCTGTTGGGACAACCGTAGCCAGCAGTACCGACTTCCTCTGGAGAAAAGCCATGGATCAGCAGAACAACGCCGCAGTCCCGGAGGCCGCAGCCGATAGCGGACAGCCACAGGTCTCGGCATCGGCGGGACAAGGCATGCCGGCACCGGTTTGGGAGGGCGCAAACGCCGGGACGGGTTGGGGCGCACCGCAGCCTTTCTCCCTGCAGAATTCCCCTGGTAGCCGCGGAAAGAGGACCTGGACGGCGAAAAAGGGCATGGCCGTAGGTGGCGTGGCGGTAGTGGTCGCCGCAGCAGCAGGTGCCGGCGCTTATGCGGCCGGGAATGGTACGAGCGCGGCTGCGGCCAACAGCCAGGCCGCAGGTGCCCAGAGCCAGTTCGGGCCCGGAAGCCAAAGCGGCATGCCCGGGCCTGGCGGTGCAGCAGGCGGAATGGACGGCGGCCCCAGCGGTTTGGGAATGGGGATGGGCGGCCTCACTGCTGCCATCC
Source organism: Pseudarthrobacter sp. TAF60_1 (assembly GCF_052113505.1). NCBI lineage: Bacteria > Bacillati > Actinomycetota > Actinomycetes > Micrococcales > Micrococcaceae > Pseudarthrobacter > Pseudarthrobacter sp. TAF60_1. Next base: position 45,380 of record NZ_JBFRDI010000015.1, read on the forward strand.
ATTCCGAGTACGTCATTCTTCAAGACTCGAGCTATGTGACCATGGCCGGCCAAACGGGAACCGTCACGGGCATCTCGGGGGAGTCCCTAACCGTCAAAAGCGATGACGGCTTTACCCGCACCTATGCCGTGGGCTCCGACGTGCAGGTCTCGGAGGGAATGCGGGAGCGCAGGGGAACCGCCGGCAGCACGCTCGGCCTGTCCGATGTTACCGCCGGTGCCAGCGTCCGCGTTACCGCCATTAAGGAGTCTGATTCCTACCGGGCAGAGTCCATCCAGTTGGCAATGTCCGGGACGTCCACCGCCCCGAACTCCGGCACGTCCGTCACACCGAGCACGGGCACCACCACGAACTAGGCCTCTGGGGCCGGTCGGTCCTCTAGTCCGTCCTATTGTTGGCAGCGCCGGCGCTGCCGGGTCCCGTCCGCGTGCGTATGAATCGTGCCCGGGTGGGAACATCCACGGGGGAGATTGGACAACGCACCCTGGCCGGTGCGGTGATTTTACGTCAAGCGCGTGAAGTTCCCCACGATTTCAGGATGGTCTCGAATTTCGAATAATATTCTTTAAATGGCGATTTGGGAGCCGCTATTCATGAATCCTGCAGCACAGAGGCCCACTCGCCGAATTGTGATACGAGGCACATTATTGTCGCTTTGTCTCACGATGTGGACGAACGGCGCCTTTGTTACTTGCAAGTTTTCATTGTTACGTTGCACACTTCAATTGTGAACAAGAACTCAACAGCAACTGCAGCCGCAGAATATTGGCCCAGCACATCCGCTGCTGCCGACATGCGCTGTTGTCGAATGCACGCCTGACCTTCAAACCCCTCGAAGTTCCTAGGCATTCGCCTTCCCAGTCCAGAGTCGGGCGCCCTCCCAGATTTTCATTGCGGGCAACCCCAGCATTCGAGCCGCAACGACGGCCATTCACATTGAGGTAAGCATTCATGTCAGTTGCATCCGGATACGTCCACATCTCCGTCCGTAACGCAGGTAAGCCCAGCCAGGCTTCCGGGCTCCGTCAAGGTTTCGGCACCCGCCAGGCGTTCCCGCCGGCCGCTGCCGGAAGCAGTTTCCCCGCCCCCGGATACGTCCCCCAGGGCTACAACCCGAACTCCTACGGCCAGTTGCGCGCCGTGCAGCCGACCGAAGCTGCCCCGCTCACCGCGCCGACGCCGGTTGTTGCAGGGAACAACGCCGCCAGGCCCGCGAACGACAACCTCGCCCGGGGATTCGTCCTCTACATGGGGATCGACGAGGAGACCGCGGCGGCCGCCGGAACCTCCATCGCCAAGCTTGCCCAGGAAATCCGCGCCTACGCACAGTCCCTCGTGACCGGTGCCGAAAGCTACGCTGCCGTGGCCATGGCTCCGGCCGGCACCCCCGGCTCCGCGCTCGACGTCGTCCGTTCCACCTTCGGTGACCCGACCGTCAATGCCCAGAAGCGCACCGAAACTGCACGCCTGCAGCAGGCCGCAGAGCCCCGTCCGTCCGGCGTCCTCATCGACCTGGCCCGACGCGAAGTCCACCTCGACGGTGAATCCCTGAACCTGACCTTCAAGGAATTCGAACTCCTCAACTACCTCGTGGAAAACGGCACCCGCACCGTTGGCCGCGATGAACTGCTCGAAGGCCTATGGCGCAACGCCGAGGAAGTGCCCAACGAGCGCACCATCGACGTCCACATCCGCCGCCTTCGCTCCAAGCTCGGCCGGCTCGCCAACACCGTGCGCACCGTCCGCGGCCAGGGCTACCGGTTCTACGAGCACCCCGAAGTTGTTGTCTGGGCCGCTCCGGAATACTCGATCTAGTCCTTCAGCGACGCACGAAAGCGGCATTTCGCCGTGCCTTAGACACCTCCTTCGTTCCTCAGTCGGCGATGCGGCACTACGCGAAACGTCGCTTTCGTGCGTTCGGGCCCGCGCGCATTGGCCTCCGCGGCTATGGGTCGACGGCGGCGCCGTGAGGCCTGCTGGCGTTAGGCTTGGGGCATGAGTGACCACCACATCAAACGCTTGGTGATCATGCGCCATGCCAAGGCTGACTGGCCCGGCGGGGTTGCGGATCATGAGCGGCCGCTGGAGGAGCGCGGACACCGGGAGGCGCCGCTGGCCGGGAAGTGGCTGGTCAAGCACCAGATCCTTCCGGACTTCATCCTGTGCTCCAGCGCGTTGCGCACCCGGCAGACGTGCACGTGGGTATGCGCCGAGTTGGGGGACAAGGCCCCGACGCCGAAACTCGAGGACGGCCTCTACGCCGCCTCAGCGCTGCGCATGCTCGCCGTGGTCAACCATGTGCCGGACACCGTGACCACACTGATGCTCATCTCACACATGCCCGGAGTCCAGGACCTCGCCATGCACCTGGCGTCACGGGACTCGAACCACGATGCCTACATGGACGCCGCCACCCGCTACCCCACCAGCGCCCTGACGGTGCTGGAAACGGAAAAGTCCTGGGCCGAACTCGACGGCCAGGACGCCCGAATCACCAAATTCAAGGTTCCGCGCGCCCACTGAGGCGCGGCAGTCTGTCAGAGTTGAACGGTGAACCTCCGACACTCCCTCCTGGCCCTGCTGGTCGCCGTTCTCTGGGGCGTTAACTTCGTGGCCATCGACATGGGCCTGCATCCGGACAGCGGTGACGTTCCGCCGCTCCTTTTCGTGGCCATGCGGTTCGTCCTGGTGGTCTTCCCCCTGATCTTCTTCATCCGGAAGCCGGACGTGAGCTGGAAGGCGATTCTCGGCGTCGGGCTCTTTATGAGTGCCGGCCAGTTTGGCCTCCTGTATTTGGCCATGGCCCTTGGCATGCCGGCCGGCCTTGCCTCGCTGGTGCTTCAGGCGCAGGTGCTGCTGACGGTCCTCCTGTCGGCCGGGTTCCTGGGGGAGCGTCCCAGCCGGAGCCAGCTGTTCGGGGTTGTTCTTGGCGTCGCCGGACTGGCCGTGGTGGCTGTGGGCCGCAGTGCAGTGGCGCCCCTGCTGCCGCTGATCATTGTGCTGGGCGCTGCGCTGTCCTGGGCCGCCGGAAACGTCATCGCCCGCCAGGCCAAGGCGGCGTCGGGGCTGGGCCTGGTGGTCTGGTCCGGGGCTGTGGTTCCGGTGCCGCTCGCCGGACTTTCGCTTCTGGTGGACGGCCCGGACGCCGTGCTCGGAACGCTGGCCCACCTGCAGCCCGTCACCATCGCCAGCGCGCTGTACACGGCGATTTTCGGGTCGTTGGTGGGGTACGGGATCTGGAACCGGCTGCTTGCCCGCTACCCGTCGTCGGCCGTTGTTCCCTTCACCCTCCTGGTGCCCGTGGTGGGGATGAGCGCGGCGTGGCTGCTGCTGGCGGAGATACCGACGCCGGCCGAACTGGCTGGCGGGGCGCTGCTCCTGGGCGGGGTGGCGACGGCGGTACTCACCCGAGGGGGCAGTCCGCGTCAGCGCCGGGACGTGGTTTTGGCGCCGGACTTTGGTGCTGGTGGTGGCACCGGCTTGGGCTTACGCACCGGAGATGCGGACGACGGCCGTTTGGCTGCCGCCGCCGGCAATCGGGCGGGCGCGCGGGAGCCGGAGACGCGCTGAGCGGTTGCCCCGGTGCCGCGGGGTGCCACGGTCCGGGTTGCAGATTTGCGGTCGGCTGAAATGCCCCGGGCTGGGGGGCGGCCCTTCGGCGGAGAAGGCCTGCGGCCACCTGCAGCCACCGGCCGGCTCCCCGCGCCGAACCGACGTCCTGAGGGCCAGGCCACGCCCAGGAACAGGACCAGCACGGTGGCGACAGCTGAGGCGGCGGCCCAGAAGAAGTAATTGTCGGGGTCGTCGGTGGGAAGTGGCGTACCAATAATGGTCGACTGATCCACGAAGGCGAGTTCCCAGGTGCTGAGGAAAGCCAGCGAAAAAGCGATGGTCAGGCTGCTGCCCACGCTGGTGGCCACCAGGGCGATATGCCGGCGCTGGAGCAGCACTTCGGCCACTGCGGCAACGTACGCCACGGCCACGAGCCCCAGGAACGTGACCATCACGGCTTCCTCGAGCGTGATGGCGGTAAGTACCAGCATGCCCAGGGCGGCGACGGCCGTGATGAGGGCGAACTTTCCGCTGATACCCATGTGGCGCATGGGATCAATCATCCCCGAGGGTGGAGTTACTTCAGCACGTAGCCGCGCATGATTGCCATGATTGCTGCAACGCTTTGATCACGGCTCCGCTCCGGGTTGTACGTCACCCGGTCCAGGCCCACCACAAAGCAGGCACCGAAAATTGCCGTCTCCAGGCTGCCCCGCGAGACTGTTCCGTCGACAGGGTGGACGGCGGCCACAGCCTCGATGGCGTCCCCGATGACTGCCAGGAGTTCGGCCCTGAGCACGGCAAAGGTATCCTGCCACACGCTGGGAGTGCGCCAGTTTTCACTGACCCACAGCCTCGCGAAGGACGGATAGTCGGCCATGAAGTCCATGGCCTGGCCGATCATTGCTTCCATGGCCACCAGGGGATCAACCGCGGGACCACCCGCGGCGCCGGGCTCACTGGGCGCGCTGAGCAGGCGCGCCTTCAGGATGTCCACGCCATACCGCAGCAACTGCGCGATCAGGTCCGATTTACTGCCGAAGTTGTAGTAGACGGTTCCTTTGGAAACACCTGCCGCGGCGGCGATCTCGTCCACGGTCACACCGGCTGCACCCCGCTCGCCGATCAGCTCCATGGAGGCGTCGAACAGCTTCTGCCGGGTGGCGTTAGTCCTGGCGGGGCGGAGTTTCTTCTCCGCCGCACCATGGTCCGGCAGCACGGCGCTCATACGGCAATCTCGGGCTTGAGTGTCTTAAGGGTCCAATACTTGTGCTTCCGGACCGCGAAGGTGGACATCGCGGCGCCCAGCAGCGTGTAGCCGAGCAGCCCCAGGACAGTTGGCACAATCATCGACAAATCCGCGCCGTAGATGAGATGCCGCATGCCGGTCACCACGTAGCCCATGGGGAGGACCTCGTGCACCACGTGCAGCGGCTGCGGCGTGGTCTGCCACGGGAAGGTTCCGCCCGACGATACCAGCTGCAGCACCAGCAGGATCAGCACCACCATCTTGCCGGGCGACCCCAGCAAAGCAACCACACCCTGGATGATGGCGCTGAACGCCATCGCCGCAGCCAGCATGAACAGCCACATCAGGACCGGATGCGCCGGTTTCAGACCCAGCGCCAGGTTCACCACCAAGGTCAGGAGGGTGGCCTGGACTACTGAGACGGCCAGGAACGGAAGCCACCCGCCCACGGCAATTTTCCAGGAAGGGGCGTTCGAAGCCAGGGCCCGCTGGGTGATGGGCCGCATGGCCTGGACCAGCATAAAGATTCCGATCCACAGTGCAAGGGTCAGGAAGAAGGGTGCCAGCCCCGCGCCGTAGGAGTCCGCTTTAGCCTGGGAGACGTTGCTGACTGCAACAGGATCAGCGATCACCTGGGACAGACTGTTCTTCTGCGCATCGTCGGGATTGGGCACCTGCCCGGCACCCTTGGCAATTTCGGTGGCGAGCGTCCGCGACCCGTCAGCGGCCGTAACGGTGCCAGCCTCAAGCTGCCCCGCGCCGGCGTCGAGCGTCTTGGCCCCTTCCGCCAAGCGGCCGGCTCCGTCGAGGGCGCTCTGCTGGCCGGTGGCCAGCGTGGCAGCGCCAGTGTGGAGCTGATCGGCACCGGCTGAAGCCTGAGCCACCGCGTCTTTCAAGGCCGGCGTGGCCGAGGCGAGCCGGGCAGCGCCCACACTCACGGCCGAGGCGCCGTCCGCCAGCTGCTGGACCTGGGCGGCGTCGGCCTGGATGGTGGTCTTCGCCGCGGCCACCGGGCTGGACGCTGCGGCGTTGTCGAAATCGGCCAGAATGCTGTTCGCCTGGTCCTGTGTGATCACCCCGGCGGCGACGAGGCGGGTGTTCGATTCGATCACCCGTGCCCGCAGCCCCTGGTCCGCCGCATCCAGTTGGGTGACGACGTTCTGGACTTTGGTGTTCAACTGGGCGTTCCCCGCGGCCACGCTCGCGGCACCGTTGGCCAGGGTCCGGGTGTCCGTGGGGAGGGTGGCGGTCTTGTCCTTCAGGAGGGTGAGGCCGCTGCTGAGCTGTCCGGCGCCGTCGGTCAGCCGGTTGGCGCCGTCACGCAGTTTCAGAAGACCGTTGTAGAGCTCCGCGGCACCGTTGCTGAGTTCGGTGGTACCTGTGTGCAGTTTGGTGGCCCCGTCGCGGAGGGCGGCAACCCCGTCGGCCAGTTGTCCGGCCCCGTCTCCTGCCTTGAGCATCTGGGCATGGATGGTGCCGAAGCCCGTGAGGAGCTGGCTTGCGGTCTCTTCGCCCACCTCCTTGGCGACGGTGTTGTGGACGGCGGTGGTCAGCTTATCCACGATGGTGCTCAGCAGGTAGTTGTTGGCATCGTTGGTGGTGACGTTCAGCATCGCCTGGCTGGCTGAATCGAAGCTGCCCGGTGAGACCAGGTTGGTGGAGAAGTCCTGGGGGATCTTCAGCGCAAACGCGTACTTGCCGCTGCTGACACCCTCGTCCGCCTCTGCGGCCGTGCTGACCGGTTTCCAGTTGAAGACATGGCCGTCGATCAGCCCGTCTGCCACCTTTGTTCCGGCGTGAAGTTCGGTGCCGTCGCCCGAGGTGGCTCCGGCGTCCTCCACCACCAGGGCGGCGTCGATCTGGTTCAGGTTCCCGTAGGGGTTCCAATTGGCGTACAAGTACACGGCGCCATACAGGAGCGGCACCATGATCAGGGCAAGGATGGTCAGCTTCGGCAGTAGCCCGCCGGTCATCCGCTTCAGTTCGGAACGGGCCAGCCGCAACACGGTCACTTGGCGTCCTCAGTTTCGCGTAGGAAGGCTTCTGTTTCGTCAGCCCGTGCAGGTTCGCCCATCGGGGCAGGCCGGGTCGGGGCAGGTTCCACGGCGGCCGGCGTTTCCTCCGGCCGCCAGACCGCGTTGCCGATCACGGCAGCCGGTCCCGTCCACGAGTCCGGGAGGGCGGTGACGGTAGCGACGACGGCGAGTGGCCGGCCGCCGTCGTACGCCAGCGCTTCCAGCCGCGGCAGCCAGTCCGCAGCGCTGGCACTGTGCCGGTCCGGGGAATCCACCACCAGCAGGTCCGTGCGCGGGTTGGCCAGCGCCAAGGCCGTCAGGAGCTCCATCCGTTTTCCGGCGGGCAGCTGCTCGGTCCAAAGATCCGCGATGTCCCCAAACCTGTTCACCTTGAGCCAGGGTTTGCTGAGGAGCGCGCCGCGGTAGCGCCGGGGGACCAGTGCGAGGTCCTCGGTCACCAGGTCGCGCACGCTCAAGTGCTGCTCGAGTTCGTTCACACCAGGGGAGTCGACCAGGGCGCTGGCCAGCCGAAGGGCCTTGGTGCGGGAGCTGCCGGCCCATGTGACCTGGCCACCGCTGGGCTTCATGCGTCCGCTGATGGTCAGCGCAAGGGCGGTCCTTTGGTCCTGCCGGTCTGCTGCCACCAGGAGCAGCTCGCCCCTGCTGACGCTCAGGGAGGTGGGCGGAAGCAGGTCGTCGCGCCGGCCCTTCACATGGAGCTGCTGGGCAAATAACAAGGGTGACCTTTCGAAGACTGATGTCTGCACCCATTCTAACTGAACTGACCAGTCAGTTCAAATAAGCTAGAGGCCATACTTTTCCAGCAGCCGCAGCCACACCTCGCTGATGGTCGGAAAGGACGGAACGGCATGCCACAGCCGTTCAAGCGGCACCTCGCCAACCACGGCAACCGTGGCGGCATGGAGCAGTTCTGCCACGTCGGGCCCTGCGAAAGTGGCGCCCAAGAGAACCTTGCGGTCCTCGTCGATGACCAGCTGAGCCCAGCCCTCGTAGTGCTCGGAGTGCAGGGACGATCCTGATACCTCGATGGGCAGCTCCACGGACGAGGCGTTGTAGCCGTCCTTCCTGGCTTGCTCCAGCGTCCGTCCCACGGCGGCCAGTTCCGGATCCGTGAACACCACGCTGGGTACGGCGTGCTGGTTGGCCGTCTGGGCGAACCGGCTCCAGGCTGCCGGGACACCATCCAGCTCGCCCTTGGCCCGGGCGGCAATGGCGTCGCCGGTGGCCCGGGCCTCGTACTTGCCCTGGTGCGTGAAATAGTTCTTGCCGGCGGCGTCGCCCACCGCGTAGAGCCAGGGTTCCTTTCCTTCCAAGCCCTGGACTAGGCCAGTGGAGTCGGTGGGGACCCGGAGTGGCGTCCCCTCCCGGGCCTCGATTCCCACGTTTTCCAGGCCAAGGCCTTTGAGGGCCGGATGCCTGCCGGTGGAGACCAGGACCTTGTCCGCCGTCACGGTGCTTTGTTCATCGCCAGTCCCGTCACGCAGCGTCACGGTGAAGGTGCCATTGTCGTTTTGGTGGATGCTTTCCGTCGACGTGCCGAGGCGGATCTCCACTCCGTCCGCCCGCAGGCCAGCGGCCACGATGCTGCTGGCTTCGGCCGGGAAGCTGCTCAGGAGCCCGCTCCTGGCGACCAGCGTAACGTCTGCGCCCAGGCGGGCGAATGCCTGAGCGAGTTCGGTGCCGGCCACACCGCCGCCAAGGACCATCAGCCGTTCCGGGATTTCCTTTGCCGAGGTAGCTTCCCGGGTGCCCCACACGTGGAGTCCTGGCAGTCCCTTGATGGGCGGTTGATTGGGGGCGGAGCCGGTGGCCAGGACGACGGCGTGCCGGGCCTTGAGCTGGTAGGTGTTGCCATCAAGCCCGGCTACTTCCACGGCGCGAGGCCCGGTGAGCCGGCCGCGGCCGCGGATGAGTTCGATCCCGGCACCGTCTAGCCACTTCACTGCGCCGTCGTCCTGCCAGTTGGCAGTGAAATAGTCGCGACGCTTGAGCACTGCCGCAGCGTCCAGCGTGCGGGTGACCGCCTGTTCGGCGCCCGGCACGGTCTGCGCCCCGTGGAGGGCCGTGCCCGGACGGAGCAGCGCCTTGGACGGCATGCACGCCCAGTAGGAACATTCACCGCCCACGAGTTCGGCCTCAACAACAACGACCGTGAGTCCTCCCTGGACTGCGCGGTCCGCGACGTTTTCACCCACAGCGCCTGCACCAATGATTACGACATCAAATTCCCGGTCCACGGTTTGGGGCGTCATTTCTCCAGCCTACGCCCGGCCTTGTGGGGCCCTGGTGCTTAAAGCAAAAGGTCCGCACCGGCGAACCGGTGCGGACCTTCATTCTGTGCGCCCAAAGGGATTCGAACCCCTGACCTTCTGTTCCGTAGACAGACGCTCTATCCAGCTGAGCTATGGGCGCATATTCCGTTTCGCGGAGTATCTCGCTCCCCGAACCTCGAATTACTTTACGCGAGTCCGGGCCCTCGTGCCAAATCGGGAGCCGTGTAATATGGACGACTAGACCGGTCTACGTGACCTTAGTCACTTAATTCCAGCGATTTGCGCAGATTTTCCTTGAATTTGCGCGGCTTCCATCCCAAAGGAGCAGAAACGTGCACAACAGGCATCGCCGGGGACCCCGGAGCGGCCAATAACATTTAGGACACACCGATGAACCCGAGGAAGGGAACCGTAATGGGCGATCTGGCGCAGAAACCGCTGCTTGAACAAGCACCCACCACGCATGCCGCACTGCTGGCATGGGTCGAAGAGGTTGCAGAGCTTACGCAGCCGGACCGGATCCACTGGGTTGACGGATCCGAAGAAGAAAACACCCGTCTCACCGACGAACTCGTGGCGGCCGGCACACTGACCCGGCTGAACCCGGAGACGTTCCCCAACTCCTTCGCGGCATTCTCCGACCCGGCCGACGTGGCACGGGTCGAAGAGCAGACCTTCATCTGCTCCGAAAAGGAACGCGACGCTGGCTTCACCAACAACTGGATGGCTCCGGCTGAGATGAAGCAGAAGCTGCGCGGACTGTTCGCCGGTTCCATGCGCGGCCGCACCATGTACGTCATCCCGTTCGTGATGGGCCACCTCGACGCCGAGGATCCCAAGTTCGGTGTGGAGATTACCGACAGCGCCTACGTGGTCGCCTCCATGCGCATCATGGCAAACATCGGCACCGAGGTGCTGGACAAAATCACGGCGACGAACGCATTCTTCGTGCCCGCCCTGCACTCCCTGGGCGCGCCGCTCGAAGCCGGCCAGGCCGACGTCGCATGGCCGTGCAACCCCGACAAGTGGATTGTCCACTTCCCCGAAGAGCGGTCCATCTGGTCCTACGGCTCCGGCTACGGCGGAAACGCTCTGCTGGGCAAGAAGTGCTACGCCCTGCGCATCGCATCCGTCATGGCACGCGACGAAGGCTGGCTGGCCGAGCATATGCTCATCCTCAAGCTCACCTCGCCGGAGAAGAAGAACTACTACATCTCCGCGGCCTTCCCCTCCGCCTGCGGCAAGACCAACCTCGCCCTGCTGGACCCCACCATCGACGGCTGGGAAGTCGAAACGCTCGGCGACGACATCACCTGGATGCGGATCGGCAAGGAAGGCGAGCTGCGCGCCACCAACCCGGAGGCGGGCCTGTTCGGCGTAGCACCTGGCACCGGCTGGGGTACCAACCCCAACGCCATGCGCGCCATTGCCAAGGGCCACAGCATCTTCACCAACGTGGCATTGACCGACGACGGCGGTGTGTGGTGGGAAGGCATGACCGACGAGGTCCCCGCGCACCTGACGGACTGGCAGGGCAACTCGTGGACGCCGGATTCGGACAAGCCGGCCGCGCACCCGAACTCCCGCTTCTGCACGCCGATCTCGCAGATCGACATGCTGGCTGAGGAGTACTACAGCCCCGACGGCGTAGAGCTCTCGGCCATCCTCTTCGGTGGCCGCCGTAAGACCACTGTTCCCCTGGTCACGCAGGCCCGCAGCTGGACCAACGGCATCTTCATGGGCTCCACGCTCTCCTCGGAAACCACGGCGGCAGCCGCAGGCCAGGTCGGCGTGCTCCGCCGCGACCCGATGGCCATGCTGCCGTTCATCGGCTACGACGCTGGCGACTACCTGAAGCACTGGATCAGTGTCTCGGGCAAGGCCAACCCGGAGCGGCTCCCGCACATCTTCCTGGTCAACTGGTTCCGCCGCACTGCCGACGGCGGCTTCGCGTGGCCGGGCTTTGGCGACAACGCCCGCGTCCTCAAGTGGGCCATCGAGCGTCTCGAAGGCAAGGCTGACGCCATCGAAACGCCTATCGGCTTCGTCCCCGCCGGCCACTCGCTGGACCTTGACGGACTGGACCTCACCCACGCCCACGTGGAAGATGCAGTGCGCGTCGACCGTGATGAGTGGGATGCCGAGCTGGCCTCCATTGAAGAGTGGTACGCGAAATTCGGTGACTCCCTGCCGGAGGCCCTGCGTGCCGAGCTCGACGCCCTGAAGGAACGCATGGCGGACCACAGCTAGTCAGCTGAACGAGCAGACATAACGACGGCGGCCCCGCACCTTTTGACCAAAGGTGCGGGGCCGCCGTCGTTCCCCACCGGCCCCTAGCCTCGCAAGCTCGGCCAGGGAACCCTGCCGGTGTGGGCCCATCAGTCGATTCAGCTGGCGAGCCAGATGTCCGGGCCGAAGACCTCGTAGTGGATGGACGTGGCCGGGATGCCCGCGTTGATGGCCTCGTTGCGGATGTTCTTCATGAACGGCAGCGGGCCGCACAGGTACAGGGAGGCGTTGGCCGGAAGATCCACCTCGCGCAGGGACATGAAGCCTTCCTTGGTGCCTTCGACCGGCTGCTCCAGCCACAGCTGCAGTTCGGCGCCGTCCAGGCGTTCGACGTCGTCCGTCATCTGGCCACGCAGCGCCCAACTGTCCAGGGTGCTTTCCGCATGCAGCACCAGGACCTGCCGCTCCGAACCAGCTTCGGCAAGGGAGCGCAGGATGGAAGCGGTGGGGGTGCAGCCGATGCCGGCCGAGGCCAGGACTACCGGACCGTCGCCCTCTTTGAGGGTGATCTCGCCGTAGGGGTTGGAGATCTCCAGGACGTCGCCCACCTCCACGCTGTTGTGCAGCACGGGGGAGACCTCGCCGCCGTCGTCAAGCTTGGTGGTGAAGCTGCGGCTGGTTCCGGCCTCGCCGGACAGTGAGTACTGCCGTACCTGCCGAAGGCCGTCCGGCAGGACCACTTTGACGCTGACGTACTGGCCCGGCAGGGCCGGGGTGATGGGGGTGTCGTCAGCAGGCTCGAGCGTGAAGGTCATGGAGCCGGCGCCGGCTACCGTTTTGGCGGCTACCCGCCACGGGGCCCACATTTTGCCGTTAGCCTGCGCGGCGTAGAGGCCCTTTTCCAGCTTGATCAGGGCATCCGCCATCAGCCAGTACACCTCGGTCCAGGCCTCGGCGATTTCCGGCGTGATGACCTCCGCAAGATCCTCGGCGATGGCGGCGAAGAGGTGCTCGTAGACCACCTGGTACTGGGGTTCGGTGATGCCGAGGGAGGCGTGCCGGTGAGCGATCCGCGCGAGGACTGTCTCCGGGAGTGTTCCGGGATTGTTGACCAGGTGGGTGGCGAAGGCGGCGATGCTGCCGGCCAGGGCCTGCTGCTGGTTGCCGTTGCGCTGGTTCGAACGGCTGAACAGTCCGTCAAGCAGTTCGGGGTGGGCGGCGAACAGGCGGGCATAAAACTTGGGGGTGATTTCACCGATGCGTGAACCGACGAGCGGCAGGGTGGCCTCAATGACTGGGCGGGATTTGTCCGAGAGCATTGCTAACTCCTGAGGTAGGTGACCGGGGCCTTCGTCCGGTCGGATAATACGCGCATTTGAGATGCCTGTATTGATACCCCAAGTTCTACACCTTGTAGAAATGTGAAATCAAATCGGGGCGTCACGTGGCGGGTTTGATCCGGAAATGAGGCCCGGAGGAGCGAGGGTGGGCCGGCCTACGGCGCCGGTATGGCCTCGGCCTGGAGGCCGGGACGCAGGCCGATCATCTGGAAGACAGGCGCCATTTGCGTCGATCCCGGCAGTTCGGCCACGACTATTTCGTCCAGTTCGCGGTAGAAGGCCTCGCGGGCCCGGGCCAGGGCGGCGCGAAGCTTGCACTCACTGATCAGCGGGCAGGTGCCGCCCGGAGACACGCAGTCGGCTGCGTCGGTGCGGGTGTTCAGTGCCCGCAGGACCTGCCCCACCGTAACCAGGCGCCCGGCCGCGCTGAGCCGCGAGCCGCCGCTCCTGCCCCGTTCCACGTCGATCAGGCCAAGGGCGCGCAGTTTGGCCATGGCCTTGCTGACGTGGTTGTACGGCGTGGCCACGGCATCGGCAATGTTCTGCGTGGTGAGGAGGGTGGCCCCCGGGGCAGCAGCCAGCACCATCAGGGCCCGGAGGCTGACGTCGGCAAAGGCATTGATCTTCATGGCTGCCGGCTGCGGTCTAGTCCACCCAGATGGCGGGCTCGTTGGTGTCGGCGGCGAGCGGGCCAAAGTCCCACTCGCGGCTGGCCGTGTTGGCAGCGTACGGGAGGACCGCGGCGAAGACAGACCCGTCCCGGTGCTCCGCGGCAACGTGGATGGCATCTGAATCATCCTCAACCAGCGTGATGTCGCAGACCACTGCGGCGGCGCGGAAATCAGCCCGATTCTGGCGCAGCAGTTCGGTGAGGTCGCTGATCATCCCCTCGGCATCGAAGTCGCCGTCCGAGCCTTCCGTGGCATCCGCCGGGGTAACGGCCATGAGCCGGACCTCGCCGTCGTTCTCCACCACCAGGGCGAACGGCAGGAACCCGCCGTTGCGCTGGAGCTGTTCCTGGGCGGCGCCAAGCCCTGTGCCCATCAGGTTCTCCAGATCGGCGGCGCTGGCCTCCGGAACGGAATCCCGCCAGGACGGCTCAGCCGGGCCGCCCGCCGCTTCGTTCGCCGCCTCCTGGGCCATGCGGGGCTTAGCGCCGGACATTGGCCAGCACGCGGTCGCGCACGCGTTCCATCAGCAGCCGGTCCGTGGCCTCGACGTTAAGCCTGAGGAACGGCTCGGTGTTGGACGGGCGGAGGTTGAACCAGAAGCTTCCGTCATTGGCCGTGAACGTGCTTCCGTCCATGGTGTCAACGATGATGTCCTCGGCAGCAAAATCTGCCTTCACCCGGTCTACTGCTCCAGCCTTGTCCTCGATCTCGGAGTTGATCTCGCCGGAGGAGACATAGGGCTCGTACTCGCGGCCAAGCTCGGACAGCGGGCCGTCCTGCTCGCCGAGGGCGGCGAGGACGTGCATCGCCGCGAGCATTCCGGTGTCTGCGTTCCAGAAGTCGCGGAAGTAGAAGTGTGCGGAGTGCTCGCCACCGAAGACGGCACCCTCCTCGGCCATGACTGCCTTGATGAAGGAGTGGCCAACGCGGGTGCGCACGGCCCGTCCGCCGTCGTTCGCCACCAATTCCGGCACCGCGCGGGACGTGAGGAGGTTGTGGATGATGGTGGGGGTGGCCTCACCTTGGGCCTGGGCGCGGGCGATTTCGCGGCGCGCCACCATGCCTGTGATGGCCGACGGCGAAACGGGCTCGCCCTTTTCGTCGATGACGAAGCAACGGTCGGCATCGCCGTCGAAGGCGAGGCCGATGTCGGCACCGTGTTTGATGACCGCGGCCTGCAGATCGCGCAGGTTCTCGGGCTCGAGGGGGTTCGCCGGGTGGTTGGGGAAGGAACCGTCCAGCTCGAAGTAGAGCGGAATGATCTCGAACGGCAGCTTGGGCAGGAGGGCGTCGCCGAGGACCGCGGGGGTGGTCAGGCCGGCCATGCCGTTGCCTGCATCCACCACAACCTTGAGTGGACGGGATCCGGACAGGTCCACCAGCTTGCGGAGGTACTCCGAGTATCCCTTCAGGACATCGTGGACGCCGATCTTCCCGCGCGTGGCTGCCGCCGGGATGTGGCGGGCGTTCAGATACTCCTCAGCAAGGGCCTGGATCTCTTTGAGCCCCGATTCGGAGGAGATGGGCTGAGCGCCGGCCTTGGCCATCTTGATGCCGTTGTACTCGGCAGGGTTGTGGCTGGCGGTGAACGTGGCGCCGGCCGCGTTGAGGGAGCCGCAAGCGTAGTAGAGCTCGTCGGTGGAAATGAGGTCAAGGAGCTGAACGTTGGCGCCGCGGGTGGCGGCGCCGTCGGCAAAGGCCTTGGCGAACTCGGGGGAGGAGGGGCGCATGTCGCCGCCCACCAGGACGGTCTGTCCTTCAAGTTCAAGGACATCGACGAACGCGGCACCTACGGCTTCGACGATTTCGGCGGTGATGGAATCGCCCACGATGCCCCGGACGTCGTAGGCCTTGAAGGATGCCGAGAGGTCAAAAGTCTTTGTCTGTTCGCTAGTCACGGGTCTTATCTTACGTGGAAGTGCACGGTTGCCTGGTGAGGGAGAGTGGGCGCCCGGCCATGTGACGGCGGGCCCCAATTGTTGTGTGCCGACATGTTGGGTTGTCCACATAAGGAACTCCGGGGAACTGGGTGTCGGTGGGGGCTGGGATACTGAATCAATGGTCGATACCCAGAACGCCGCCCTTCTTTCCGCTTCCCCTCACGCGCCGTCCGCCACCAGGATCCAGGCGCTGGAGGTCCTCCGGGAACTCGTGGGGCATCCGGAAGCAGCATTCCATGACGGTCAGTTCGAAGCCATTGAGGCGTTGGTCGACGGCGGCCGGCGGGCCCTGGTGGTCCAGCGCACCGGCTGGGGGAAATCGGCCGTGTACTTTGTGGCGTCACTGCTGCTCCGGCGCCGGGGTGCCGGGCCAACGTTGATCGTTTCGCCGTTGCTTGCCCTGATGCGGGACCAGGTGGCTGCCGCCGCCCGCGCCGGTGTCCGTGCCGTGGCCATCAACTCGGCGAACCAGCTGGAATGGGACACCGTCCGGGAGCAGCTTGCCGCGGACGAGGTGGACGTCCTGCTGGTCTCGCCGGAAAGGCTCACGAACCCGTCCTTCCGCGAGAACCAGTTGCCGGAGCTCATCCGGCGCACTGGCCTCCTGGTCATCGATGAGGCCCACTGCATTTCCGACTGGGGCCACGACTTCCGGCCGGATTACCGGCGGATCGCGGACCTGATCACGCAATTGCCGGACTCGGTTCCTGTCCTGGCCACCACCGCCACGGCCAACTCGAGGGTGGTCCACGACATCGAGGAACAGCTCGGTGCCGGCGTTCTGACCATCCGTGGCACCCTGGGCCGGGATTCCCTTCGGTTGGGTGTTCTCGCCCTCCCGGACTCGCGCCAACGTCTGGGCTGGCTTCTGACCCACCTCGGTGATCTCCCTGGCAGCGGGATCATTTACACGCTGACCGTTTCAGCCGCGGAGGACACCGCGCGGCTCCTCGCAGAGGCAGGGCATGAGGTTCAGGCCTACACCGGCCGGACCGACCCTGCGGACCGGGAGCGTGCCGAGCAGCTCCTTAAGGACAACCAAGTCAAAGCGCTCGTGGCCACCTCGGCACTCGGCATGGGCTTCGACAAGCCGGACCTCGGCTTCGTGGTGCACCTTGGCGCGCCGTCCTCCCCGGTGGCGTACTACCAGCAGGTGGGCCGTGCAGGCCGTGGCGCGGCAAACGCCGATGTGCTCTTGCTCCCGGGCTCGGAAGACCGTGACATCTGGCAGTACTTCGCTACCGCGTCCATGCCCTCTGAAGAGAAGGCCACGGCTGTGCTGACCGCCCTGGCCGAGGCTGGCTCCGCAGTGTCCACCGTTGCCTTGGAAGCACGCGTTGACCTCCGCCGCACGCCGCTGGAGCTGCTGCTGAAGGTGCTGGCAGTGGACGGTGCCGTGGAGCGAGTTGGCGGCGGATGGCGTTCCACCGGCACGCCCTGGGTTTATGACGCCGAGCGCTACAGCCGGATTGCCGAGGCCCGGGTGGACGAGCAGGACTCCATGGTCATCTACCAGGACACCGCCGGGTGCCGGATGGAGTACATCACGTCCGTCCTTGACGACGAGACGGCGCATGCCTGCGGGCGGTGCGATAACTGCGCGGGCCGCTGGTTCCCGGCCGATATTGCCGCTGAGGCCACCGCAGCTGCGGGCCAGACCCTGAGCCGGGCCGGCGGCGTCCTGGAGGCGCGGCTGCAGTGGCCCAGCGGCATGGACCGGCTGGGTGTACCAGTGAAGGGCAAGATCAAGGCCGACGAAGGGCTTGCGGACGGCCGCATCCTGGCCAGGCTCACCGATCTGGGCTGGGGAGGTGCGCTGCGGGAAATTTTCGCGGCCGGCGCCCCCGACCGGCCGGTGGACCCCGCCATGCTGCAGGCCTGCGTGCAGGTCCTGCGTGAATGGGCCACCGGTGACGGCCGCAACCCCGGCTGGAGCGGTGCCGGAAGGCCCGCCGCGATCGTCAGCATGCCATCCCGGAGTAAGCCCGAACTGGTCCGCTCCCTGGCACAGGGGATCTCGGAAATCGGCCGGATGCCCTACCTGGGCGAACTGTCTCTTGGCCACGGCGGACCTACGGGAAGCCGGGGCGGCAACAGCGCCTATCGGCTGGCTGGGGTCTGGGACCGTTTGGTGGTGGGGCCTGAACTTGAGGCAGCCGTGGCGTCCCTGCGGGGCCAGGGCGTGATGTTGATCGACGATCTGGTGGATAGCCGGTGGAGCCTTACCGTGGCCGGACGTGCGCTTCGTCAGGCGGGAGCGGGCGCCGTTCTTCCGCTGGTGCTTGGGCAGGCGGGCTAACCGCCGGATTGCTGGCCTCTGCACCGGCGGGGCGGCTGACTTCTGCGCCGGCGTGCCGGTGCAAGGACAGGCTGTCTGCGGTGCTGAAGAGCATCAGGACCGCCATGGACAGGAAAGCACCACGGAACGGACCGGCGGCATCGGCCGCGAACGCGGGGACGCCGTCGTACACCCTGATCAGCAGCGCCCCGACGGCGATACCGGAGCCTGCAGCCAGCTGAACCAGCGTCGCTGACACGGAGTTTGCCGAGGTGAGCTGGGCGGGCACGATGTCCGCGTACTGCACCGAGGCGTACGCCGAAAACCCGATGGAGCGGAAAGCGCCGCTGCAGACCAGCAGGGCGAAGATCAGGGCCTGCGGGGTGTTCGGTGTGAGCAACGCGCACAGCGCGAAGGTCACTGCTGACGCCAGGGAGCCCAGGACCAGCATGGCGCGGAAACCGAAGCGGCGGATCAGCGGCGTGGTGGCCGGTTTGATGCCGATATTGCCGATGAACACGGCGGCCACCATGATGCCGGCATGCAGTGGCGACCAGCCGAAGCCGGTCTGGAACATCAGCGGCAGCAGGAAAGGCACGGAGCTGATGGTCAGGCGGTACACAAACCCGCCGGTGGCCATTGCCCGGAAGGTCCGGGTGCGAAAGACCGAAAGATCAAAGAGCGGGTGTTTCGCCCGCCACATCCACAGCACCGCGCACACCAGGGCAGCCAGCCCAGCCACTGCGGAGATCGCGGCCCATGGACCGTCGGGATGTGCCGTGGCCAGTTCCAGGCCGACCACCAGGGAGCCCACTCCCGCGGTAGTCAGGGCCAGTCCCAGCCAGTCCAGCCGCCGGGCCGGATCGCCGGCCGCGGCCGGAACAATCTTGAGCGCCGTAATGAAGGCGGCCGCCCCCAGCGGCAGGTTGATGAGGAAGATCCAGTGCCAGGAAAGATACGTGGTCAGGGCGCCGCCCACCAGGGGAGCGAGCACCGGTGCCAGCAGTGCCGGCCACACCAGGAAGGCCGTTGCCCGAAGCAGTTCCGATTTGGGCGTGCCGCGAAGCACCAGGAGCGTACCCACCGGAACCATCATGGCCCCACCGGCACCCTGCACGATCCGGCTGATAGTCAACAGGGTCAGGTCGGGGCTCAGCGCGCAGGCCAGGGACGCGAGCGTGAAAAGGGTGATCGCGACGCAGAAGACCTTCCGGGCACCCACACGTTCGGCGAGCCAACCACTCAAGGGGATCCCCATCGCCACGGTCATGAGGTAAGCGGTCATGGTGATGTTCACGTCGGCGGCCGGCACGCCAAAGTCGCTGGCGATGTTGGGGATGGCCGTGGTGAGGATGGTGCCATCCAGAAATTCCATAAAGAAGGTGGCGGCAACCAGCAGCGCCAAACGGGGATTCCACGCCGGGCCGGTTTCCGTGGTCGGGGCGTTACGTGCTGGCATTGCACCATCCTGCCACCGTCGGCCCGCACGTCCCGCATGTAGGTAGCAGCAGATGTCGTCATGACGGCTCAAAAGGACATCTGCTGCTACTCAGTTGGGGGGAGGGGGCAAAGGTCCGGGGGCCGGGTACGCAAAAGGCCCCGGTCCAGGACCGGGGCCAAACGCGGAGACGGGGGGATTTGAACCCCCGGTGGAGTTGTGCCCCACACTTCATTAGCAGTGAAGCCCATTCGGCCGCTCTGGCACGTCTCCAATTGCTATTCCTAGCCCACCAAGGATACGCAGAACCGGCCACCGAGCGCAAAACGGCCAACGCGGGGTCACTCCGCGCCAACAGAACGCTGGCTATTGCGCCTGGAGTGACCCCGCGTTGCTATGCGCGGGCCGGACCATCCTGATTTCGCGGAGGTTTTCCCAGCCGGCGATGGTGTCCTCGGCGCCGTCGGGCGAAAACCCGAACCGGGTGTAGAAACCGATGGCCTTGTGGTTATCGGCGGCAACCCACAGGCTCGCGGCCCGGGCACCCAAGGCAGCTTCGAGAAGCCGGCGACCCAGCCCCAAGCCTTGGTGGGACGCCAACAAATACAGTCCCCACAACTCCAGGTCACCGGACGACGGCGACGGGTGGCCCTCCGGGGAGCCTGGAGCGGGCAACCGCCGGATGCCGGCGAAGCCAACCACAATGCCGTCGTCGCACGCCGCCCACACCTCCGCCGGCTCCGGCCGGTCCAGCAGTTGGTGCCAGAGCGCCAGCCGGCCCGCCGGATCCACCGCGGCCAGGAAAGCGTCGGACAGCATCCCGCGGTATGTCTCCTGCCAGCAACGGAGGTGGACCTCGGCCAGCCGTTCCACGTCAGCAGGGACTGCCCGGCGCACCGACAACCCGGACATCAGCCGCCGGCCAGGGCACGCCACAGGAAGTGCTGGCTCCGGGCCTGGAGCGCGGCGGCCTGCCGGTTGTCTGAAGCTCCGGCGTGACCACCCTCCAGCGCTTCGTGGAACCAGACGTTCCGGATGCCCATGGCCTCCATGCGGGCGGCCATCTTGCGGGCCTGGACCGGGCCAAACCTGTCGTCGGACGTGGCTGTCCAGATAAACGTTTCGGGGTACTCCACGCCGTCCTTCAGCAGGTGGTACGGCGAGAACGTCCTGATGTACTCCCACTCCTCCGGCACGTCCGGGTCACCGTATTCGGCGATCCACGAGTGCCCGGCGGAGAGCTTGGTGTAGCGGCGCATATCCAGCAGTGGAACGCCGCAGGAGACGGCGCCGAACAGTTCCGGGTAGCTGGTGAGCATGTTGCCCACCAGAAGCCCGCCGTTGGACCCGCCTACACAGCCGAGCCGTTCGCGGGAGGTGACCCCGCGGGAGACGAGGTGCCGGGCCACGGCCGCGAAGTCCTCGAAGGCGCGGTGCCGGTTCTCCTTCAACGCGGCCCGGTGCCAGCCCGGCCCGTATTCGCCGCCGCCGCGGATGTTGGCCACCACGTAGACGCCGCCGCGGGAGTGCTGCGGTTCGCCGGTGGCGCCGGTTGCGGCGGTCCGGCGTTCCAGCCACGCCCTGCCCACCGTCCCGCTGTACGCCGGGGTGCGCGAGACTTCGAAGCCGCCATAGCCCGAGAGCTGTGTGGGGTTCTGGCCGTCCAGGACCAGGCCGCGGGCGGCCACCTGGAAGTAGGGGACGCGGGTGCCGTCCGCGGACACGGCAAAGTGCTGCTGCACTTCATAGTCGCCGTCATTAAAGAACGACGGCGACGCCTTCACCTGGGCGTGCCGGCTCACCACGCCGGCGCCCTCCTCGCCCCCGGGCCCGGAAGCAGCCCGCTCCAGCGTTCCGCGCATCAACGTGCTGGGGGTGGTGAAGCCGGTGGCGACCAGCCAGAAATCGTCGCCCGCACCGCCGTCGGCCGGGCTTTCATCTTCGTCGTCCACCGCATAGGCGTTGACATCGTGCAGCGGCGGGCAGGCGTCCAGCGGGGAGGAAGCCCACGCCCCGGAAGTAGGCTCGGAAGAGGGCACAGCCGGATCCAGCACCCGGATTTCGGAGGAGACATCGCGCAGGAGATTCAGCAGCAGGAAGTTCCGCGTCCAGCTCCAGGACTGCAGCGACGTGTGCGGGTCGGGGGTAAACAGCACCAGCAGGTCCCTCGATCCGGCCAGGTAGTCCTCGAACCTGACGGCCAGCAAGGAGCCGGAAGGGTAGGTTTTGCCGTCGAGGTCCCAGTCCTGCTGCGGCCTGAACAGGAGCCACTCGCGGTGGGCGCTGAGGTTCACGTCCGTGGGTGCTTCGACCTCCACCCAGGATTCCCCGGCCCGGACGAACGTGCTCCGGTTGTAGAAGTCGATGTAGTCCACCGCGAAGGTGCGCTCGAAGCCGGGCGTGGAATCGTGCGCCACCACTGCCATCATGTGGTCTTCGGGCACCTCGAACAAACGCGGCGCGGCAGCCAAGGATTCGCCGCGGTGCAGGGTGACGGCGGTCCGGGCATAGGAGGAGGCCGTGCGCGGCAGTCCCTCCGCAGTGGAGGCCACCAGCAGGGTGTCCGCGTCCAGCCACGAGACGTTGCCCTTCCCCGTCGGCAGGTCAAAACCGCCGGTGGCCGGGTCCACGAAGGTGCGGGTGCCGACGTCGAACTCCCGGTAACGGTTGGCGTCACCGCCGTCGGGGGACAGCGCCACCAGGGCCTGGCGGTATGGTTCGCCGTCTGCCGGGCGAAGGAACGTGGCGCCATGGAACACCCACTCCACTCCTTCGGCGGTGGCCAGCGCGTCCATATCCAGCAGGACGTCCCATTCGGGAGAGTCGGTCAGATAGCTCTCCCAGGTGGTGCGCCGCCACAGCCCCTTCGGGTTCGCCTGGTCCTTCCAGAAGTTGTAGTACCACTCGCCGCGTTTGCCCACCATGGCGATCCGGTCCGTGGAGTCCAGCACTTCGAGAATGCTCCCCTCCAGGGCCGCATAGTCCGCATCCTCCAGGAGGTCCTCGGTGCGGGCGTTCTGCTCCCGGACCCAGGCCAGGGGCTCCTCCCCGTAGATTTCCTCCAGCCAGACGTTCTCATCAGGGGGCTCCGGGGCAACCGCCGGGGAGGCAGTTCCGGGGTTTGAAGGGGTGGAAGCGGACGATGAACCGGGCGCTTGATCAGCTGCAGTGGTGGTCATGCGCCCCATCCAAACAACATCTGAGCTCCGCAGGCAAGTCAAGGGCCCGGAGCCCGGGCGGATACTCTGGATGCCGTGGGTAAATCGACGAGCATCCGGGTAGCCATCATAGGCGCGGGTCCCCGGGGTACCAGCGTTCTGGAGCGTCTACTCGCCCATGCCGCCCTCAACACCGGGTCCGTGCCTGTCCATATTGACGTCGTTGACCCTTTTCCTGCAGGCCCGGGGCACGTCTGGCACCCCGGGCAGTCCCGGCTCTACCTCATGAACACCCAGTCCTTCTACCCCACGGTGATTCCCGAGGACCCCAGGCTTCCCACGCCTCTGGCCGGCACCACCTTTGACCGCTGGCGTGCGCATCAGCAGAGGGATCCGTCGCCGTCCCTGACGCCGGACGAAGTGGACGAACTGGCCGCCCTCGACTCCCGAGACTTTCCGAGCCGTGCACTGTACGGCCGCTACCTTCGCTGCACCGTGGAGGATCTCCTTGACAAGTTGCCCGACGGCGTCACGGTCGGGTTCCACGAGACGGACGCCGTGTCAGTGCGCAGGGCAGGGGACGCGTATGACGTCGGACTCGCCAGCGGCGGTTCACTCACGGTCGATTCGGTGGTCCTCGCCCTCGGGCACATCCCTTCCAGGCTCAACCTCGAGCAGCGCGAACTCCAGTCGTCAGCCGGCCAGCTGGGCCTGCGCTACTTCCCGCCCGCGGTGCCTGCCGACGTGGACTGGTCCGCCGTTCCGGCCGGTGAACCCGTCCTGGTCCGCGGCATGGGCCTGAACTTTTTTGACGCCATGGGCCAGCTCACGGAAGGCCGGGGAGGCAAGTTCATCGACGGTGGCGCCGGGCTTGAGTACCAGCCCTCGGGGCAGGAACCCCTGATCGTCGCCGCCTCCCGCAGGGGGACCCCCTACCGCGCCAAGGCCGCGTTGGACGGCTACTACCCGTCGTCGGTCACGTTGCGGTACCTCACAGAGGCCGCGCTGGAACGGTTCGCGGCCGCCGGAATCCTCCCGGGGTTCGACCATGACCTGTGGCCGCTTCTGCACCGCGACACCCTCTGGGCCTATTACTCCACTTTGGTGCGCTCGCAGCCGGGTGCCGTCCCGGATGTGCCGGCGTTCCTGGCTGCCCTGGACGAGGCCCTGCGGCCGCACGCCCACAGCTCAACCAACTGGGAAGACGCGGTGGAGAGTGTGCTGGCCGTCCATGTCGGGCCGCGGCACCGGCTGGACCTGCTGGGCCTTGCCTCCCCCCTGGCGGGCCGTTCGTTCGCCTCCCGCGCGGAACTGGATGCCGCCGTCGTCGACTACCTCCAGGATGACGCCCGCCGTTCCGCGCTGGGCGAGCAGGACCCGGTCAAGATGGCAATCGGGGCGCTGCATCGCGGGCGTGCGGTGCTCAAGACGGCAGTGGCCGACGGCGGCATCACCGATGAGTCCTGGGTCGCCGGGCTGCGTGGCTGGTTCGAGTCGTTCGTGGAGGGCCTGGCGAGCGGCCCGCCTGCCCTGCGTGCCGAACAGTTGGCCGCGCTGGCGCGCGCGGGAGTGGTCAGTTTTGTGGGTCCCGACCCCCGGTTCAGCGTGGACCGGCGGGCAGGCCGGTTCACCGCCGTCTCGCCGTGGGTGGGCAGTCCGCCGGTTGCGGCGACAACGATGATCGAGGCCCTGGCGCCCGCAAACCGGGTTGCCGCCAACGATTCAGCGCTCCTGCAGCAGCTCCTCGACGACGGGTTGGTGCGTCCCCGGCTGATGATGACGGCCGAAGGTGCGCCGGTGGAGGCGACCGGCCTGGATGTCAGGCCGCACCCCTACAGGCCCGTTGCGGCCAGCGGCTCCGTCACTGACGGGCTGTACGTCCTGGGCCTGCAGCTTTCCGCCGCCCAGTGGGGTACGGCGATTGCCGCGGAAGCGGTGCAGCCCGGCGGGCCCGCCTATGCGAGCGGGCAGCGGACCCTCCGCGACGCCGACGAAATCGCGCAGGCCATCCTGGATCCTTAAACAACGCGAGGGTCACTCTACGCCCGACATTCCGTCTGGAATGGGCGTGGAGTGACCCTCCCCACCCGCACCCTAACCTCGCAAGCTCGGCCAGGGAACCCTGCGGGTGGGGGCCCACGTTGGTCCTTGGTGCGAAGCGGCTAGCCCTTCGCGTCCTTCAGGCAGTGGCGATAGGCGGACATCGCCTGGCCGTAGCTCATCTCGCCGACGAGGTCGCCGGGCCGCTGGGGCTTTACCGGTGCCGTGCAGACCGGCTGGGCCGGGACGCTGGCAGCAACCTTGACATCAGTCCTGACCACTGTGCCGGACTCGACGGCGGTGAGAACCAGGGTGCCTGTTCCCGCGGCCGCCCCTGCCGGAACCTTCAGGTCCACGGTGGCAGCGCCCGCAGTCACCGGCACGCTGCCAAGCACGGATACGGTGCCGGCGGCGTCCATGAACTCGGCACGCAGCGAGGTGTTCACCGGGCTGCCAAGCGACGTCAGGTCCAGTTTGGAAACGGCCAGGGTCATGGCGTCCCCGGACTTGACCTCGGCGGCCGTGGTGTTGACCACGGCTACGGAGCGGCGGGCAAAGTCCGGGGAAACCGGGCTATGTGCCTGCAGGTACTTGATCCACGCGTCACGGTCGATCAGTCCGGAGTCCTTGGTGTTGGCGCCTTCCTTGAAAATCCGGAAGTTGTCACCACCTTGGGCCAGGAAGCTGAACGTGCCCACGCGGTAGGACTTCGCGGGATCGATCAGGGCGCCGCCCACCCGGATCGAGGTGATGCGGTCACCGGCGGCGCGGGATGCGTCGTAGGTGTAATTGACGTTCTTGGACAGGCCCAACTGCAGGTAGGCACGGCTGGGGACCGTGCCGTCGGCGTTGGTCTGCCACTGCTGCTCCAGCAGGCTCTTGAACTGCGCACCGGTCAGCGATGTGGTCCAGAGGTTGTTCACGAACGGCAGTACTGCATTCGCCTCGGCATAGGTAATGGTGCCGTCCGGGGCGTAGTACAGCTCGTTGCGAAGGCCGCCGGCGTTGACGACGCCGATTTCCGCGCCTCCGAGGTTCGTGTCCTTGAGCGTGTCCACGAGCGAGTCCGCCACGAGGTTGCCCAGGGTGGATTCGCTGCCGCGGTCATCGCGCTTGGCCGGACCCCCAGCCGGGTCCGGGGTGAACGCCGTCGTGATGTCCTGGGTAACCGAACCGATGGGCTGGTTGCCAACCTCGGCCGCGGCCGCGAGGGCCTTCTTGACGATGGCGTCGACAGCAGCCACCCGCGGGTACGCGGCAACGAGGGCGGCAGCGGCATCAGTGGTGCGCTTGACGTTGCCGGCCTTGGAGGCGGTGACGTTCTTGGTGGCGGTGTCCACTGTCAGCTGGATCTGGCCGACGTTCTCGCCGTAGTTTCCGGTCTGGACGATCGGGCGGGTCTTGCCTGCCTGGCCCGGAACCGGGGCGTCCCAGGCGTATTCCTTGTGGGTGTGGCCGGTGAAGATGGCATCCACGTCTGCAGAAGTCTCATTAACCAGCTTGGCGAACGGGCCGCCGGCTGCGATTTCCTGCTCCAGGGTGGCGCCGTCCGGTGTTCCGGACCCGGCGCCGTCGTGGTTTTCAACGATGATCACCTCGGCGATGTTCTGCGCGGTGATCTTTGCCGCTGCACGGTTGATGGCCTCGACCGGGTCACCAAAGTCCAGGTCGGCGATTCCGCCGGGGCTCACCAGGGAGGGGACCTCCTGGGTGACGGTGCCGATGACGGCGACCTTGATCCCGTTCATGTCCAGCACGGTGTACTCGGGCAGGACCGGCTCGGCGGTGCCCTTCTTGTAGACATTGGCACCCAGGTACGGGAACTTGGCGTTGTTGCCGCCCGCAATAACGCGGTCGCGCAGATCTGCCCAGCCGCCGTCGAACTCGTGGTTGCCCACGGCGGAGGCTTTCAGCTCCAGGGCGTTGAGGACGTCGATGGTGGGCTGGTCCTTGGCGACTGCCGAGGCGAACAGCGAAGCGCCGATGTTGTCACCGGCGGACAGCAGGGCAGTCGCGCCGGGGGCTGCCGCGGCCTGCAGCTTTTCGATGGTTCCCGCGAACTGCACGGTGTTGGCATCGATGCGGCCGTGGAAGTCATTGATGCCCAGGAAATTCAGGTTAACGCTCGCCGGCGTGGCGGGAAGGTCCAGGCCCACCACCACGGGGTCGTGGTCGCTGGCACGGAACTGGTCCGGTGCGTAGTAGTTGGTGACGTTGTTGTTGAAGCGGCTGTACTCCAGCGCCACGGATTCCACGGAGTTGATGTTCCAGATGTCCGCGCCCGCGACGACGGCGTTGGCGGCCGGCGAGGCGAGGATGTGGTCCAGGGAGCCCACCAGGCCGCCGAAGAGGTAGGAGTGCTTCGCAGAACCGTCGGCGTTTTTGGCTTTCTCGTCCTGGTTGACGTAGCCGGCGGCGCGGAAGACGTTCATCGGGTCTTCGTGGGCGTACGAGTTGAAGTCGCCGATCAGGAACACCTTGTCGGTGCCCTTGGACTTCTGCAGTTCGTCCGAGAAGGCCAGCAGGGACTGCGCCTGGGCGGTGCGGGCGAGGTTTGACGCGCCCTGGCCCTTGTCAGTGTCCTCCGGAGTCGCTGCCGACCCCTTGGACTTGAAGTGGTTGGCGATGGCGATGAACTTCTTGTCATCGGCGGCACCGACGGGCTTGAAGGCCTGGGCGAGCGGCTTGCGGGCGCTGGCGAAGGCGGTGGTGTCGTTCAGGATGATCGACTCACCCACCGGCTCGGCGCTGGCTTTCTTGAAAATGAAGGCGGTGCGGATCATGTCTTCATCGGCCAGCGGGGGAGCGTTGGCGGGTGTGCGCACGTAGTCCCAGATGCCGGGGGTTTCAACGTTGAGGGCGTCCACCAGTTTGGCGAGGGCGTCGTCACGGTTCTTGCCGAACTGGGCGGAGTTTTCGACCTCCATCAGGGACACGACGTCGGCGCCGGACTTGGAGATGGCGGCGACGATCTTGTCCTGCTGGCGCTTGAAGTTCTCGGCGTTGGCGGCGCCGCGGACGTTGCAGCCGCCGCTGACGGTGATGGGATTGCCTGCGCGGTCCGTGTAGAACTTGCAGCCGGTGATCTGGTCACCGGTGGTGGGGAAGTAGTTCAGCACGTTGAAGGAGGCGATCTTCAGGTTGCCGCCCACGTTGGCCGGAGCGTCGGTGCGCGTGGCGCCGAAGCTGGCCGGCTGAACGGCGTCCTTGTTGGCCTCGGTGAGGTGGGTCAGCGGCTGCAACTTCCAGGCGTTGTTGGCGTAGCCGAGCACCACGTTCGTCTTGAACGTCACCGGAGAACCGACGCGGACGGGGTCCGTGGCGGTCAGGTACGGGAGTACCTGGGCTTTGGTGGTGGCGTCCTTGAGGAAGTTGGTGCTGGATCCGTCATCGAGTTTGATGCCGCGGGCTGCGTTGTCCGCCACGGCGGCGTTGTACTCGGCCGAACCGTAAGGCGCGACGGCGGTGGGCTGGACCAGGGTGGTGGTCCCGCCGGCCAGGCCGATCTCACCGTACTGATTCAGGCTGTAGTTGTCCGTGACGGTGACTGGTCCCTGCGGTGCCAGCAGCATTCCTTCGAGGGATTCCCGGAAGGTCTCGTTGGCCGGCAGTACGAAGGTGGTTGGCTTGACCTCGGGGGCTGCCTCGGTGAGCTTGGTGAGTCCTGCTGCGGCGGCGACGTTGAGCTGTGTCATGCCGAAGTACTCGCTGACCGTGCCGGTGACCTGGACGTAGTCTCCGGTCTGGACGGCGGCCGCAGTGGCGGGGGAGTACACAAAGATGCCGTCCGAGGCCGCGTGGTTGGTGGCCGTCAGATCACCGCCGGTGCCTGCGGTCTGGACGTAGTAGCCGTTGAGGCCGCCGGTGGGGAATACTGCGGTGACCTTGCCCGTCGTGGTGACGGTGGCTCCGGTCAGCGGGCTTTCGGCGCCGGTGCCCTGGATCTCTGCGATGGTCTTCAGGCCGGGGGCGCCAGGATCAACCGGCGGATCAACCGGAGGAGTCGCCGGACCGGAGCCCTGCGGGGTGATGGTGGCGCTGAGCGTGAAGTCCGCGGAGTTGTTGTTGGTGTCCGCGAAGTTGGTGCGGTTCAGGCTCTTGACGTCCGTGTTGCCCGACGGCGGCGTGGCGGCTTTGGTTTCGAAGGTGTTCGAGGTGCCGTACCCAAGCAGGTCTGCGATGCCGGCTGTCTCGATCACGGAGCCGGTGGCGAGCCCAGTCAGGGCGGTGGCTTGCTTCGCCAGGACAATCGTGCCAGTGGTGCCTGCGGGGTTGAAGTTGCTGGCTTCAACGTCTGCCGTGGGCAGCTCCTGTGCCGTTGAGGTGGCGCTGTTGGTGCTGCCCTTGACCAGGAAGTGGCCCTTCGCCGGAATGGAGCCGGCCAGGGGAGAAACTCCGCTGGGCGCCGCCGTGCCGGTGCCGGAACGGTACTGGACCGACCAGCCGTCCAGGGAAATGGGTGCGTCGGAGGTGTTGTACAGCTCGACGAACTTGTTCTTGAAGGCCGCACCGGCGCTGCCGCCACTGAGGTAGGCCTCATTGATGATGATGGGTGAGGTGCCGGCAGCAGCTGAGACCTCTGCTGCGGCGGGCACAGTTGCCAGCGGGGCTGCGATGAGCCCCACAGACAGCGCAGTGCCCAGCGCTAATTTCCAAGGTGTGTTTTGCATCCGCTCTAACTTTCATAGGGGTGTCCCGGATTGGGGACCCGATGGAGTGTGCCCGGGTTGTACCTACGGACGGGGAACCGGACTCCGCTCCTGGTCAAGTGGGGTCCGGCACAGCAAAGCAGCACTGGATGAACGCAGGGTTGATTCCCTATGTAGCGCTGATTGCGGCGTTGGGTTGCAGGGTTGAAAGGTGGCCGGCCACCCCCAGGTGACAGCCATCACAAAAGAATACCGGCCGGTAGCTTCGTGGGAAGCTGCCGGCCGGTATTTTCTCGAGGAAATTTACTTATGCAATGATCTTGAAGACGGCCCCGGTGGGGTCAGCGAGCGTGGCCATGCGTCCGAAGGGGGAGTCCTCGGCAGCATGGTGGACGGTGGCCCCAAGGCCAACTGCCTTCTCGACTGACGCATCGGCATCCGCCACGTGGAAGTAGACCTGCCAGTACGACGGAACTTCAGCCGGAAGCATGCCAGAGGCGTCCATGATGCCGGCCTTGGCGGAATCGCCGGAACCGAGGGTGGTGTAGCGGAACTCCGGCGTGTCACTCATGACCTCCGTCTCCCAGCCGAACACCTGCTGATAGA
This sequence comes from Pseudarthrobacter sp. TAF60_1, assembly GCF_052113505.1. Classification (NCBI taxonomy): domain Bacteria; kingdom Bacillati; phylum Actinomycetota; class Actinomycetes; order Micrococcales; family Micrococcaceae; genus Pseudarthrobacter; species Pseudarthrobacter sp. TAF60_1. The sequence goes on from NZ_JBFRDI010000015.1 coordinate 74,839, forward strand.
ACTTCACGGCGGCGTCATAGTCCTTGGTCATCAGTTCGTGCCAGGCGGCAGTGCCAGGCTCGGCAACCACTTCATAGCCCCTCATTTCGCGGGGCTGCCACACGCCCACCGCCGCGCCCGAAGCGTCACCGAATATGGCCATGTGACCCTGTTCCGGAACATCCATGGGCGGCATGTAGACCTGGCCGCCGTTGGCGGTGACGGCCTCTGCAGTGGCTTCGGCGTCATCTGAGCGGAGGTACGTGGACCACATGTCGGGCATGCCTGCCTGAGACTCATCCTTCTGCATGAGGCCGGCCACCATCTTGCCGTTCTTCCGGGCGGTGGTGTAGCCGCCGTACTTCTCCTCGTCTCCGGTCTCGTATTCCCAGCCGAAGAGTTCACCGTAAAACTGGCGGGCTTGGGCGATATCTGACGTCATCAGGTCAATCCAGCAAGGTGCGCCGGGGGTGCTCTCGGGTGCAGGCATAGTGGACTCTTTCGTTGAAGGGGTGGCAACAGAAATGACCCTATGCCGGGGCACTGACAGTTTCAATGGCCGGGCCCAGCGAGGCGCAGCCAGGGCGCGCCTCGGCGTGAGGCCCGGAAACGACGGAACCCCGGTCTGCCATTGCTGGCAAACCGGGGTTCCTTTCGCGGAAGGTAAGAGATTCGAACTCTTGGTACGGGGTTACCGCACACTAGTTTTCAAGACTAGCTCCTTCGGCCGCTCGGACAACCTTCCCTAACGAGTAGTGTTTCATAGGCAGTTGGCTGCAACAAAACAGAGTCTGCCGTGCGTCCGGTGCAGACTGGTTCCGGGGCACGAATCAGCTAGGAAACGGGAGTGGCCATGAAAGCCGTCTACATTGCAGAACCTGGTGGTCCGGAGGTGCTGGAAGTCCGCGAAGTGGACGATCCGGTCCCCGGGCACGGCGAAGTGCTGATCGACGTCGTCGCCGCAGGCCTGAACCGGGCGGACGTGCAGCAGCGAAGGGGCTTTTATCCGCCGCCGCCGGGTGCGACCGAGATTCCCGGGCTCGAAGTTTCCGGCAGGATCGCGGGCTTCGGTCCCGGCGTCACCAAAGCCTTCTCGGTGGGGGACAAGGTGGTGGCCCTGCTGGCCGGCGGGGGTTACGCGGAGAAGGTTGCCGTACCGGCGGAGCAGGTCCTGAGGATCCCGGACGGTGTTGATCTGGTCACTGCTGCGTCCCTGCCGGAGGTGGCAGCCACGGTATATTCCAACCTGATCATGACTGCTCAGCTGCAGGCGGGCGAAACCGTTCTGATCCATGGCGCAACAGGGGGCATCGGCACCATGGCCATCCAGCTGGCCAAGGCCTTCGGCGCCAGGGTGGCTGCCACCGCGGGGACGGACGAGAAAGTGGGCACGGCCAAGGCGTTCCTGGGCGCGGACATTGCCATCAATTACACCGAGGAGGAATTTCCGGACAGCCTGCGCCGTCAGAACGGCGGCAAGGGTGCGGACGTGATCCTCGACGTGGTGGGGGCCAAGTACTTGTCGCAGAACGTCGATGCGCTCGCTGACTACGGCCGGTTGGTGGTCATCGGACTGCAGGGCGGGGTCAAGGGGGAGCTCGATCTGGGCCAGCTCCTGCGGAAGCGCGCTGCCGTTGTAGCCACGGCGTTGCGGCCGCGTCCGGTCGAAGAGAAGGGCGCCATCATGAATGCGGTGCGTGAGTCCGTGTGGCCGTTGATCGCCGACGGCAGGATCCGCCCCTTGGTGGCCAAGACCTTCCCGCTGGATCAGGTCAGCGAGGCTCACCGGTACTTCGACAGCGGCGATCACGTGGGCAAGATCCTCCTGGTGATGTAGCGGTCAAAGCTCGACGGCGTAAATACTGAGTATTGCCTGAGGGGGAAAGTCCGGTTAGGCTCGAACCATACGCGGTATGCACGGCGCTTGGGGGTCTGTGCCTGCCGATGCTGACGCCCCCGCCAGGAGACACATGTCCATCCGCCACAGCCTCCTCGCCCTGCTGCAGGACCAGCCACGATACGGCTACCAGCTTCGGGTCGAGTTCGAGAACCGCACCGGCGCCACCTGGCCGCTGAACATCGGTCAGGTCTACACCACCTTGGACCGGCTGGAACGTGACGGCCTGGTCAGCAACGACGGCGGCGACGGCGAAGGCCATGTGGTCTACAGCATCACCGCGGCCGGAAAGGCCGAGGTACAGGGCTGGTTCGCCGCCCCCGTGGAGCGCGCCAACCCGCCCCGCAACGAACTCGCCATCAAGCTCGCGCTCGCGGTGACTCTTCCCGGGGTGGATGTGCAGGCCGTCATCCAGGCCCAGCGGGCGGCGTCCATCCGGGCGCTGCAGGACTACACCAAGTCCCGGCGCGACACGGCCGCCACTCAGCGGGCGGCGGACACCGCCTGGCTGTTGGTGCTGGACTCGCTCATCTTTCAGACCGAAGCGGAGGTGCGCTGGCTGGACCTGTGCGAAGCGCGGATGGTGCAGCAGGCGCAGGCCGCCGGTCAGGGCGCCAACGGCCAGGCAAGTGCGCGTAACTTGTCCAACGGGGTCACCACGGAGGCTGCCCCGCTCTCTGCAGAGACGCGGCGATGAGCGTCCGGGGGCCGCAGCAGGTCCTGGAGCTCGCCAAGGTCAGCAGGACATTCGGGGAAGGAGCGACGGCGGTCGCAGCGTTGCGCGAGGTTGACCTCACGATCAGCGCGGGTGAGTTCGTCGCCGTCATGGGACCGTCCGGTTCCGGGAAGTCCTCGCTCCTGGCGCTCGCCGGGGGACTGGACCGGCCGACGTCGGGCGGCGTCTTTATCGAGTCGACGCCCCTGGGCGGGCTGGGACTGAACGAACTCGCGCGGCTGCGCCGCCGCGCCGTCGGCTATGTCTTCCAGGACTTCAACCTGGTGCCCACCCTGACGGCAGCCGAAAACGTGGCGCTGCCCCTGGAACTGGACGGGACTGCCGCCCGGAAGGCCCAACGCCAGGCGCTGGATGCTCTGCGGCAGGTGGGCATTCCGGAGCTTGCCGACCGGTTTATGGACCAGATGTCCGGCGGCCAACAGCAGCGCGTTGCCATCGCCCGGGCGATCGTGGGCGAGCGCCGGCTGATCCTGGCCGACGAGCCCACTGGGGCCCTGGATTCGACCACCGGCCACGGCGTGATGGAAGTGCTCCGCGGACGCGCGGATGCCGGGGCAGCAGTCATGCTGGTGACCCACGAGGCACGGCACGCGGCCTGGGCTGACCGCGTGGTTTTCCTGCGGGACGGCCGGATCGTGGATCAGGCTGCGGCCCTGCACGATCCCGCCGTACTGTTCGCCCGGACCGGCTCCTGACGTGGGGTTGGATTCGACGCCGAGGCTGGATCCGCGGCCGGCACTCGACCTCATCCCGGCACCGGGGGCGCGGCGGCACGCGTTCCGTGTGGCCTTGCGGATGGCGCGGCGCGATATCCGGCGCCATAAAGGGCGTTCGCTGCTGATCAGCCTGCTCATCATGCTGCCGGTGGCCGGGATGACGGGCGCGCTCACGCTGTTCGAAAGCACGCGAGAGACCGCGGCTGAACGGGTGGAGTACCAGCTCGGCGCCACACAGGCGCGGTACCGGGTCATGGCCGTGCCGAACGGCAGCCTGGTCCAGGACCCGGTTGACGAGACCAGGATCCTCTCGACCAGCTGGGACAGGGATCCCGGCTTCACGCCGAAGGATCCCCGTGAACTGGTCCCCGCAGGCTATGACGTCCTCGCCGAAGCGACCCTCGATCTCACTGCAGCGTCCGGGGCGGCAGAGGTGCCGCTGATCGGCCGGGCTGTGGACGCATTGGCTCCGGAGTTCGCCGGAAAATACACGTTGCTGGACGGGAAAGCACCCGCCAACGACACCGAGATCCTCGTCTCGCCCGGGCTCCTGGAGCGGTTCGGGAGGCGACTGGGGGAGGAGCTCTCAACCTCGGCCGGAACATTCGTCGCGGTAGGGACACTCCGTGACGCCGGCTATTCGGACAGCAATTCGATCGCCTATCTTAAACCCGGGCAAGGAACGGTAGTCAGCCGGGGCGCGGTGGTCAGCCAGGATGCAGCAGACTCTTCGGACCGATCCGTAGCAACGTCAGCCGCGGCGGCAACCAGCAACTCAACCGTCTACTACCTTGTGGGCGACGAACCGGTCACCTGGGGGCAGGTCCGGGAGGCGAACATGGCGGGAGTCGCCGTGCTGTCCCGATCGGTGGCGCTGAACCCGCCGTCGGCAGACCAGCTCGGATTGGACAACGTGGCGGGAGCCTCCACCATGTCCATTCCGCTGGCCGCCTACGCCGGTGGGGCCCTCCTCGGTGCGCTGGCTCTGTTGGAGGTGGGCTTGCTGGCTGGCGCAGCCTTCGCTGTCGGCGCCAAGGGCCAGATCCGGGATCTGGCCCTGCTGGCCGCGACCGGCGCCGAGGCTCCCACCATCCGGTCGGTGGTGATGGCGGCCGGCCTGTGGCTTGGCGGCATCGGTGTGGCTGCCGGCGCCGCGGTGGGGCTGGCTGCTGCGGCCGGGGTGGTGATGGTGGCCCGTTTGAACGGCTCGGTCCGGTTCCCGGGGTTTCATCCGGAACCGTTGCTTACCCTGGCGGTCATGGCCATGGGATTTGCGGCGTGTCTCCTGGCCGCGCTGGCTCCTGCACGGCAGGTGGCCCGCCAGGCCGTCCTGGGTGCACTGAAATCCGGGCGCGCACCGCAGGGTTCCGGCCGGCGGCCCACGGCTTTGGGTGCTGTCCTGCTGCTGGTGTCAGCCGCCGCGTTAGGTGCCGGCAGTTGGCTTGCCTTCACCAGCGACGACCCGGACGTTTTTGCCGCCCGGACGCCGGTCATCGCCTGGCTGATGCTGGGCGGAGCGGTCCTTGCCGTCACGTCCCTTGTCCTGCTCACGGGCACCGTCGTCGGCTTCCTGGCCGGACAGGCCGGACGGCTGCCGCTTGCCGGGCGCATGGCTGCCCGTGACTCGTCCCGCAACCGCAGCCGCACTGTTCCGGCTGTTGCCGCCGTACTGGCTGCCGCCACCCTGGCCAGCGCGGGCATGGTCCTGGCAGCCAGCCAACAGGCGAACGATCAGCAAAACCATCAGTGGTCCGCGCTGAAGAACCAGGGTGTCCTCCCGCTGTTGATCGAACAACCGCTGCCTGACGGAACCAGGCAGGCACCGGGTCGGGTTGATCCCGAAGCGGTAGAGACAGCCCTGCGGGGCGCCGTGGACACGGTCGAGTGGACCCACGTCCTGCGAGCGCCCGCCATCCGGGACTGCGAAATGAGGCCGGACCTCATCGAAGGGACGCCGGCGCAGACCCCTGCGTCGAGCTGCCTGGAGTATGCGTTGGCCGTCCCGGCGCGCAATGAGTGCCCGGCGAGCGCCGGCCAGCGTGTCCTCGATCCGGAGGACTGGCGCTGCCGGGGGCCCATGCGGCCGTACCCGGGCCATGGCAGCGCCGGCTCCATGGTCATCGGAACGGCGGCGGACGTGGAAAAGCTGCTGGGTAAGGCTCCGACGGCGGAGGCACGGGAGGTGCTGGCCTCGGGCGGCATGGTGGTCACCAACCCGGTGTTCGTCCGCGACGGGAAAGTGTCGCTGGTGGCCCAGGACGTTCGCCGGCCGGCGCCCAGCCTCCCCGGCGTGGCACTCTTCCAGGGATACGTGGAGACCGGACGCACTGAGGTGGCAGCCGCCGTCGTGGAGCCGGACGTCAACGTGCCCTATTACGGAATCGTGTCGCCGGAAGCCGCGGCAGCGGCCGGAATGCAGGCTGCAGACGGGGCCCTGCTGGTCCAGCTCAGCGCCTACCCGGATGCTGCCCAGTCGGACGCCCTGGCCTCTGCCTTCGCCAGTGTAAGCCAGAGCCGGTACGGGTTCATCTACGTGGAGCCCGGCGCCGAACGGGACGCATCACTGATCCTCTGGTCCATCGTTGGCCTCGGGGCGCTGATCACCCTTAGCGCCGCTGGCATAACCACAGGGCTGTCCATGGCAGATTCGCGTAAGGACCACGTGACGCTTGCCGGCGTGGGTGCCGCCCCGCGGCTGCGGAAGGCGCTCGCCGGTTCCCAGGCGTTAATGACTGCAGGCCTCGGAACTGTGCTGGGAAGCGTTGCCGGTATTGCCCCTGCTCTGCTGCTGGTGACGGCCACGGGGATGGCGCGTACCGCCGTCGTGCCTTGGCTGCAACTGGCTGCGCTGCTGGTGGCGGTGCCGCTGACCGGCGCTGCCCTGGCCTGGCTCTTTAGTCGGGCGAAGCTGCCGGCCTCGCGCCGCGAGGCGGGGACCTGACAACGGACGGGGCGGGGCAGCAGCCGGAATCCGTTACAGACTTGGGCCTTTTGGATTGGCGGTGGCAGGCCTACGGTAAGAGGCAAGAGGTCTGTCACTGAGCGCCTCCAGCCTGCCGTTCACCGCACGGATGCGCGGCCCTGGCATGGGGCCGCCTTCGCGGTAGTGCCGCGTTGGTAGGGTGCCTTGGAGTAACCGACTGAAGCAGGAATTCTCAAGGAGGAGACATGGCCACCAGGCCTGAGGAACCGGCAGGTTCAGCAAAACGGGGCGGACCGCTGACCGCCAATTCAGAACTTCCGCCCACCGCGGTGGATCCGGCGGTCGCCGAAGCTGAAGACAGGAAATGGACGCCGGCAAAGATCGCCCTCTGGGCAGCCATTGCACTGCTCGGTGGTGTGGCCTGGTTCATGGTGGCCATCATCCGCGGCGAAACGGTGAACGCCATCTGGTTCGTGTTCGCCTCGGTCTGTACGTACCTGATCGGTTACCGCTTCTACTCCAAGGTGATCGAGCGGTACATCACCAAACCCGATGATCGCCGCGCCACACCTGCCGAGTACAAGGCCGACGGAAAAGACTATGTCCGGACGGACCGCAACGTCCTGTTCGGCCACCACTTTGCCGCCATTGCCGGCGCAGGCCCCCTCGTCGGTCCGATCCTCGCCGCCCAGATGGGCTACCTGCCGGGAACAATCTGGATCATCATCGGTGTTGTCCTGGCCGGCGCAGTTCAGGACTACGTGGTCATGTTCTTCTCCATGCGCCGCGGCGGCCGCTCCCTGGGCCAGATGGCCCGCGAAGAACTCGGTGTCATCGGTGGCACGGCTGCACTGATTGCCACACTCCTGATCATGGTCATCATCGTCGCGATCCTCGCCCTCGTGGTGGTCAACGCCCTGGCGGAAAGTCCCTGGGGTGTCTTCTCGGTGGGCATGACCATCCCGATCGCCCTCTTCATGGGCGTCTACCTCCGCTTCCTCCGCCCCGGCAAGATCATGGAAGTATCCCTGATCGGCTTCGTGCTGCTGATGGCGGCCATCATTGGCGGCGGCCTGGTGGCCAATACCGAGTGGGGTGCCGCGTTCTTCACCCTGGACAAGGTCACCATCGCCTGGGGTCTCATCGTTTACGGCTTCATCGCCGCCATCCTTCCCGTATGGCTGCTGCTGGCACCGCGTGACTACCTGTCTACCTTCATGAAAATCGGCGTGATCGTCATGCTGGCGCTGGCCATCATCGTGGTCCGCCCGGAGATCACCGTCCCGGCCTTCAGCGAGTTCGCCAGCAGGGACAACGGACCGGTCTTCCCTGGTGCCGTGTTCCCGTTCCTGTTTGTCACCATCGCCTGCGGCGCCCTGTCCGGTTTCCATGCCCTGATCTCGTCCGGCACCACGCCGAAGCTGATTGAGAAGGAACGCCAGACGCGCTACATCGGCTACGGCGGCATGCTCATGGAGTCCTTTGTGGCCATCATGGCGCTGGTCGCGGCCATCTCCATTGATCGCGGGCTCTATTTCGCCATGAACTCGCCCGCCGCACTCACCGGCGGGACGGTGGAAACCGCGGCCACATGGGTCAACAGCCTGGGACTGTCCGGCGTGAACATAGGCCCGGACCTGCTTGCCGAGACGGCAAAGAACGTCGGCGAAGAAACCATCGTCTCCCGCACCGGCGGCGCACCCACCCTTGCGGTGGGGCTCGCCCACATCATGCAGCAGTTCATCGGCGGTACGGCAATGATGGCCTTCTGGTACCACTTCGCCATCATGTTCGAGGCACTGTTCATTCTGACCGCCGTCGACGCCGGAACGCGCGTCGCGCGCTTTATGCTGCAGGATTCCATCGGCAACTTTGCCCCGAAGTTCAAGGAGCATTCATGGCGTCCCGGCGCCTGGCTGTGCACCGCCATCATGGTGGCCGCCTGGGGGCTGGTGCTCCTGATGGGCGTGACGGATCCCCTCGGTGGAATCAACACGCTGTTCCCGCTGTTCGGCATCGCCAACCAGCTGCTGGCGGCCATTGCGCTGTCGGTGTGCCTGGCCATCGTGGCGAAACGGGGTAACTTCAAGTACCTGTGGATCGTCGGTGTGCCGCTGGCGTTTGCGGCCGTTGTGACCATCACCGCGAGCTACCAGAAGATCTTCTCGTCCACGCCCGCCGTCGGCTACTTCGCCAACAACGCGGCGTTCAGCAAGGCACTCGCGGACGGTAAAACCCAGTTCGGCACAGCCAAGAGCGTTGCCGCCATGGAAGCCGTGGTTCGCAACACCGCCATCCAGGGCTGGCTGTCAGTGATCTTTGTGGTGCTCAGCATCATCGTGATCGCCATGGCCGTCGTGGCAACCATCAAGGCCTACCGGAACCAGCAGGCTGGCATCCCCAACGAGGACAACGAGGACCAGGCCCGTCCCTCCCGCGTCTTCGCTCCCGCCGGCCTGATTCCCACGGCAGCCGAAAAGGAACTGCTGGCCGAATGGAACAAGCTGCCGGCCGAACTGCGGTTTGAAAGGGCGGGTCACAACTGATGACCGCAGGCCTGGCCGCAGTTGCCAGCGGCTTCCGGGGTTTTGCCCGGTACCTGGGCGGCGTCATGGGGGCGGATGCGTATGCCAAGTACCTCGAGCACTACCAGGCGGCCGGACACCAGGAGCCGCCGCTGACGGAGCGGGAGTTTTGGCGGGACTACACGGACCGCCAGGACTCCAACCCGCAGGGCCGGTGCTGCTGAACGTGCCGTGCGGCGTCATCGACTGGACCCGGCGCCGCCGGCGCGTGAGAGTATGAACGCATGAGCGATCCGAACGACACTCAGCCTGAGGACATTCCGGTAGAGGGCACCACCCTCGACAACGGCGGCCCGGCCGAGCCGGCTGCGGCCGGGCCTGTTTCAACTGGCCCGGCTGCTGCCGGCCCCAAGGCTGGTCCGGCCAAGCGCAGCAACCTCCAGGACCTGGTGGACGAACCCGCGAAAGTCATGCGGATCGGCACCATGATCCGGCAACTCCTGGAAGAAGTTAAGGCAGCCCCGCTGGACGACGCGGCGCGCGGACGCCTGGCGGAGATCCACGAGCGTTCCATCAAGGAACTGGAGGACGGGCTTGCGCCGGAGTTGGTGGCGGAGCTGGAACGGATAAATCTCCCTTTTCCGGACGATGCCACGCCGTCGGACGCAGAGCTCCGGATTGCCCAGGCTCAGCTAGTGGGCTGGCTGGAGGGCCTCTTCCACGGCATTCAAACGGCCATCGCTGCCCAGCACGCAGCGCGGGAACATGCCGTGGCGCAGATGCAGCTGAAGCAGTTGCCGCCGGGCACCGTGATTGCTCCGGGGGTTGTCATCGGGGAAAACGGAGAGCCGCAGCGGGCCACTGCCGGACAGCGTCCCGGCGCGGCCACGCCAGGCCGGCCGGAGGACCCGGACCACGGCCCCGGACAGTACCTCTAGGTTCTTCGTGGGATTCTTTACTGCCGCCCGTCAAGGGCGCAAGGATGATGCGGAGCTCGGCAAGGGCCTGTGGCGCCGCGCCCACGACCGCTTCCACAGGGGACTGGACCGCTATCACCAGGTCCTTGAGGGTGTGGAAGACGATCAGCTTTACGCCGAACTGGTGGAGATCGCCAATGAACTGACGGGGCTCCTGGAACGTGTCCGTACAGTCTGCATAGAGGCCCAGCGGCGGTCACCCAGCGACGGGCTCGACATCCCGGGGGCGTTGGCCGGCGTCCACCGGTCGTTGTCCAAAGCCGGCAACTCGCTGGCCACCACCGCCGAGGCCGCCGCCATGCTGCGGCTCGCCGTCGGCCCTGTCCCGGTGGGGGCAGCGTCCGTGCGCCGCCGGGCCGAATCGGTGTTCGAGCAGGTGGCCGACGCCGAGCGTCGCCTCGCAGAGGATGCCGCGGCTGGCCGCCCCGAGACTCTTTCCGGCTGACGCCCCGCCGTCGGCATGGCCCGCCGGCGTGGCGCGCCTGACGGCGCCCGCCAGAGCAGGGCGGGAAGCCTTAGGCGGCGATCCGAGCCTGTTCTATGGCGATTTCGTCGATGACTGCCCATGATTGCTCGCCAGCGCACTGCCGGCTGGCGAAACGCTCGGCATCCGGCCGGGAGTCGAAGCTTTCATTGCGGATCCGGCCACAGTCGGCGTCGAAGTACGTGACGTGAAATTCGTAAGCGACGTTGTTTTCCATAAATCAAGTGTGCAACCGGGGTCTGACAATCACCGGTCATCAGTCCCGCGTGTTGCCCAGCCGGAGTACCCGTTCCTGCGCGAGCACGGCTGAACGCTGTGCTTTTTCGGCCGCCCGTGACGCCTGCTTTGCTTCGGCAGCTGCCGTGGACAGCCACTTCCGGGCACTGTCCAGCTGTTCCTCGGCGGCCTTCAGCCGTGCCCGGAGATCCCTGGTTTCGCGGGTCAGCCCGGCAACTTCCTCTTCTGTCTCCGCTAGCTGATCCTGCCGTTCCGTTGCCAGGCGGACAGCCTCCTCCTCCGCCGCCTTGGCGTCAGCCAGAACGGCCTTGGCCTTCTCCAAAGCAGAAGGGGACGTCCGCCGCGGAGTCTCCCGGACAGCCTTGAGGCGCGGCTGGGCCGGAGGCTGGCGCCTGGCGCCTGCCGCCGTCGGGCGCTGTTCTTGTTCGTGCTCCGGGGGCGGTTTAGGGGAGGAGCGCGGTTCTGGCAATGCCCCGGGGACGGCCACGGCGCCGTCGAGATCCACCGTGTCCACGCCGTCGGCGGACAGTGTCTGGACCAGCAACCCGCTTTGCACTGCGGCCGCTGCCCCTTCGTCTGTGATCAACGCACCAAGCGTCCGCTCGACGTCGGTGGCGATCGGAGCGCTGATGGCGCGTCCGTTACGTTCCGCGACGGAACGGGCGGTGTCGACGGCGTCGCTGAGCATGGCGCGGCGCTCCCGTGCCAGTTCGCGGAGGGCAGTGGCATCAAAAGATGACTGTGCGGCGCGCATCCGCTGACCGAGGTCGGCGAGTTGCGCGAGTACCGCGGACTCGTGCACCGCCATCATGTTAACGGCCCAGGCCGCCACTGAGGGCTTTGGCAGGGCTTTGACGGCTGCAGGAAGTTCCTTCCCTGAACCGGTGGCTGCCTTGGCCGCGGCAGTCCTGGCCGCCATGAACTCGTCAAATGGCAGGGCGTACAGGTCCACCGCGATGGCCGTGAGCGCCTTGTCATCCATGGAGGCCATCATAGGGGGAGTCCGCGGCACACCCTCGTATGCGCCCCGCCTAGACTGGCCGCCTGAGACGAGTGTGGGGGCTTGTTATATGGCTGGCGGTCCTGCTATTGGGCGTTTGGCTTTCGGTAGCCAGCTGCTGGCCCTTCAGGGGCGTGCAGGTACCCGCCGGGGTCCCCTGCGGCGTACCTTCAGTCTTCCCGGGCCGCTGGGCCCGCTCCTCCTCCCGGCGCCATGAGCACTCCGACGTGGAGCTCTCACCCCTGACCGCCGTTCAGCGCGGCCAAGCAGGCCAAGCATGAACGAAATAATTGCCACCCAGAGTACTGCCGTGGCGAGGACGATACAGATCAAGATCAGAGAATTCATCTGGGGCCCTTGGGACGTAGCTGGAAAGTGTGTACGGTTGGTCGCTGGTTTACGCAACGTATTTCTGCAGCAGGTCCGTAGTCTGCCGGCCGCACTTGGTGATCCTGGAGATATTGGCGGCGGCCAACTGCGGCAGCAGCCTGGCAGGCTCGGCATGGCGGGTGTCCACGCGGAGGGAGTGTTCGAGATCGGTCGCAAACTCGGCAAGGCGTTCCGCCCCCACCATCTGGCTGGACGACTTAAGGCTGAGAACCGCGTCGAGTGCGCCCCTCAGATCGCCTGTGGTCAGTGTAAGGCGGACCTTTTCAGCCCTGTCAGGCAGCAGCGCAATGAAGTTGAGGACGAAGAGCTTACAGACATCTTCGTCGTCGAGCCCGTCCCGCAGCTTTTGCAGAACTGCCCGATCCAATAGCGGTAATGCGTTGGCGTCCATAATTCCCCCGAGCCTCGACGTACCTATCTACGCCCCCCAGGACTTGTAATGGACGCTACTGGCTCGAGCAGGTGAAAACACGAGTAGGTTGTACTCGATTTTCCCCACGGCTACACCCGAATTACTCGTCAATGACGGGGTGCCAACTGACTGGCCGCCGCGCACGCGAGGCAGTGCTGCAGTGCCTCGGCAGGGGACAGGACGAGGTCTGGGCAGTGATTCAGGCGCGGCCGTACGACGTAAGGCCCGGCGGGTGCCGGCGGGCCGTTAGGACGCGCCGGTCCCAGCGTGGTTCCGGCACCGATGCCGGCTATGCATGTTTACTGCTGCAGGGGGAGATGGGCAATGCCTGTCCGGCTCCGCACACATGGACCGGACGGCTCGCGGTCCCAAAACGCCTCAAGAAGAAGGTATTCAGTGCAGAAAGCCAGGCCACCGGCACTTGCGATGGCGCTGATTGCGGTCCTGGGCAGCGCGTTTGTGAGCGTCAGCAGCGCTCATGCCGCACCCCAGGTCAGCAACCCCTGTCAGCGGCTCTCTGCCGGGCAGGTCAAATACTCAAGCTTCGGCGCCAGCCGGGTGACCTTCGCGACCGCTGAGACCCGCGAATCGAACCGCGTCACCATCACCGGCTGCGTGCGCTTGGGCGACGGCTACGTCCAGGAATGGCAGGACTGGGGCTACGCCGGGCTAAAGGGCTTCGCCCCGCCAGGACTCACGTGGGAAGACACCTTCAAGTCCCCCCCCCGGGTCCTACAGCGTGACCGAAGCACTCGGCCGCTCCAACCCCGGTACAGCCCTGGCTTACCACACCCTCAATCCGAACTCCCGCTGGGGCGGCGAATACGGGGCCACGTACAACCAGTACTTTGAGGGCAGTGGCGGCCCTTCCGACGAGAACCTCTACACCTACATGAACCAGGGCTATTACGAGCAGGCCGCGGTCATCAACTACAACCGCCAGCCGGACATGCCGGTGACGCAGGGTGCCTCCTATGCGATCTTCCTCCACGCCGGCCGCACCACATCCGCCGGCTGCCTCTCCACCAGCCTTGATATCGTCAACCGGTTCGTGCGGACCAGCCGGCCCGGGGACCGGATCATCATGGGTGCCGTGGACGACATTTTCACCCCTTTCTCGTCCAATCCGTGGGGAGCCATCTCGGCGAAGTACGCGCAGACGGGTGGACCCGCAGGGGGAATGGGAAGCCCGACCTCCGATGAAATCGGGGGATTGAAGAACGGCGGCGCCTTCCAGAACTACCAGGGCGGCGCCATTATTTGGTCCCCGGCCACCGGAGCCCGCATTTCGCGCGGGGCCATCCGCGGCGCCTGGGCTTCGCAGAACTTCGAATATGGTCCCCTCGGGTACCCTACGAGCGACGAAGTCGGCGGACTGCGGGCCGGCGGAGTCTTCCAGAATTACGAGGGCGGGGCCATCCTTTGGTCACCAGCCAGCGGCGCCCACATTTCGTCCGGCCCGATCCGGGACAAGTACGCCACCTTGGGTTTTGAGAACAGCGGACTCGGGTATCCGGTCACCGAGGTAATCACCGGGATGAAGGAAGGCGGAACGTTCCAGAATTATCAGGGCGGTGCCATCATCTGGCACCCTTCCTACGGTGCCCGGCTGTCCGTTGGTGCGATCCGGAATGTATGGGCCTCCCAAAACTTTGAACACGGACCTTTGGGATTCCCCACAACAGATGAATACGCGGCCCCCAGCGGTCTGGCCCAGAACTATCAGGGCGGCGTCATCTATTTCACCCCCGGCGTCGACACCTTCGCTGTCAGCGGTGAAATCTTCAGGAAGCATGAATCGATGAACCGGTCCCTGGGTTACGCTGCCAGCCCCCAGGTTGCCATCAAGGACGGCGGATATTACCAGAATTTCCAGAGAGGCTCCATCCTCTGGTCGCCGGCGACCGGAGCACACGTCTCCATCGGCGGAACACGGGATGCATGGGCCAGGGCAGGCTTCGAGAACGGAGTGCTTGGCTACCCGACATCCGATGAGCTGCCCGTAAAGGACGGCGTCTACCAGACGTACCAAGGGGGGGGTCATCTACTGGACGCCACCCCTCGCCGGCCACACTATGGCATCCGACTATCAGGCCAAGTTCGACGCCTCGGGCGGACTAGCCACCTTGGGGTTCCCCGCGTCCGACAAGGTGGTCGGTCTCAAGGAGGGCGGTTCTTTCCAGAACTTTGAGAACGGTGCCCTGATCGCCAGCCCTGCAACCGGAATCCGCCTCTCCACGGGCAAGACACGGGACGCCTGGGCTGCTACAGGCTTCGAGTGGGGAAAGCTCGGCTACCCCACCACGGACAATTACACCACTGCCGACGGTAGCGTCGTCCGGGACTACCAAGGCGGACGCATCACTGTAGCCGCTGACGGCACTGCCCGGATCGACTACGGGGTTCCATCCAAGCCCTAAGGTCACGTCACGGATCGGGCAGGGGACGAGGAAACCGCCCTCCGTATCTGCGAACGGTCCGCAAGCTGGGGTGAAGCGAGCCTTCCGGCTTCTCAGGCGTGATGTGGGATTTAAAGCGGGAGGTCCGGGGTCTCAAGGGTCCGTAGCGGTGATGTCCGGGACGTGTCACTTCCCGAAGTTCCCATTCTTTGAGCAGGAACTCCCGGGCGCCGGCGTATCTGTTCGTCCTGAAATAGTTTCCGTGGGTGGCGACTAGCGCCTGATAGGAATCAGGCTCGATCTCGAGCGCGGTACGATCCAGCGTGTTTTCATCCGGGGTGTCTTGTGGATACGAGTAGACGGGGAAGCCAAGGTAATCCGTCCGACGCCAGATGTTTAGCCAGAATACGGGTCCCGCCGGTCCTCCTTTCAGGAGCCCCACAAGCTGCGCTTCCGCTGTGCCGTGCGGGAGTAAGGACGGCGTCGGCAGGGAGCGGCCCTGCCATGGATCGCTCCCGAAGTACCTTGGTCCCCTGACACCGGGTGTGCCAAGGACAGCCGGTCCCCACAAGTCCGGGAAGAACCTTCCGAAGTAGGGGCGAAGCTGCACACCGAACGTAAGCAACCTGATCCTGGAAAGGAACTCTCTGACCTTCTTCTTGGCAGTATCCGAATTGCCTCCTGTGGCATCGAGCTCGCTGTTTTGAACCATGGCGGCCAGGTGATACAGCGCCGCGATGCCTAGGACGGCTCCAAGACTGTGCGTTGCCAAGAGGATACGACGCGCAGGCCGCACCTCATTGAGCACCGTCGGATCATCGGCTCTCTTTTCGTCGGTGAGCCATTGGAACATCCGGTTGGCAAGCTCGGGAACCGCCCGTTCGGAGTAACAGGCGGGACCAAAAGGATGGCCGGCGCGCGGCAGCCAGGCCACCAGGTCCCAGAGCAGCCCCAGAGGCCTGCCAGTTCCCACTGCCGCGCTGGCGATCGCCGCGCCCACAATCATCAGTCCCGCTGCTGTCAGAGCGCTTGTGGCTACCCAGGTGCCCGCAGTGGAGAGCATGTTCCAATACGGGAGGTGCTGCAGCCACTGGTGGCCTAAGCCCTGCTCATGGAGGATCGTCAGCGCCAGAACCACGATGACACCAATCATGGTTACTCCGGCAGCGACCTCTGCCACGCGCTCCCCGCGCTGAAGCAAAGCGCTTTTGCGGCGGACCGCCATAATCTCGGATTTATAGGACAGTTCAACATCGTCGATGACAGGATTTGTGACTCCTTTACCTACCCATAGGCTGCCCAGCATCAGCGCGCCCAGGAGCAGTAATGCAGCGAGGACCAGGAGCACCATTACACCGCCGGACACCCAGTAGAGGAACGGGATTCTAATTGCGGAGGCATCGTCCTTCAGCAGGTCGCGGAATAGCGGATGGTTAGCGTCCTGTTGCCAAAGGAGACCGCCAGCCTGTAACCAGTTGCCCATGCCGACGACGATTGCGCTGGAATAGAAGGCAGCGAGCAGGAGGCTGAGGGACATCATCACCGCCGGAGCCAGACCGTGCCATGCTTCAGCCTTCCGACCAAGTGGCCGCACTGGCGCCCTCTCACCCTGATTCAACAGGGATGCCGACACAGCCAACAGGCAGACGGCGCACACGCCGAAAGCCGCGCTCACTGATACTGGTGTCGCATTCCAACGGCCGATGATGATGAGGACGCCAATTAGGGCGCAACACCACAACACTGTTCCCCAGAAGACGGCGGCCGTCGGGCTCAGGCGCATTAAGCACCCTGACGTTGCGAGTATCGCCAGGAGGGCCACCAGCACGGTCGGCACCAACTGGGCCACCGTGAAGGGTGCTTCCTCGTTCACCGTGGTTGCGCGGCAGACAACGACGACGGCCCAAAGGTACGTAGCCAAACTCGCAAAGAGCCAGCCCGCGGCGAGGGCCATGCGGTCTGACTTGTCCTTGGAGGGTGCCCGGATGCTCCTTGACCCCCAATACATGACAGACCCCGCTACGACTGCCAGCAGGAAGCACGAGATCACCAAAGGATAGGTGGCACCGGCGGCGCCATCGGTCGAACTTGTCGTGAGATCGGCAGCGAGTAGGAATGCCATGAGCAGGACAGTAGCTGCAATGTGTGCGACGCCGGTCGGCGAGTTGACCCTGCGGATCCACAGCCGGGGCGCGGTGAGAACTGGGCTGTCGTTTAGATTTCTTTTCACATCGCGGCGCGCGCGCAGTCCAGGAACAACGGAACGACGGACGCGTTTCTGGTCCTTGAACCGGGTGCGGAAACGCACGTCGCTGGACACACTAACAAATGCCAGCAACGCCACAACGAGGATCGGGAAAGGGGACACTGCGGCAAGTCGTTGTCCCCGCGTAAGGTCACGGAGACCATCGAACCAGTGTGGCAAGCTATTGCACATCTGAGGTGGCGCATTCACGGTGACGCGAAAACACTGAACAGCGACAAAGTCCATGGTGGCTGTGGCCACGGCAGTAGCTAACAAAAGCGTCAACAGCAGACTGAACAGACGTACGAGCGCCGCTCCTGTGCCCGGATCGACCCCGTCTTCCCGACGGTCGTCAGCTTTGAGAACGCGTGTCCAGTAGGCGGCATTGGCGAAACCGAACGGCGCGATCAGGAACCATCCGATGTTGTAGAAGGCCCGGCCGGCCTTGCCCAGGAGTCCGGGCGGCGCGAAGCGGTCCAGCTTGCCCCAGCTATATGCCTCGAGCAAGGTTCTCGAGTCCGGCGCCGCCGACGCGTCGGAGGGTGGCTCTTTGACTTGGTAGAAGCCGGCTAGGTTGTCGACGAGTTTTATGGTGTCAGCCTCGGCCGGCACCACATCGCCCGGCCCGACGCATAGCATTTCATTCGGGGGAGTATTACGAACCCCATGAATGCGAAGTTCGAGAATTTCCAGCGCTGAGGACATAGCCCCTCCTTGCGGCATCCCCAGCTCGTGCCCCAAAGGGTACGACTGTCAAGAACAAATGTCCAGAGCTTGGAGTAAAGGCCCCATGGTGGCCGGCATCCTCCAAGAACATCCGACAGTTCACCGGGCCGCCACTTCAGGTTAATTACCAGTTAGTAACTTGGGAACTCCTGTTGAGACCCCAACCTTAAGAGGCTTTCCCATGAGCACTAAACCAATTCGACGTATCCTCGTAACGGCAGCGTCCCTGATGCTTGCGGCCTGTTCAGCCGCCGGCATAACGGCCGCCCAGGCAGATGTCCGCAATGATCAGGACACCGGACCCGCCGCAGGCTCCCACCACGACACAGACACGGAGCTGGCCGACGCGTTTAACAGCGTGGACAGAAACACTGCCTGGCAGCAGACGTCCAAGCTGAAACTGAACTTCCCGACCTACCACACGGAGGGCATCGCCTACAGCGAGGACCACATCTTCCTGTCGGCCGTCCAGATCATTGAACCCACCAAGAAGTTCCCCACCCCGCAGGGCGGGTACGACCGCACTCCAGGCAAGGGCATCGGCCACCTGTTCGTCATGGACAAGGCGGGTAATCTGCAAAAGGACATCACCCTGGGCGAGGGCGACATGTACCACCCCGGCGGCATCGACTTCGACGGCACCAACGTCTGGGTCCCCGTCGCCCAGTACCGGCCCAACAGCAGCGCCATCATCTACAAGGTCGATGCGAGCACGCTGGACGTGCACAAGCAGTTCGAGGTCACGGACCACTTCGGCGGCATCGTCCTGGATAAGCAGACCGGTCACCTTGTCGGGAACACCTGGGGCTCGCGCCGGTTCGCCGAATGGGACCTCCAGGGCAAGGAACTGGCCACCTGGGAGAACCCGAACTACTTCATCGACTACCAGGACTGCCAGTACGTGCCCAACGCCAAGATGCTCTGCGGCGGTGTTACCAACCTCCCGCAGACCCCGGCCGCCGGCGGCACCTCAGCCACCTACGAACTCGGCGGCATGGCGATGATCGACCTCAAGTCCCACGAGGTAACCCGCGAGGTCCCGTTCCAGAAATGGTCCACCGCCGGTCATGTCGCCACCCGCAACCCCTTCAAAATGACCGCCGACGGCAACCACCTCACCATGAAGGTCGCCCCGGACAACGGCGAAGAAGGCAACGGCACGGAAATCCTCACCTACGAAGCCACCGTCGCCCCGGCCAAGTAGCACCCCCAAAGACCCGCCGTTCCCCGCGGCGCCCACCCCATCTGAAACGATTGGATCCCTCCATGCCTTCCATGGCACGCCTCACCCGAAAAAGAGTTGCCACCGCCACCGGCGCGGCAGCCCTCGCCGCTTCAGCCCTGACGGCCGGACTTGTCGGCTTCAGCGCCGCACCCGCGACCGCCGTCAGCGCCCAGGGCAACACCGCCACACCGATCAAGCATGTGGTGGTGCTCTTCCAGGAGAACGTCTCCTTTGACCACTACTTCGCCACCTACCCCAACGCAGCCAACACTCCGGGCGAAACGCAGCAGGGCTCCGGAGCGCCGGCGGCGGCCTTCAAGGCATCCGAGGACACACCGAAGGACATCAACACCCTCGCCAACGCGGGCCTGCTGGCCCCGAACAACCCGAACTCGGTCCAACCGGCGCGCCTGTCCCCGATGCAGGCGGTCACCTGCGACCAGGACCATGAGTACGCGGCCGAGCAAAAGGCGTACAACGGCGGCCTGATGAATAAGTTCGTGGAGCTCACCAGCAAGGATGCATGCGCACCGAACCAGTACGGTCGCCCCGGGCTGACGATGGACTACTACGACGGCAACTCGGTCACCGGGATCTGGAACTATGCCCAGAACTACGCCATGAGCGACAACCACTTCAGCACCGTCTTCGGCCCCTCCACCCCCGGCGCGTTGAACCTCGTCTCCGGCCAGACCCACGGTGTCAAGGAATTCACCGCCGCAGGCCAGCCGGTGAAGCCCACCGCCAGCGACTACACGGTCCGAGTCCCTGACGCCAACGGCGTCGGCACCATGATCAACGACCCGGACCCGGTCTACGACGACTGCTCCAACAACAGCCACGCCAAAGCCAACAACCTTGCCGGCATGACCGGCAAGAACATCGGCGACCTGCTCAACGACCAGGGCGTGTCCTGGGGCTGGTTCCAGGGCGGCTTCGCCCCCACCACCGCGGCAACCGCCACGACCCCGGCTGCCTGCAAGAGCACCCACAACAACGTTGCCGGTGTCTCCAGCACGGACTACAACCCGCACCACCAGCCCTTCCAGTACTACGCCTCCACCGCCAACCCGCACCACCTGGCCCCGGCGAACGATGCGGAAATCGGCCACGACGGCCAGGCCAACCACCAGTACGACCTGACCGACTTCAACAAGGTGGTCAACAGCGACAACATGCCTGCGGTGTCCTTCCTGAAAGCCTCCAACTACCAGGATGGCCACGCCGCCTACTCCGACCCGGTCGATGAGCAGAACTTCGTCACCAAGACCGTGAACGAGATCCAGCAGTCGAAGAACTGGGAGGACACCGCCGTCGTCCTCGCGTACGACGATTCCGACGGCTGGTACGACCACGTCGCCGCCAAAGTGAAGAACGCCTCCAACAGCCCCGACGACGCCGCTTGGTGCCAGAACGCGGCCGCGGCCGGTGTTCCGGTGGCCGGCGGTTACGCCGACCGCTGCGGCCCCGGCCCGCGCCAGCCGCTGGTCGTCATCTCCCCCTACGCGAAGAAGAACTTCGTGGACCACAACGAAACCGACCAAGCCTCCATCCTGCGGTTCATCGAAGACAACTGGCACACCGGACAGATCGGCGACTCCTCGGCTGACGCCGCCGCCGGGTCCATGAATGCCCTGTTCAACTTCCACCACGAACGCAACGACAAAGTCCTGCTCAACGAACAAACCGGGGCCGTAGCGTCGATCACCCACAACGGCCACGGCCGGGACGGCGGAACGGACGACGCCGAACACTAGCCCTCGAACGCCCTGCTTTGGGCATTCGGGAACACCAACGACGGAAGCGCTACCGGTATATCGCTGGTAGCGCTTCTCGTCTTCAGTATGACGCGATGCACCGCAGGAGCAGGTGGTGACCGTGGGGCCGCGTCGCGGAGAGTATTTAGCGGCGATGAGGCCAATCAGCCGACGTGGACGCCGGGCCTGGCAGCCTTGTCGGGTTCGACCTCGCGGAGGATCTCGCGCACCAGCGGCGGGGTGTCACCCTGGCCGAGGAACAGGTAGCGCATGAGGTGTGCGATCGGGCTTCCTTCGGACCATTCGAAGTAGCACTGTGGCTTGACGCCGGTGGAGTCCCGCATGGCAAGCAGGACCGCGGCAATGGCGTTCGGCACGGCGGGGGACTTCACCCGAAGAACCCGATAGCCCTCGACTTCGGTGCCTTCGACCCGGAGGGTGTGCGTGAAGTCCGACGGGTCGGAAATCTCGACCTCCAGGAAGATGACGTCGGCAGGGCCGGGCAGAGGGTTCAGCCCCCGTTGTTCGTATTCCTTTTCTGCGTACTCTGCCTTGTCACCGGCTTGCCTCTTGTTCGCGATGATGTGCAGCTCGCCGTCGTAGGCGATCGAGTCGGTGATGAACTGGCGGGCTGCCTCGTCGAACTCGATGGTGTCCACCCTCAGTTCGGTGGTGCGGGTGACCCGCGATACCAGTGAGATTGCGATGATGCCAGCGATGAAGAACGCCGAAATGAGGATGCCGTCCGGTTTTTCGATGACGTTCGCACCCAGGGCGTAGAGCAGGATCAGGGTCAGGATGCTGAAGCCAACTGCCCCGGTCCTGCTCCGGCGCCGGATGGCTGAGACCGTGACGGCGACTGCCCCGGAGACCATCATGGCGAGGATGCCGGTTGCGTAGGCGCCGGCCTGGGCGTTCACGTCGGCATGGAACGCGATGGTGATGCCGATGCTCAGGACGGTGTAGACCAGCACCACGGGTCGGACCGCGCGGCCCCATTCCGGGGCCATCCCGTACGCGGGCAGGTAACGGGGCACGATGTTGATGAGTCCGGCCATGGCGGAAGCGCCGGCGAACCACAGGATCAGGGCGCTGGAGATGTCGTAGACGGTGCCGAACCCGGCCCCGAACAGGTCGTGGGCGAGGAACGCCAGGGCGCGTCCGTTCGCCTGTCCGCCATCTTGAAACTCCCTCGCCGGGATCATGACCGTGGTGAGGAAGCTGGTGGACATGAGGTAGACGCTCATGATGAGCGCCGCCGTGGTGAGCAGCTTACGGGTGTTTTTAACCCTTGAGGCCATGACCTCATCGGGAGTGGTTCCGCTGGCCTTGATCAGGGGCATCATGGACACT
Source organism: Pseudarthrobacter sp. TAF60_1 (assembly GCF_052113505.1). Lineage (NCBI taxonomy): Bacteria > Bacillati > Actinomycetota > Actinomycetes > Micrococcales > Micrococcaceae > Pseudarthrobacter > Pseudarthrobacter sp. TAF60_1. Next base: position 96,820 of record NZ_JBFRDI010000015.1, read on the forward strand.
CCGGTTTCGAACCCGGACAGGCCCAGGACCAGCAGCGGGAAGGCGATGATGGCTGGGCTGACCAGCCCGAGGGGGCCGCCGCCGCTCGAGAGCAGCCGGTCCGTCCAGCCGGCAACCAGAGACGGATCGGCTGCCAGGTGAACGAACCCGGCGACCACGACGGCGGCGTTGAGCAGCAGGTAGATTGCCACCAAGGGGATGGCGACCCCTACGGCTTCATTGAAGCCCAGCAGGAAGACCCCGCCCAGGATCAGCAGCAGAACCACGGTGATGATGACGGCGCCCCCTTTGAGGGCTTCCGGGACCAGTGGGTTCTCCAGCAGATGCACCGTCGCATCGGCACCGGAGAGTGTGATCGTGATGATCCACGAGGTCGCAACGAAGCCGAGGAGCAGCAGGACGAAGAACTTCCCGCGCCAGAACGGCAGCAGCTTCTCCAACATGGCCACTGAACCTTGCCCGTGCGGGCTTTCCTGCGCGACCCGGCGGTACATGGGCAACATGCCAAGCAGCGTCAGGGCCACGATCAGCAGGGTGGCCAACGGCGACAGGGCCCCGGCGGCCAGGGCTGCGATGCCAGGCAGGTAGGACAGGGTGGAAAAGTAGTCGACGCCGGTCAGGCACATGACCTTCCACCAGGCGTTGGGCTTGTGGTCTTCCTTGGCTTCCGGGCCGGCAGGAGCGACCTGGTTGGCGAGCAGCCAGCGGACCAAGGGCTTATGGTCCGGGCTTGTAGCCTGCTTCAGGTCAACCTGGGCCGGGACGGCGTGGTCAGGAGGGGGTGTCATTGAGGTCTTTCTATTGGTAGCCAGGGTGACGACGTGCTGAAGCTAGGGAACCCGCCAATTCTACCGGTGGCACACCGTTCAACGGGGCGAGCAGCGCGTTGCCGGTACGCGTGGAACTCCGTCCGCCTTGGGGTCTCTGCCTTCGACGTCCTGCATACTAGCCCGAGGTACGACAACGGCCGGGCAGCGGGTGGGGCTGCCCGGCCTGAGCCGTCGCGGATGCTTCTGTTTTATGCGGCCGGCGCTGGTGCAGCCTTCTTTTCAAGCGCCTGGGCCATCTTCTGGACCCGGTCACCATAACCGCCGTTCAAAGCGGTGTCCTTGATTTTGTTTGCCTGGGCATCCAGGTCGGCCGGGGCGGAGTTCTTAAGCGCCGTCAGGTCGGTCTGGAGGTTCGTCGGCAGCTTGGCGAACAGCTTCGGGTGGCTGATGAGCTGGTCGGCCACCCGCTGGAGTCCTGCGCCCGGGTTGCCGGAGTTGAACGCGGTCCGCAGTTCCTGGCGCAGACCGGCCAAGCCGGTGGCTGTCTTCTCGGCGTTCTCGGCGCGCTTCTGGATCCCGGCGCCGTACCCCCCGGAAAGGGCGGTGGTCTTGATCTTGTAGGCGTCCTTCACCCGGTCGGCCGGGGCGGCGTCCTTGAGTGTCCTCACGTCTGCCTGCAGGGCGGCGGGAAGCTTGGCAAACAGCTGCGGGTGGCCCACGAGCGTGGTTGCAGCTTTCGCAGCGCGGTCACCGGTGGCCTGCGGACTGTTGGCGGTGACCATCAGCAGCGCTTCCAAGCCGCCGGAGCCGTGCCCTGCCTTGGCGCCCGTCTTTGAATCGGACGTGGGCGCCCCCGTTGAGCTGGGGGCCGGGGTGGATGCGGCGGACGCGGCACCGACGCCGATGATGGCCATGGCTCCGGCGGCGAGGAGTGCTGCCGCACCGACTCCGATGCGGGTTTTTAATGACGGGATCAATGGCTTTACCATTGGTGTCCTTCCGTTCGACGCCTCGTGACGCTGGGCACACCCTTACCCAGTCTGCCTTCACTGTAGGAGTGCAGGCTGGGGAATAGCTGAATGTCGCCGAGACCCTGCATTACGCCAGCGTTTGGGGTGGCCCACAGGTCCCGCCAGCGTGGTGCTGGCCTCTGACAGGGGGAGCCTCCGGTCCCGGCCAAAATCGTCTCACGTGTGAGCTCGACACCCGTCCCAAAGGAAGATCAAAGTGTGCCCTGACCTTAATCCCAGGTCTTGGCTTAACCAGCGAAAAACCCCCCGAAGCCCTAAAACTAGGGGCAATGGGGGGTTTATCCCGAGCTTCCTATCAGAATCGAACTGATGACCTTTTCATTACGAGTGAAACGCTCTACCGACTGAGCTAAGGAAGCACCGCATGGAATCTCCCGGCGTAACCGGGCGGTTCATGCAAGAGTCAACTGTAATAGAGTCCCGCCGTCCGGGTCAAAATGGGGCCCGGCAGGTGGCTAGCAGACTGTGTTGTCGGCAGGAACCTTGCCGTCCACCAGGTAGCTGTCTACCGCATCCTCAAGGCAACTGTTCGCCCGCCCGTAGGCAGTATGGCCCTCGCCCTGCCAGGTCATCAGCGAGGCGTTGCCCAGCTGTTTACGGAGGGATGCTGCCCACTCCACGGGGGTGGCCGGGTCTCCGGTGGTCCCGATGACAACGATGGGAGACTGCCCGGTGTATTCGACCGGGGCGGGGGTCCGCACATTCTTGTACGGCCAGTCCACGCAGTTGGTGCCGCCATAGGCGAAGTAATAGCCGAGGGTGGGTGAAGCCTGACGCAGCCGCTGGTCTTCGGCCCGCATGGACGCCGTGTCGGAGACCATCGGGTAGTCCAGGCAGTTGATGGCGCTGAAGGCGAACGTTGAATTGGACGTGTACTTCCCGTCGGCGCCGCGGTCGGCGCCGAGGTCCGCCAGCCGCAGCATCAGGCTGGCGTCACCCCTCAGGGCGGCTTCGAGTGCCTGGGTCAATGCCGGCCAGCTCTGGTCGTTGTACAGCGGCGTGATGAGGCCGCTCACAAGCATGGTGGCATTCACCATCCGGCCGTCCTTGGCCTGCCAAGGCCTGTTTTGGACTGCTGTGATGAGGTCCCGGATCTGCTGGACACCCGTGTCCACGTTGCCCTTGAGGGGGCAACCGGCGGTCTGGAGGCAGTTGGCCACGTAGGACCTGATGGCTTTCTCGAAGGCCACGGCCTGGCCCATTGTCAGTTCCTCATTGCTGATGGACGGATCAAGGGCGCCGTCCAGAACCATCCGGCCCACGTTGTTCGGGAACAGCGACGCGTAGGTGGAACCGAGGAAGGTCCCGTAGGAGAAGCCCAGGTAATTGAGCTTCGTGTCGTTCACCACGGCACGGAGGATGTCCAGGTCCTTGGCCGCGCTGACGGTGTCGATGTGGCCGAGGGAGGGTCCCGTCTGCGCAGCGCACTGTTCGGCGATGGCTTTGTTGTCCGCCAGCGCAGCGGCCAGCCCCGCGTCTGTTTCCAGATCGTAGATCTTGGCCCGCGCCGCGTCCCGCTCTTCATCCGTCATGCATTTCACGGGGGCGGAGCGTTTGACGCCCCGGGGATCAAAGCCGACCAGGTCGTAGTTGGCCCGGACGGACTGCGAAAAGTGAGTCCCTGCGGCGTCCCTGACGAAGTCGTAGCCGGAGCCGCCCGGGCCACCCGGATTTACCAGCAGGCTGCCGGCCTTCTTGCCGGTGCTGGGAGCCCGCAGGGCAGCGAGCTGGATCTTGGCTCCGCCAGGATTCGCGTAGTCCATCGGCACGGTCACCTTGGCGCATTGGAAGCCGTTTTCGCACGGCTCCCACACCACTTCCTGCGAATAGAAGGAGTCGAGCCCGGCGGGGGCGGAAGCCACAATGGAGGGATCCGCCTTGCCCGTAGCGGGCTTTTCGTCCGGCTTGTTGCCGCCAAGGAGGCTGCACGATGCCAACGTCAGGGCCAGAACCAGGGCGCCGGCAGCCCGCAGGCCGCTCCCCAGGGATCGGGAGCGTGCGGGCAGGGGGCGAGCAGTCATTCGAGGGGTCTCCTTGGAAGGGCTAGATCAGGCTGGCGGCCATGGACTCAATGGTCAACAGCGGAGCAACGTTGGTGGTGGTGATGCGTTGGCGGGCTTTGTTGATGGCGTCCATACGGGCGAGTGTTGTCTCCGGGGCGGACCGGCCGGCAAATTCCTCCAGTTCGCTCCTGAGTTCAACGTTCACCAGCTCAACACTGTTCCCTAACTGGATAATCAGCACGTCCCGGTAAAAGGAAAGCAGGTCCGTGAGGGTCCGGTCCAGCGAATCGGTGATGGACCGCTTGGCCCGGCGTTTCTGGTCCTCTTCCAGTTGCCGGATCTGGCTCCGCATGGCCGGGGGCAGCGTCCCGGACTCGGGGGCACCCAGGGTGGCCAGCAGCGCGGCCTTCTCGGCGGCGTCGCGCTCTTCATTGGAACTGTTGGCTTCGGCGGTAGCGATCTTCACGAGCTTGTCCGCCATCATGACCGCAGCGGTGACCCCGCGCAGCCCCAGCGGGAACTTCACAGTTTCCAGCCGGCGTTCGCGGGCCTCGGGATCGCGCGCCAGGCGGCGGGCAATCCCCACATGGCTTTGCGCGGCGCGCGCCGCGCGTTCGGCGAGGGCCGGTTCCACGCCGTCGCGCTTCACCAGCAAAGCCGCGACGTCGGCGGCCGGGGGCAGGCGCAGGGCAACGGCACGGCAGCGGGACCGGATGGTCACCAGCACATCAGCCGGCGATGGCGCGCACAGCATCCAGATGGTCCGCGGGGTGGGTTCCTCGATCGCCTTCAGCAGGACGTTGGTGGTGCGCTCGGCCATGCGGTCGGCGTCTTCCACCACGATGATCCGCCACCGCCCCGAGGACGGACGGTTGCCTGCGGTGGACACCAGGTCGCGTGCCTCGTCGATGGTGATGGTGACCTTCTCGGTCCGGACGAAGGTCACATCCGAATGCGTCTCGCCGATGATGGTCTGGCAGGCGTGGCACTCGCCACAACCCCGCTTCGTCACATCCTCCTGGTCACAGTTGAGGGCCGCCGCGAACGCCTTGGCGGCGTTGGAACGCCCGGAACCGGGCGGGCCCGTGAACAGCCAGGCATGGGTCAGGCCCTCACCGAGGGTTGCCTGCCGCAATTGCTCGACGACGGCGGGCTGGCCTTGGAGGTCATCCCATACCGTCACGCGGCACCCCGCGAAGTCGCCAACAGCGAGTCGATGCTGGTCAGGATCCGCGCCGCGAGGTCGGCCACAGGGAGGTGGGCAGGCAGGACGAGGTAGGTGTCCGGGCGGCTGGCGGCCAACTCAAGGAAGGCGTCACGGATGGTGGTGTGGAAATCATCAGCTTCGGCTTCCAACCGGTCCTCCGCGGCGGCGCCGGCAGTCCGCCTGCGCCGGCCAACAGCCGGGTCCACGTCCAACAGGACAGTGAGATCAGGCTGCAGCCCCGAGGTGGCCCATTCATTGAGCGAACGGACGGCATCAGCGCCGAGATCGCGACCGGCACCCTGGTACGCCACGGACGAATCGATGTAGCGGTCAGTTAGGACAACTTCACCGCGCTCCAGCGCCGGACGGATGACCTGGCTGGCATGGGCTGCACGTGAGGCCGCGAAGATGAGCGCCTCGGTATGGGCGTCAATGTGGCCGTGCCCGTGGTCCAGTACCAGGGAACGCAGCTTTTCGCCGATGGGTGTCCCGCCCGGTTCCCGGGTCCGCAGGACCGTCAGGCCGCGGGATTCCAAGGCCTCGGCGAGCAACGCCGCCTGCGTGGACTTCCCGGCGCCGTCACCGCCCTCGAAGGCGATGAAAAGTCCAGGGCTGTTGGTGGTGGTCACTGCTCCAGCCTACCGACTTCAGCGCTCCGCGCGTGTCAAAGTACGCTTTCCCCATGAGCATCACGGAGCAGCACGCAGCGTCCCTATCCGCCGAAACCGTGGTGGTTGCCGCCGGCCGGCCCCCGCGTGAGCACGACGAACCTGTCAACCCACCCATCGTGCTGTCCTCGACGTATTACGGCACTGGAGCGCTGGGCGACGGCGACCGCGGCTACGGGCGCTACGCCAACCCCACCTGGGATCCCTTCGAAGAGGCCCTGGGCCAGCTGGAAGGGTCCGAGCTGCCCGGTCTGCTTTACGCGTCGGGTCTGGCAGCCGTGAGTTCCGCTTTATCGCTGCTGCCTGCCGGCGGAGTTCTGGTGATGCCCTCGCACAGCTATGCGGGTTCCATGGTGATGGCCAGTGAGATGGCGCAAAAAGGGTTCTTGGAACTCCGCACGGTGGACATCGCGGACACGGACGCGGTCAAGGAACAGCTGGCCCCGAAAGGACCGGGTGCCAAGGCCGCCAGGATGCTGTGGCTGGAAAGCCCCACCAACCCCATGCTCGGCATCGCCGACATCCGCGAACTGACCGTGGCAGCCCACGCGGCCGGAGCCATCGTAGTCACGGACAACACCTTCTCCACCCCCTTGGTCCAACAGCCGCTCGCCCTCGGCTCGGACGTGGTGTTGCACTCGGTGACCAAATACCTGGCCGGCCACTCCGACGTCGTCCTCGGCGCCCTGGTGACCTCAAACCCGGACATCCGGGCGGCGCTGCTGCATAATCGCACCATCCACGGCGGCATCGCCGGCCCGTTCGAGGCCTGGCTGGCGCTGCGCGGACTCCGGACCCTGGCCCTGCGGGTAGAACGGTCGCAGACGTCGGCGGCAGTCCTGGCGGAACGCCTCAGCAAGCACCCCCTGGTCGAAAGTATCCGGTTCCCCGGGCTTTCCACCGACCCCGGGCACGAACGTGCGAAGTCCCAGATGAAGGGCTTCGGATCGATCGTATGCGTGCAGATTGCGCGGGTTGGCGGCCTGGACGGGGCGGATGCTGCGGACAAGTTGGTGCGCGCTCTGCAACTCTGGCTGCCTGCGACCTCGCTGGGCGGCGTCGAGTCACTGATTGAGCGGCGCCGCCGGCACACTGCGGAGCCGCTCAGCGTTCCGGAGAATCTGGTGCGCCTGAGCGTGGGCATCGAGAATGTTGAGGACCTCTGGGCCGATTTGAAGCAGGCGCTGGACTCACTGGGCGGCTAGGCTTGGACGGTGGACGGTCGAGTGATGATTTCATACGTAGAGACGGCAATATTTTTTGTCCTTGCCCTGGTGGCACTGGGACTTGAGGCATGGGCGCTGCTGGACTGCGTCCGCCACAAGTCCGCAGCCTTTGAAGCCACGGGCAAACGGACCAAGACGTTCTGGCTGGCGCTGACCGCCGGCGCCACCCTCATCGGAGTCATCTCCCTCTTCAGCAGCGGCGGCATCTTCGGCACCCTCGGCCTGTTCGGGCTGGCTGCCGTGGTGGCAGCTTCCGTCTACCTCGCCGACGTCCGCCCCGCTGTCAAGGACGCCGGCCGCGGCGGCAGCCGCCCCTACGGCTGGTGACCCCGGGCCCCCGGCGCCACCGCTTCCCAGCCCACGGTCAGTTCACCCAGGCGCCACCGCGACGGCCCATCCTGAACCGGCCACCCGCCGTCGCGCAGTGCCTTGCACATCGCCTGCCAGCGCTGCCTGTTGCCGAACGAGGCCAGCGGCGCTGATTCCAGCCAGGCGCGGTCCATGGCCTGCATCAGCCGGTGCACCGGTTCGCCCGGGACGTTGCGGTGGATGAGGGCCTTCGGCAGGCGCTCGGCAATGTCTGAGGGCAGGTCAAAGCTGCCGAAACGCATGGACATGCTCAGTGACAGCGGCCGTTCAGGGTCGAGGGCAATCCAGGTCACCCGCCGTCCGATCTCATCGCACGTCCCGTCAATGAAAAGGCCGCCGGGGGAGAGCCGGTCCTGGACCAGCCGCCAGATCCCCGGCACGTCAGCCTCTTCGTACTGCCGCAGGACGTTGAAGGCACGGACCAGGACAGGGCGCCCCGGTACAGGCAGCTCGAAGCCGCCCACCTGGAAGGTCAGTCCCGGCCGTTCCAGTGCCTTGGCCGCGCGGACCCGTTCCGGTTCGATCTCGATCCCCACCACGCGCACGTCCGGCCGGGCGGCGCGGAGGCGGTCAAAAAGTTCGACGGCGGTGGCGGGCGTTGCGCCGTACCCCAAGTCAACCACCAACGGGTCTGCCGCGGCGCGCAGCCGCCAGGACTGGGGTCCCGTGAGCCAGCGGTCCACGCGGCGCATCCGGTTGGGGCTGGTGGTGCCGCGGGTGACGTTTCCCACCGGTTTGCCGCCCCGGTTCTGGGAAGCGCTCACCCGTTCAGCTTTTTGCACCACGGCCCAACCCTATCTTCGTAACGCAAAACGGGCTGCAGCGTGCCTCGGCTAGGATGAAAATCATGACTTACAAGCTGATTCTGCTGCGCCACGGCCACAGCGAATGGAACGCCAAGAACCTGTTCACCGGCTGGGTGGACGTTGACCTTAACGACCAGGGGCGCGAGGAAGCGGCCCGCGGCGGTGAGCTCCTGGTGGAGAACAACCTTCTCCCGGACATTCTGTACACATCCCTGCTCAAGCGCGCCATCAACACGGCGAACATCACCCTGGACAAGGCGGACCGCGGGTGGATCCCCGTCAAGCGCGACTGGCGCCTGAACGAACGCCACTACGGCGCCCTGCAGGGCAAGGACAAGGCCCAGACCTTGGCCGAGTTCGGCGAAGAGCAGTTCATGGAATGGCGCCGCAGCTACGACACCCCGCCGCCGCCCCTGTCCGATGACAGCGAGTTTTCGCAGGCCCGTGACCCCCGCTATGCGGGCCTTGGCGACGCCCTCCCGCGCACCGAGTGCCTCAAGGACGTCCTGGTCCGCCTGCTGCCGTACTGGGAGTCGGACATCAAGGCAGACCTCAAGGCCGGTAAGACAGTCCTGGTTACCGCCCACGGCAATTCCCTGCGCGCCCTGGTTAAGCACCTCGACGGCATCAGCGACGACGCCATCGCCAGCCTGAACATCCCCACCGGAATCCCGCTGGTCTACGATCTGGACGAGGACTTCCAGCCCATCAAGCCGGGCGGCACGTACCTGGACCCCGACGCCGCAGCCGACGCCATTTTGGCCGTGGCAAACCAGGGCAAAAAATAGGCAAAGCAGCCATCACGACGGCGGGCCGGTCACCTCAAGGTGACCGGCCCGCCGTCGTACGGGGGTTTGGGCCTACAGTGCCTGCGGCTGCCATTCGCCGGTCACCAGGTAGGTGACCTTTCGTGCCACGGAGACGCCGTGGTCAGCGAACCGTTCGAAGTAGCGGCTGGCGAGGGCAACATCCACGGTGGTGGCTGGGGACTCAGCCCAATCCGGGGAAGCGATTGCCTTGAAGACGCTCAGGTGAAGGTCATCGATGCTGGTGTTGGCTTTCAGGATGTCGCGGGCCACTTCGAGGTCCCGGGTTTCCAGGAGCACGGTGAGTTTGTCCGCGATCAGCTGGTCCAGTTCGGCCATCTTCCTGAACGTCCCGGTCATGGATGCGGGGATCACCGTGGACGGGAAGCGCAGCCGGGCCAGCTGGGCGACGTGCCGGGCAAGGTCACCCATCCGCTCCAGCGAGGCGCTCATCCGTAGCGACCCGACGATCATACGGAGGTCGCTGGCTACCGGGCCCTGCAGGGCGAGGATGTCGATGGCGCGCTCGTCGAGGCTGTTCTGCAGGAAATCGATGCGGGCGTCAGCTGCGATGACGTCTTCCGCCAGGTCAACGTCGGCAACCTGGAAAGACGTGGTGGCCTTCTCCATTGCCTCACTGACCAACTTGGAAATCTCAATCAGCTGCTCACCGACCTGAGTCAGCTCTTCCTGAAAAACCTTACGCACGGGGGCGTCCTTTCTCTGGAACCCCGCCCCCAATGGCAGACGGAATTCATGTCGCCGTTCGGCACTCCAACCCGTAACTCTGCCAGCGTGCGGTGAACGAACAGTCTCTTGTAAATGAACGTTAGCTGAACCGTCTGTGCAATGGCCCCGGACGCACCGGCAAGCCACTCATCTCAGCATAAGCTGGAGCTGTGGATCCTATGCTCATCGGTGTCATCGCCGGCCTCGTCGGCCTGGCGCTCGGCACCTTTGGCGTGCTCGCATTCAGGGTCAGTGAAAAGCAGCGCCAATTTGTCGACGTCGACATGGACGAGCCTTCCCTGCCGAAAGGCGCCGCGGACGTACTGGCTGTGGTCGGCCGGGCTTTCGTGGTGGTGGACGCAGTGGACGGAGTGGTGAGAGCCAGCCCCGCGGCGTACGCCTATGGCCTGGTGCGCGGCCACACGGTGGTCCACAAGGAGCTGCTGGACATGACAGCCGGGGTGCGCCGCGACGGCGTGATCCTGGAGAAGAAGCTGGAGCTCCCGCGCGGCCCGCTGGGCCAAGGCACCATCATTGTCCAGGTGCGTGCGGCCATGCTTGGCGAGGAATACATCCTCCTGCTGGCCGACGACCGCACCGAGATCACCCGCACGGAAGAGATCCGCAACGACTTTGTTGCCAACGTATCCCACGAGCTAAAGACCCCGGTCGGGGCGATTTCCCTGCTGGCCGAGGCGTTGGAATCGTCGGCAGATGACGAACAGGCTGTCCGCCGGTTCGCCAAGCGGATGCACAAGGAATCAGCCCGGCTGGCCGCCCTCGTCCAGGACATCATCGAGCTCTCCCGGCTCCAGGGCGCCAGCGTGTCCCAAGGGGGCGGCGCCGTAGACATCAACGCGGTCATCGCCGAAGCCGTGGACCGTTCCCAGCTGCCGGCTGAAAGCAAGAAGATCCAAATTGTCGTCGGTGAACCCGCGGACGCCACAGTGTTTGGTGACCGGGACCTGCTGGTTACCGCACTGCGGAACCTGATCGATAACGCCATTCGCTATTCGCCGGAGAACACGAAGGTGGGTGTGGGCGTCCGGTCAAAGGACGGACTCATCGCCGTGTCCGTCACGGACCAGGGCGAAGGGATGACCCCGGAAGACCAGGAACGGGTCTTTGAGCGCTTCTACCGCGTGGACGCAGCCCGGTCCCGCCACACCGGCGGCACCGGCCTGGGCCTGAGCATCGTCAAGCACGTTGCATCCAACCATGGCGGTGAGGTGACGCTGTGGTCCCGGCCCGGGCAGGGTTCCACCTTCACCCTGAGGCTTCCCGAGATGGAGAGCCAGGACGAAGCCGATACTCCAGTTGTCAAAGATCGAGCCGTACCCGAGCGTGTGAAAGAGCGCCGCGTACATGAGCAAGGAGCCAGCGCTTGAGCAGGATTTTGATTGTCGAGGACGAAGAGTCGTTCAGCGACCCGCTGTCCTATTTGCTGGGCAAGGAAGGATTCGAAGTCGAGGTAGTGGATAACGGCCTCGACGCGATTACCGAGTTCGATCGGAACGGGGCGGATCTGGTCCTCCTGGACCTTCAGCTGCCCGGCCTGTCCGGAACGGAGGTCTGCCGCCAGCTGCGCCAGCGTTCCGGTGTTCCGGTCATCATGCTGACGGCCAAGGACTCGGAGATTGACAAGGTGGTCGGCCTCGAACTGGGGGCCGATGACTATGTCACCAAGCCGTATTCGTCCCGCGAACTGGTGGCTCGGGTGCGGGCCGTGCTCCGCCGCCAGGGTGAACCGGAAGAGCTGATCTCTGCCACGGTCCATGCGGGCCCCGTCCGCATGGACATTGAGCGGCACGTGGTGAGCGTGGACGGCGAACAGGTCCTCCTGCCCCTGAAGGAATTCGAGCTGCTGGAAATGCTGCTGCGGAATTCGGGCCGGGTACTGACCCGCGGGCAGTTGATCGACAGGGTCTGGGGCTCCGACTACGTGGGGGACACCAAGACCCTTGATGTGCACGTCAAGCGGCTCCGCGGCAAGATCGAGCCGGACCCGTCGGCGCCACGCTACCTGGTGACCGTCCGCGGTCTCGGCTACAAATTCGAGCCGTAGGCCAATCGCGCCGCCGGCAAACGCACGGCGTCTGCCAACCGCACGGCGCCGGCAGACGCAAAAGGAGGGGCTCCCCGGGGGAGCCCCTCCTTTTCTGCTTTGCGGCGGATGCCTGGCTGCGGCGGTTGCCTAGTGCGCTGCGGCGGAGGCGCTTGCCGATGTCGTTGCCGACGTCGACGGCGATGACGTGGGAGAAGCGGATCCGGTCGGTTGGCTGCCGGCCGGGAGGTACTCCTTGTACTCGGGCAGCGTGGCGTCCAGGACGGGCATCTGCACAGTCTTGGTGACGTTGGTGCCGTCCTCGGCGACCTTGATGTCCACGAGGGAGCCGGGAATGCCGCCGCTCGTGCTGAGGATGGCCTCGTCCGTGGACTGGTTGAGCAGGGTGTAGGAGTTTGCCTTCACCGGTACCTGCGTCTGGGAGCCCTTGGCACCGTTGACAGTAAGCTTCACGTCCTGCGAGGAAGAGTTGTAGACGGCGCCGATCAGGCGGCCCGGCTTGTCCTCACCGCTGGAGACGATCAGCATGTTCCGGAGCTGCAGCGGCCCCAGGTCCGCGCGGATACCGTCCGAGGAGGAGTACTGGTGAGTGGTCTGCTGGGGGGTGATGTAGCCGCAGCCGGTCATCGTCGCCAAGCCCAGGGCCAGAACTCCTGCCGCCAGTGCCAGTTTGCCGCTCTGGGCCCGGTTCATCGCAGTGAAACGCACGTCACGTACTCCTCGAGAGTGTGGAAACATTAATCAGCCATAGCCTAGCGGCAAACATGCACAAACGAGGATTCCTTGCGGTCACATTGTCCTTGGCAGCAGGTCCCCGGATGCACTATTATCCGCATTCGTCAAGGGGTTCGAGGGGGTCGAATCCGCCCATTTTCCGCGTATTTACGGGGTTCCGGGCCTCGTTCCAGGCCAGTCGTATGCCTGAATCGTGATAAACTGGTCTGCGGGAAAGGGGAATGTTTACATGGTATTTGAGGTCGGCGAGACAGTAGTTTACCCTCACCACGGTGCTGCAAAAATTGAAGAAATCAAGATGCGCACTGTCAAGGGCGAAGAGAAAATGTATCTCAAGCTCAAGGTGGCTCAGGGTGATCTGACCATTGAAGTTCCAGCAGAGAACGTTGACCTTGTTGGGGTCCGTGACGTAGTGGGCAAGGAAGGCCTGGAGCACGTATTCGACGTGCTTCGTGCCGAGTTCACTGAAGAGCCCACCAACTGGTCACGTAGATACAAGGCAAATCTGGAGAAACTTGCTTCCGGTGACGTCATCAAGGTAGCAGAGGTCGTCCGTGACCTTTGGCGCCGGGATCACGATCGGGGCCTTTCCGCAGGTGAGAAGCGCATGCTGGCCAAGGCCCGGCAGATTCTGATTTCAGAACTTGCACTGGCTGAAAAGACCGATGAAGAGAAGGCGGCAAGCGTTCTCGACGAGGTCCTGGCTTCCTAAGAATTGAACCTCGGTGGTGCGCAAGCACCTCCGGGGTTTCTTTTTGCCCAATTCCGCCCTGTCGCGCGCCTGCGAACCGATCCGCTGCAGGGTTCGGCAGGACTGGGCCGGGCGGGACGTAGGCTAGATGCCATGAGCAACGGACTGCCCCGCCCCGTCACCGCCGTGATCCTTGTTGCCGCCGGTTCCGGCGAAAGGCTTGGCCATGGAATGCCGAAAGCCGCAGTGCCTCTGGGCGGCGAGCCAATCCTGATGCATGCGCTCCGCGGCGTCGTGGCCTCCGGCGTAAGCAGCCAAATATGCATCGTGTTGCCGGCGGGCGCTGACGGTCTCCACGAGCTGTTGGAGGAATTCAGGCAGGAACTGGCCGACGGCGGGCCCCTCCTCACCGTCGTGGACGGCGGTGCCACCCGTGCGGAGTCAGTCCGGGCCGGTATCGGAGGCCTGATCGAGGGGATTGAAGCGGTGCTGGTGCATGATGCCGCGCGCGCGTTGACACCTGAAAATGTTTTCCATCGGGTGGTGGACTCGCTGGCCGCCGGTGCCGTTGCAGTCATTCCAGCAGTACCGGTAGTGGATACGGTCAAGACCGTCACCCGGACGAGCGGCGATGAGAGCGCCATCGCTCCGGAACTTGTCACCGGTACCGCCCCGCGGGAGGACCTTCGGTCTGTCCAGACGCCCCAGGGGTTCCGCCTGTCCACGTTGCTCCAAGCCCATAAGTCGGCGTCGCAGTTTGATGAGGCGCAGGCCGCCGCGGTCACCGACGACGCGATGCTGGTGGAACTCTTGGGCGTTCCCGTCCATGCTGTCCACGGCTCCACCCAGTCACTGAAAATCACCACACCCCTCGACCTGATCATTGCCGAGGGCCTGCTGGAAGGCCCGCTGGGCATCCGATGGGTGGAAGGTTGAGCATGGAAGAAGCGCAGATGATCCTGCCGCGCACGGGTATCGGTTTGGACGTCCACGCTTATGCCTCCGAGGATAACCCCCGTCCGCTGTGGCTTGGCGGGCTCTTGTGGGAAGGCGAACGAGGGCTTGCCGGGCACTCGGACGGGGACCCCGTAGCCCACGCTGCCGCCGATGCGCTGTTCTCCGCCGCCGGCATCGGGGACCTGGGTACCCACTTCGGGACGGACCGCCCGGAGTTCGCCGGCGCGTCGGGGGTCACGCTCCTGGCGGAGGCAGCCAGGATTGTCCGGGCGGCGGGGTTTGAGATCGGCAACGTGGCGGTGCAGTTCGTGGCCAACCGGCCCAAGTTCGGGCCACGGCGGCAGGAGTCCCAGGAGGTCCTGAGCGCGGCGGCGGAAGCCTCCGTCAGCGTCACCGCCACCACCAGTGACGGGCTGGGTTTCACCGGCCGGGCCGAAGGCATTTCCGCCATTGCCACTGCTCTGGTGTATCCCAGGCAACCGGGCCATATCGGCTAATCTGGAGCGGTGACCCTCCGTTTTTACGACACCGCATCCGCCGAAGTCCGCGACTTCGTTCCCCTCGTCCCGGGAAAGGTGAGCCTGTACTACTGCGGAGCCACGGTGCAGGGCATGCCGCATGTGGGCCACATCCGCTCTGCCATCGCCTTCGACCAGCTCACCCGCTGGCTTGAATACCGCGGCCTGCGCGTCACAGCCGTCCGCAATGTCACGGACATCGACGACAAGATCCTCACCAAATCCGCTGAGTCCTTCGAACCCGGCTTCGAGTGGGGGCCGGGCACTGTCCGCGAGGAAGAATGGTGGGCACTGGCCTACCGCTATGAGCAGGAATTCCTGAAGGCCTACGACACGCTGGGCGTGTCCCGGCCCACCTACGAACCCCGCGCCACCGGCCACATCCCGGAGATGCATGCGCTGATCCAGCAGCTGATTGACCGCGGCCACGCATATCCGGCGCTGGACGATTCCGGGGATGTGTACTTCGACGTGCGCTCCTGGGACAAATACGGGTCACTCACGCGCCAGAACATCGACGACATGCAGGGCGCCCCCGACGCCGATCCCCGCGGCAAGAGAGATCCCCGGGACTTCGCCTTGTGGAAGGGCTACAAAGAGGGAGAGCCGAGGACGGCGAGCTGGGCTTCGCCGTGGGGTGCCGGCCGGCCGGGCTGGCACCTGGAATGCTCCGCCATGGTCACCAAATACCTCGGCACCGAGTTTGATATCCATGGCGGGGGCTTGGACCTGCGCTTCCCGCACCACGAAAACGAAATGGCCCAGTCGCAGGCGGCGGGGCACGGCTTCGCCAACTTCTGGATGCACAACGGCATGGTCACCTACCAGGGCGAGAAGATGTCCAAGTCCATCGGCAACACCATCAGCCCCGCCGAGATGCTGGAGCTCGCCTCGCCCCGGGTGGTCCGGTACTACCTCGGCCAGGCCCATTACCGCTCAGTGCTGGACTACCGCCCCACCTCGCTCGAGGAAGCTGCCGCCGCCGTCGAACGCATTGACGGTTTCATCAGCCGTGCCGTCCGGGCCCTCTCCGAGGGCAATAACTACAGCTTCGCCACGTACGGTAAGGTGCCGGAGGCGTTCGAGCTGGCCATGGACGACGACCTCAACGTGCCGCAGGCCCTCGCGGTGCTGCACGAGACCGTCCGGTCCGGCAACACCGCACTGACCGAAGGCCGGCTGGAGGACGCGCGCCAGGCCCTGCGCTCCGTCCATGACATGCTCCGCGTCCTCGGCCTGAACGCAGTGGCCACCGGGGCAGCATCGGATGCCCGGGAATCCGCCGCCCTGGAGGTGCTGATCGAAGCCCAGCTCGCGGCACGTGCCCAGGCCCGGGCAACCAAGGACTGGGCTGCCTCGGACGCAATCCGGGACACGCTGAAGGCGGCCGGAGTCGCCGTCGAGGACGGTCCTGACGGCGCCACCTGGAGTCTCCAGCGGGACTGAACCGGCGGTATCTGCAGCCGAGTCAGGCGATTTTACTTGATTCAGTAGACTGGTAAGCAGACTCAGTCAAACAATCAAGGGTGGAATTCTCATGGCCAACAACGGTCGCCGGTCGGTCAAAGCAAAGAAAGGGCCAACCATCGGAACCGGTGGCCACGGCCGCAAGGCTCTGGAAGGCAAGGGCCCCACACCCAAGGCGGAGGACCGCCCGTACCACAAGGCGCACAAGAGCAAGCAGCTCGCGGAACGTTCTGCTGCCAAGCGCGGCACCGGCGCACGCAGCGCCGGTGCAGCCCGCTCCGGTCCCAAGGGACGTGCCACCGAAGAAGTGGTCACCGGCCGTAACTCAGTGGTCGAAGCACTCCGTGCCGGCATCCCCGCGAAGGCCCTGCACATTGCCATCCGGATCGAAATGGATGACCGCGTCAAGGAGTCGCTGAAGATCGCCGCCGAGCGCGGCATCCCGCTGCTCGAGACCGGTAAGCCCGAACTCGACCGCATGACCGAAGACGCCGTCCACCAGGGCCTCGTCCTGCAGATCCCGCCGTACGAATATCAGGACGCCTACGATCTCGCCGAAGAAACGGTGGAACGCTGGAAGAAGGGCCACGTCTCGAACGCGCCGCTGTTCGTAGCGCTGGACGGCATCACGGACCCGCGCAACCTGGGCGCCATCATCCGCTCCGTCTCGGCCTTCAGCGGCCACGGCGTCATCGTGCCGGAACGCCGTTCCGTGGGCGTCACTGCCTCGGCCTGGAAGACCAGTGCGGGCGCGGCCGTGCGCGTTCCGGTGGCACGTGCGGCCAACCTCAACAGCGCGCTGAAGCAGTTCAAGAACATGGGCATCTTTGTCCTGGGGCTCGACGGCGACGGCGACGTCTCACTGCCGGACCTGACCCTCGCCACGGAACCCGTCTGCATCGTGGTGGGCTCCGAGGGCAAGGGCCTGAGCCGGCTGGTCCGCGAAAACTGCGACCAGATTGTCTCCATCCCCATCGACTCCGCCATGGAGTCCCTCAACGCCTCCATGGCTGTGGGCATCTCGCTGTACGAAATCTCCCGGCAGCGCTCCGCCAAATAGCAGCCGAGCCGCGGCGCGCGGCCGGACTTTTGCTGGCTGCTGCGCTCGTTCCTCAAGCAACAACGCAGCCTACGCAAAAGCCCGGCCTCCGCCGCCCAACGCTCTCTCACTTAATGTGGGTTTTGGCCCGACGCTCTCTCACTTTCTCTAAGAAAGTGAGAGAGCGTCGCCAGTTAACCCGCGTTAAGTGAGAGAGCGTCCGGGTTAGAACTGCCGGCGGTTGGCCAATACCGGAAGCTTTTGGCGGGCTTCCTTGACCACGGCGGCGTCGAGGTCTGCGAACAGCAGCCCGGGGGCGCCGTCGAGCTCGTCCAGTACCTCCCCTAAGGGTGAGACAACCGCCGAATGGCCCACGCCCGTCGGTGCTCCATCCTTGGCCGGGACGCCCTGGGTGACGGGGTCGCCCTGCCCGCAGGCCAAGATGTACGTGGTGGAATCCAGAGCCCGGGCCCGCGCCAGGAGCTGCCACTGGTCCACCTTGCCGGGCCCCGAGGCCCAGGAAGCGCAGACGATGTTTGCGTCCACACCCCGTTCGGCGTTGGCCAGGAACAGTGCCGGAAAACGGATGTCGTAGCAGGTGGCAAGCCCAAAGGTGATTCCGCCGGCAGTGAATGTTACAGGGTCGGTGCCCGGGTCCACGGTGTCCGATTCCAGGAAACCGAACGCGTCGAAAAGGTGGACCTTGTCGTAGCTGGTCTCCACCCCAGGCCCGGTCGCGAGCAGGGTGTTGCGTACCTTTCCCGCGGAGCCGGGCGTGAACATGCCTGCCACCACCACGATTTCCAGCGAAGCCGCCACGCTGCGCACACGGGAGGCCCACGGCCCGTCCACAGGCTCCGCAATGTCCAGCAGTGAGTTACCGAACGCCCGCATGGAGGCCTCCGGAAACACCACCATGTCTGCGCCGCCGGCCTTGGCCCTCTGCGCCTGTTGTTCCAGAATGGACAGGTTAGCGGCCAGGTCCCGGCCGCTGATGATCTGAGCCAGCGCAACCCGCACTTTGTACCTCCGTGTCGACGTTTCCCTCCAGTATGCAACCCTGCATCGACACCGCACCCCCAGCAGCGGGCGGATGCCCGGTGTCACAAACGCCGGAGTGCGGCCGAACCGGCGCTGACGGCTACCATTGACCGTGATGGTTATGCCGCTATTTGACACCGCCTCCACCATGGATGCCTCTTCCGCGCATCCACTCGGTGTCAGCGTTCCGCGCTCCGGGTCCGGCACGGAGGGTGCCCTGCCGTCCGCAGCCAACGTCGCTGTTTACGCGCCGGGCGTCGAAAACCTCGAGATAGCCTACAAGGCCCCGGGAGCGGAGTGGCGTCGGCAAGCCCTTCCCAACATCACCAACGGCGTGCACCACGGGATTGTCGAGGATCTGCACATTGGGTCGCGCTATGGATTCCGTGCCGCCTCTAAGTCCAAAGCGCTGCCGCTGGCGTTTCCCATGCTGGACTTGGACGACGACGCCGGGCAGCCGCTGCTGCTCGATCCTTACGGCCGCGCGGTGGATGAGCGTGAGGGATTCCTGACTAGTGTGCGGATGGCCGCCGATTTTGACTGGGGAGCCGATCAGCGCCCGAGGCTGCATTGGCGGAATACCATCATCTACGAAGCCCATGTCCGTGGCCAGACGATGCTGCACCCCGATGTTCCCGAGGAATTGCGGGGAACGTACGCAGGCATGGCCCACCCGGCCATCATCGAGCATTTCAAAAGCCTGGGCATCACCTCGATTCAGCTGCTCCCGGTGCACTTCCACCTCGATGAGCTGCACCTGCAGGACCTCGGCCTGACCAACTACTGGGGCTACAACACCGCCGCGTTCTTCGCGCCGCATCCGGGCTATGCCACCAAGGCTGCCCAGGAGGCCGGGCCGCAGGCTGTCCAGGATGAATTCAAGGGAATGGTCAAGCTGCTCCACGCGGCCGGGCTGGAAGTGATCCTCGACGTGGTCTACAACCACACCGCCGAAGGCGGCCCCGATGGCCCCACCACCAGCTTCCGCGGCCTCGGTGAGGAAACGTATTACCGTACCGACGGCCACGGGAAATATGTGGACACTACGGGTTGCGGGAACAGCCTGAACTTTGGCCATCCGCGTGTGGTCCAGCTGGTCCTGGATTCCCTCCGGTACTGGGTGGACGAGTTTCACATCGACGGGTTCCGCTTTGACCTGGCCGTGACGCTCTGCCGGAATGCGGACAACCACTTTGATCCCCATCACCCGTTCCTGGTGGCTGTGGTTGCCGATCCTGTGCTGTCGGATGTGAAGCTTATTTCCGAACCGTGGGACGTCGGTTACGGCGGCTGGCAGACCGGCCGGTTCCCCGGCGGCTGGGTTGACTGGAACGATCACTTCCGTGATGGGGTCCGTACTTTCTGGCTCGCCGACCGCGCGGCCATTGAGTCCGGCGGGCAGGGCGGCTCCGTGGCCCGGCTGGCCGATGCCCTGTCCGGTTCGGCCGGGCTGTTTGAAGCATCGGGCCGCTCCAGGCTGGCCTCGCTCAACTTCGTTACGGCCCACGACGGCTTCACCCTCCACGACCTCGTTTCCTACGACCGTAAGCACAACGAGGCCAACGGCGAGCAGAACCGGGACGGTCATGGGGACAATCGCAGCTACAATCACGGTTCCGAAGGCCCCACCGAGGACGAGGACATCCTGGCCCAGCGGGCACAGTCCCGGCGCAACCTCATGGCCTCGATGATGATTTCCCTTGGCGTTCCCATGATCACCGCCGGTGACGAGCTGGCCCGCACCCAGCAGGGAAACAACAACGCCTACTGCCAGGACAACCCCCTGACCTGGATTGACTGGACGCGCACGCCGGAATCCCACGAGATGCTCCGCAGCACCAAGCGCTTCGTCCGGCTGCGCAAGGAGTTCCTGGCCGGTCAGCCGCACAATTTCCCGGCCCGGGACGAGCAATCATATCTCCACTGGTTCGACCACGCCGGACAACCGATGTCCATGGACCGGTGGAATGATCCGCGGCACCGGGTCATGCAGCTGCTGCTCGGCTCTGACGACGGCACGCTGGCAGGCCTCGTGGTGGTCAACGGCAGCGCTTCCGACGTGAAAATCACCCTCCCCGAGCTCACCAACGACGACGGTACGCCGCGCCGGATGTTCGAACTGCGGCTGACTACCTCGCCGCTCCACGAGATCCGCCAGGGCGGACGCGTGGCATCCGGCGAGACTGACCTCGTTGAGGCAAACTCGATCAACATCTACCGCACGTAGCTGCGGAGGGGACCAAGAATGCGCAACCGCTCTGTCGTTGCCCTGTTGCTGACCGGTCTGCTGGCCGTTGCGCTTTTCGCTTTCGGTGGCGCCGGGCTCCTTGATTCCTTGACGGGAAGCCCGACGCCGGCAGCAAGTCCCAGCGCAGCCCCGGTTCCGGAGGCTCCCGTCCACGGTCCGGCGGAAGCTTCAGGACCCGTGGCGGCGCCCGCCAACCCTTCCGGCCTGCCGGCGATCAGTGAGTCCGCGCTCCCGGCCGAAGCACGCAGGACCCTCGCGTTGATCCGTAAAGGCGGGCCCTACTCCTACAGCCAGGACGATCAGACCTTCGGCAACTTTGAACGTATCCTCCCGCGAAAGTCTTCAGGGTACTACCGCGAGTACACCGTGCCCACCCCGGGAGAATCGGACCGCGGGGCCCGCCGGATCATTGCCGGCGGCGGGGGAGAAAAATACTACACGCAGGACCATTACGCCTCATTCAAATTCATCGCAGAAGGCAGCTGAACCCCGTTATGAAGATCTACTCCGCCGACACGTGGACCATGGAAGAACTGCAGGACCAGGTGGCCGATGCCGGCCGCCGCAGCCTGCGGGTCCCCGCCGCGGACAGCAAACGGGCGGTGCTCGAAACGTTCGGTGAGGTGCTGGGCTTTCCCGAGCACTACGGCGTGAACCTGGACGCACTAAACGATTCACTCCACGATTTCGCTGACAGCATCGGCGAAAACGGCAACGCCCCGGTGACTATCCTCTGGCAGGTCGCCGCGGCATTCCGCGGCGACCGTTCCTTCGGGATCATCTGCGAGATCCTTCAGGATGCCGAGAGCTATGCCGGTAACGACCTGAGGGTCGCTGCCGTCCTCCTCTAACGGCTCAGGCGTTGACGATCAGCCCCAGTTCGGCCTTTGACGCCAATGCCTCGTGCCGGGGCAGGACTCGGACGGTGTAACCGAACGGGCCCGAGCGGTCGATCACCAGGGAGCCGCTGAACAGGTAGCGGCCACCGCCCAGGTCCTCCTTGGGCTGCAGCTCCATCATGATCACGTCCGCCAGGGTGTCGCCTTCCTCGGCGCGCCCGTAGGCGACCTCCACGGAGACATCGTCCGGTGTCAGGGTGGTCAACGCAACGTATGCGTTCACCTGCAGGGTGTCACCGATCTGCGGATCCTCAGAAACGCCCACGGAGTCAACGTGCTCCACGTGCAGCAGCGGCCAGGCAGCACGCACCTGTGCAATCCACGCTGCCAGGGACCGCGCCTGCGAGTAGGAGTCGGCCACCGCCTTGCGTCCGGCCTCCGCGGCGGGACGGTAGAGAATATTGACGTAGTCATGCAACATGCGGTCCGCGGACACGGCCGGCCCGAGGTGCGACAACGTGTGCTTGATCATGGACACCCAGTGCGTCGGTACCTTCTCGGACCCGGTGCTGGACGGTCCTGCGGCGCCGGCGCTGTCAGACACGGTGCTGCCGTAGAAGCGGGGCGCCACCTGGGTTTCCAGGAGTTCGTACAGCGCGGCAGCCTCAATATCGTCGCGTTCCTCGGGGGACGCGTCATTGTTGGCCGTGGGGATCGCCCAGCCGTTTTCGCCGTCGTACATCTCATCCCACCAGCCATCCATCACCGAGAGGTTCAGCGAACCGTTGATGGCGGCCTTCATGCCGGACGTGCCGCAGGCTTCCAGGGGGCGCAGCGGGTTATTGAGCCAGACGTCGCAGCCCGGGAACAGCGTCCTGGCCATGGCGATGTCGTAGTTCGGGAGGAACGCAATCCGGTGACGGACTTCGGGGTCGTCAGTGAACCGGACCAGGTCTTGGATCATCTTCTTGCCGGCGTCGTCCGCAGGGTGGGACTTTCCGGCGATCACCAGTTGGATCGGGTGTTCCGGGTGCAGCAACAGTGCCTTGAGGCGGTCCGGCTCACGCAGCATCAGGGTGAGCCGCTTGTAAGTAGGGACGCGGCGGGCGAAACCGATGGTCAGCACATCAGGGTCCAGCACGCTGTCTGTCCAGCGGAGTTCAGCGTCGGCCGCGCCGCGCTTTTTCCACGCGGCCCGAAGCCGGCGGCGGACGTCGTCCACCAGGGCCGAGCGCATTTCACGGCGCAGCGCCCAGACGTCGGCGTCGCTGACGTTGTAGGCAAGGTCCCAGCGTCCCTGGGTTTCGGCCTCGGGGCCGAACTGTTTCCGGGCGAGCTGGGAAATCCGGCCATCAACCCAGGTGGGCACGTGCACGCCGTTAGTGACGGAGGTGATGGGCACCTCGGAATGGTCGAAACCTGGCCACAGCGCCGAGAACATCCCGCGGGACACCTCGCCGTGCAGTTTGGCCACGCCGTTGGCCCGCTGGGCCAGCCGGAGCCCCATGACCGCCATGTTGAAGACTGACGGGTTGCCGTCGGCGTAGTTTTCGCGGCCAAGCTCCAGGATCCTGTCCACGGGCACGGCAGGCGCGAGCCCGGCCTGGAAGAAGTGCTGGATCTGGGCAATCTCGAAGCGGTCGATTCCGGCGGGCACGGGCGTGTGGGTGGTAAACACCGTGGACGCCCGGCCGGCGGCAAGCGCCTCGTCGAAAGTCAGGGCTGCCTCGCCGGACATCAGCTCCTGGATCCGCTCGATCCCGAGGAAACCGGCATGGCCCTCATTGGTGTGGAACACCTCCGGTGCTGGTGTTCCCGTGAGCCGTTGGTAAGCGCGCAGTGCCTTCACTCCGCCCATGCCCAGCAGGAGCTCCTGCTGGAGCCGGTGGTCCCCGCCACCGCCGTAGAGCCGGTCGGTGACGCCCCGGGCGGCGTCGTCGTTGCCCGGAACGTTGGAATCCAGGAGCAGCAACGGAACACGCCCGACGTCGGCGCGCCAGATGTGTGCCAGGAGCCGCCTGCCGTTGGGGAGCGGCAGGGAGATCTGCAGCGGCCGGCCGTTGTTGTCCGGGGACGGTTCGCGGAGCAGGGTCAGGGGCAGGCCGTCCGGATCGAGGACAGGATATGTTTCCTGCTGCCAGGCGTCTCGGGACAGCGACTGCTTGAAGTAGCCGGCCTGGTACAGGAGGCCAACACCGATGAGGGGCACGCCAAGGTCGGACGCCGCCTTAAGGTGGTCTCCGGCCAGGATGCCCAGACCGCCGGAGTACTGCGGGAGTACCTCGGTGATGCCAAATTCGGGCGAGAAATAGGCGATGGCGGCGGGGGCATCTGCGCCCAGGCCCTGGTACCAGCGGGGCTCATCAAGGTAGCGGTCAAGGTCCTCAGCGGCGGTGCGGACGCGTTCCACCACGGACTGGTCCGCGGCCAGGGCCTGGAACTCCTCGCGGCTGACCCGGCCAAGGAAGCTGACGGGATCCTGCTCGCTTTCCTCCCACTTTCGCGGGTTCAGACTGGCGAAAAGTTCCCGGGTGGGCCGGTGCCAGGACCAACGCAGGTTGGTCGCCAACCGGACCAACGGACGGATCGGCTCGGGGAGGACGGTTCTGACGGTAAATCTGCGGATTGCCTTCACCTGCGCCACACTAACCGACAACCTCAACAGCGGGAACTGCTTTGGCTTTCTTTTAGGTAAATGACAGTTGACGCCGTGGATAAGACGAATCGCCGGGACAAAAAACCATGCAGGCTTAGCAATCTGGGCCATTTCTCGCTAACGTCGAGCATGTGACGACTAACTCAGGAACCATGGCCGCCTCCAAGAAAAAGCCCAAAGGCAAGATCACCGACGGTCTCAGGTTTGGCCGTTTTCCCATCACCGCCGTACAGCCTGTGGTCGAGGGTGGGAAATACCCTGCCAAGGCATTGCCGGGCGAAGGAATCGTGGTCGGTGCCACCGCTTTCCGGGAAGGCCATGACCAACTCGGCGTCAGCGCCGTCCTCCTGGATCCCCGCGGGAAGGAACGCCAGCGCATCCGGCTGGCGCCGCCCAGGGGGGAACGCGGCCTCGGCACCGATCGCTGGGAGGGCGTCCTCACGCCGTCGGCCGTTGGAAACTGGACTTTCTTCATTGAGGCCTGGCACGACCGCTATGGAACCTGGCACCACAATGCCGAGGTCAAGGTGGCCGCGGGCATCGATGTGGAGCTGATGCTCGCCGAAGGCGAGGCGCTTCTCCTTGACGCGGCCGACGACGTCTCCCGCAACGCGTCGGACCGGCGCACCCTGCGCATGGCTGCTTCGGCCCTGGGCAACACCTCCCTCACCGCGGAGGAGCGCCTCGCCGGCGGCTTCAGTGCCGACGTGGCCGCCGTCGTGGACCGCCAGCCGATCCGTGAACTGATCACCGTGTCCGAGCAGTTCCCGCTGCTGGTTGAGCGCGACCTCGCCGGCCGCGGGGCCTGGTACGAATTCTTCCCCCGGTCCGAAGGTGCCGTACGGGACCACTCCACCGGGGCATGGACCTCAGGTAACTTCCGGACGGCGGCAAAGCGGCTGGATGCGGTGGCGGCCATGGGCTTCGACGTCATCTACATGCCGCCGATCCACCCGATCGGCGTGCAGCACCGCAAGGGTCCGAACAACACGCTCATCGCCGGCCCGCACGATCCCGGCTCGCCCTGGGCGATTGGCGCCAAGGAAGGCGGCCATGACGCGATCCACCCGGACCTGGGCACGTTCGAGGACTTTGACGCTTTTGTGGCCCGCGCCAATGAACTGGGCCTCGAGGTAGCCCTCGACCTGGCCCTGCAGGCCGCACCGGACCATCCGTGGGTTGAATCCCACCCGGAATGGTTCACCACCCGGGTGGACGGCAGCATCGCCTACGCGGAGAATCCGCCGAAGAAGTACCAGGACATCTTCCCGCTCAACTTCGACAATGATCCTGAAGGACTCGCCAAGGAGATCCTCCGGGTAGTGCAGTTGTGGGTCAGCCACGGCGTCAAGATCTTCCGGGTGGATAACCCGCACACCAAGCCCGTGTGGTTTTGGGAGTGGCTCATCGCCCAGGTCAACAAAAAGACGCCCGGCGTGGTGTTCCTTGCTGAAGCGTTTACCAGGCCCGCCATGATGCACGCCCTGGGCCGGGCCGGTTTCCAGCAGTCCTACACCTACTTCACGTGGCGGAACACGAAGGAAGAACTGGAAACGTATTTCACGGAGGTCAGCCACGAGTCCTCTGCGTACTTCCGCCCCAATTTCTTCGTCAACACCCCCGATATCCTCACCGAATACCTTCAGTTCGGGGGGCCCGCGGCGTTCAAGATCCGCGCGGCGCTGGCCTCCACCGCCAGCCCGCTCTGGGGCGTTTACGCCGGCTACGAACTTTACGAGCACGTGGCGCGCCCCGGTGCGGAGGAGTACATCGACAACGAAAAGTTCGAGTACAAGGCCCGCGACTGGGACGCCGCTGCGGAGTCAGGCCGTACCCTTGCGCCGTACCTGACCAGGCTCAACAGCATCCGGCACACCCACCCGGCGCTCCAGGACCTGCAGAACCTGACAGTCCACCACAGCACTGATGACGCCACGGTGGTGTACTCCAAGCACAAGACCCTGCCGGACGGCACCAAGGACACCATCATTGTGGTGGTCAACGTAGATCCGCACGGCACCAGGGAGAGCACGGTTTCGCTGGATCTCGCCGCTTTGGAACTCGACCCCGAGGACCTGTCGCCTAACGGCGGGTTCCGGGTGGAGGACCTCATTACCGGCGAAACCTGGGAATGGGGCGAATACAATTACGTCCGCCTGGACGCGCACGTCGAACCCGCACACATTCTTAGCGTGAGGAGAGCGCATCAGTGAGTTTTAACCCGCAGAGTTCCAGCCAGCATTTCACCCCCAAGAGCACGTTTGAACTAAACGCCCCAGGCCTGGCCCACGATCCTCTGTGGTATCGGAAGGCCGTGTTTTACGAGGTACTAGTCAGGGCGTTTGCGGATGCCAACGGGGACGGTTCGGGCGATTTTTCGGGCCTCATTGACCGGCTGGACTACCTGCAGTGGCTCGGTGTGGACTGCCTCTGGCTTCCGCCGTTCTTCCAGTCGCCGTTGCGGGACGGCGGCTATGACATCTCGGACTACAACTCCGTGCTGGACGAGTTCGGGACCATCAGCGACTTCAAGCGGCTGGTTGCCGAAGCCCATGCCCGCGGCGTCCGGGTGATCATCGATCTGCCGCTAAACCACACCTCAGATCAGCACCCCTGGTTCCAGGAATCGCGCAAGGACCCGGAGGGCCCGTTCGGGGACTTCTATGTGTGGAGCGATACCGATGAGAAGTACCAGGACGCCCGCATTATCTTCGTGGACACGGAGGAGTCCAACTGGACCTTCGATCCCATCCGCCGGCAGTTCTTCTGGCACCGCTTCTTCAGCCACCAGCCCGACCTGAACTTCGAGAACCCCCGAGTGATCGAAGCACTCTTTGACGTGGTGCGGTTCTGGCTTGACCAGGGCATTGACGGGTTCAGGGCCGACGCGATCCCCTATCTTTTTGAGGAAGAGGGGACGAACTGCGAAAACCTGCCTGCCACGCACGATTTCCTGCGGAAACTGCGGGCCATGGTGGACGAAAGCTACCCGGGCCGTGTCATCATCGCCGAGGCCAACCAGCCACCCAACGAAGTGGTGGAGTACTTCGGGACTGCGGAAGAGCCGGAATGCCACATGGCTTTCCACTTTCCCATCATGCCGCGGCTCTACTACGCACTGCGCGACCAGAAGGCCGCACCCATCATCGAGACGATGCAGGATACCCCGGAGATTCCCGAGGGGGCCCAGTGGGGGACGTTCCTGCGGAACCACGATGAGCTGACCTTGGAGATGGTCACTGCGGACGAACGGGCGGCCATGCTGGGATGGTATGCCCCGGACCCCCGGATGCGGGCCAACATCGGTATCCGTCGCCGGCTGGCGCCCCTGCTGGATAACTCCCGGGCCGAGATCGAACTGATCAACGCCCTGCTCCTGTCGCTGCCGGGCAGTCCGTTCCTGTACTACGGTGACGAGATCGGCATGGGCGACAACATCTGGCTCGAGGATCGCGATGCCGTGCGCACGCCGATGCAGTGGAACCCGGACCGCAACGCCGGTTTCTCCCACGCCGATCCGGGAAAGCTGTACCTGCCCGTGATCCAGTCGCTGGTGTACAACTACAACATGGCGAATGTGGAAGCCGAGGCCGCCCATTCCGGGTCACTGCTCCGCTGGACCCGTCAGATCCTCAGCGTCCGTAAGAACCATCCGGTCTTCGGCCTCGGTGCCTTCAAACACGTCGAAGCGGACCATGACGCCGTGGTGTCCTACCTTCGGGAGCTCTCGGACGACAACCCCGCAGGGGAGCCCGGGGAAGTCATTCTGTGCGCGTTTAACCTTTCCCAGCACCCGGTCGCGGCGAAACTGCGGATTCCGCAGTACGCCGGCCGCGGACTCCGCGACGTTTTCGGAGGCCAGCCCTTCCCGGGGATCGATGAGGACGGATCGTTGACCCTGACGCTGGGAAGCCACGACTTCTTCTGGCTGCGGGTCCGCTCGGCAGCATCGAATCCTTCCTCCCCGCAGACGCAAGCGCTTCCCATTCTGCCGCTTAGGAACTGATATGACTCAGCCAACTCTCACAGCCACGCTGAGCGACGTCCTGCGTGAATGGCTCCCGCGCCAGCGCTGGTTCCCGGTTAAGTCAGCGGAGTTTTCGCTGGAGCAGGCAGGCAGCCTAGGGCTTGAGGACGCGGCCGGGCAGGCCGGGCTGGAGGTCCTCCTGCTGGCAGTTACTGCGCGGACGGCCGACGGCGGACAGCGCACCGATGTGGTCCAGGTTCCCCTGAGCTATCGCGAAGCCCCCCTCACCGGCGGTGAAAACGCGTTGGTGGGGCGGGCACCCGAGGCCGGGATGCCCTGGATTTACGACGCCGTGCATGATCCGTCCTTCGTGTCTGCGTGGCTTGAACTGATCCGATCGGAGTCGGCCTCGCCCGCAGGTGCGGCGACCGGGCACCGAACGTCCTCGAACCACCGGCTGCCCACGGCCCACGGCATGGTCAAAGTCCTTTCCGGTGAGCAGTCCAACAGTTCTGTGATTGTTGACGACGGCGACTCGGCGGCGATCGTAAAGTTCTTCCGTGTGCTCTCCGAGGGCACAAACCCTGAGGTCGAGGTTGGTGCGGCCCTGACCGCCGAGGGTACCTCCGAGGTCCCTGCCACCCTCGGCTGGGTGCGGGGGGAGTGGCAGACGGCTGCCCAACTGGCGGGGGAGGCCGTGCCAGGTCCCCGGCAGGCGCAGGGCGAACTGGCTGTTGCCCATGAATTCCTTGCCGGCGGCCGCGACGCCTGGCGCCTCGCTGTGGATGCCGCCCGCACCGGATCCGACTTCACCACGGAAGCACGCGCCCTCGGCGCCGCAACGGCTACGGTTCACCGCAGGCTGGCTGCCGCGTTTGGAACCTCCGTCGAGGCAGTCCCTGGCCACGTGATTGCCCCCGGGGTAGCCCAGCGCGTGCGGCAGGCATGGGCGGAAGCCGCTGCCGCCGTCGGGCCCTACGACGAGGCGCTGCAGGCGCTGCTGCGCGAACTCGACGGCGTGGAAGCAGGCCCTCTGCAGCGGATCCACGGAGACCTCCACCTCGGCCAGATCCTGCAGGTGCCCGGCCAGGGCGGCGAACCCGGCCGCTGGGCCATCCTCGATTTTGAAGGCGAGCCCCTGCGGCCCATTTCGGAACGCAATTTCCCTGACGTCCCGCTCCGGGATGTCGTAGGGATGCTGCGGTCCTTCGACTACGCGGCCGGCGCGGCTGAACGGGAATACCAAGGGGCCCGCGTTCCGGCATCCTGGGTCGACGACTGTGCGGACGCGTTCCTCGCAGGCTACGCCTCCGTCACGCCTGGCACCATCGACCGTGCTTCGCCGCTCTTTGTGGCATTGTGGCTGGACAAGGCGCTCTACGAAGTCGTTTATGAATTGCGGAACAGACCTGACTGGCTGGCCATTCCAACGAATGCGTCCAGGCGGCTCCTCAGCGTTAAAGGCTCTGGCGATCATGCCCGGGCAGCATCGGAAGGTATCAACATGACAGGTTCAGCACCTACAGACAGGCCGAGTGCGCCGCTTCACGTGGATGAGGCCACTTTGGGCCAGGTGGCCAACGGTGAGCACCATGCTCCGCACTCGGTGCTCGGCGCCCACCTGGACAGCCATGGCCACGTAACGGTCCGGACGGTCAAGCACCTGGCGGAGTCAGTGACTGTGGTGACCGCCGCCGGTTCGGTTCCCATGACCCACGAGAAATTCGGTGTGTGGGTGGCCGTGATGGAGCCGCTCCAGGCCGGCCATGTGCCTGACTACCGCCTGGAGGTTACTTACCCGGGCGCGGGACCTGTGACGATGGACGAACCGTACCGCTACCTGCCCACGGTGGGCGAAGTGGACCTGCACTTGATCGGCGAAGGGCGGCACGAAAAGCTTTGGGAGGTCCTCGGCGCCCACGTCCAGCATTACAAGTCCTCGCTGGGCGACGTGGACGGCGTTTCCTTCGCCGTCTGGGCACCAAACGCGCAGGCAGTCCGGGTCAAAGGCGACTTCAACGAGTGGGACGGCCGCGAGAACTCGCTCCGCTCGCTGGGGTCCTCAGGCGTCTGGGAAGTCTTTATTCCCGGCGTTTTAGCAGGGGCGTGCTACAAATTCGAGATCCGGACCAAGCACGGCAACTGGGTCGAAAAAGCTGACCCGCTGGCGTTCGGCACCGAGGTCCCGCCGCTGACAGCTTCCAGGGTGGTTGAGCCGTCCTACGCGTTCAAGGACGCCGAATGGATGGAGGCACGCGCCCAGCGCGATCCCCACAATTCCCCGATGAGCGTCTACGAAGTCCACCTCGGATCGTGGCGCCTTGGCCTGGGCTACCGTGAGCTTGCCAAGGAACTGGTGGACTACGTCAAGTGGCTCGGCTTCACGCACGTGGAGTTCATGCCAGTGGCCGAACACCCCTTCGGCGGTTCCTGGGGCTACCAGGTGACGTCATACTTTGCACCGACCTCGCGCTTTGGCCACCCTGACGAATTCCGGTTCCTGGTGGACTCGCTGCACCAGGCCGGCATCGGTGTGCTCCTGGACTGGGTACCGGCGCACTTCCCGAAGGATGCCTGGGCGCTCGCCCAGTTTGACGGCCAGCCGCTGTACGAGCACGCCGATCCGAACCTGGGCGAACACCCGGACTGGGGAACGCTGATCTTCGACTTCGGCCGGACCGAGGTGCGCAACTTCCTGGTGGCCAACGCGCTGTACTGGCTCGATGAGTTCCACATTGACGGACTCCGCGTGGATGCTGTGGCTTCCATGTTGTACCTGGACTACTCGCGGGAAGACGGGCAGTGGTCGCCCAACCGTTTCGGTGGCCGCGAAAACCTCGAAGCCATCTCCTTCCTGCAGGAAGTGAACGCAACTGTCTACAAGACCCACCCGGGCGCGGTAATGATTGCCGAGGAGTCCACCGCTTTCCCCGGCGTGACTGCCCCAACGAGCCATGGCGGTTTGGGCTTCGGCCTGAAGTGGAACATGGGCTGGATGCATGATTCCCTCAAGTACACTTCCGAGGACCCGGTCAACCGCAAATGGCACCACGGGACGGTCACGTTCTCCATGGTGTACGCGTTCACTGAGAACTTCCTGCTGCCCATCAGCCACGACGAAGTTGTGCACGGCAAGGGTTCCATGCTCCGGAAGATGCCGGGCGACCGCTGGCAGCAACTGGCCAACCTGCGTGCCTTCACTGCCTACCAGTGGGCACACCCAGGCAAGCAGCTCATCTTTATGGGAACCGAGTTCGGCCAGGAGGCCGAGTGGTCCGAACAGCACGGACTCGACTGGTACCTCGCCGACATTCCCGCGCACCGCGGAGTGCAGCTCCTCACCAAGGATCTGAATGAGATCTACAGCGCGACGCCCGCCCTCTATGAGCGGGACAACGAACCTGGCGGTTTCCAGTGGATCAATGGTGGCGACGCCGACCGCAACGTCCTGACCTTTATCCGCTGGGACAAGGACGGCAATCCGCTGGTCTGTGCCATCAACTTCTCCGGCGGTCCGCATGTGGGATACGACCTAGGTGTTCCCGCAGCCGGGGCCTGGGTTGAGGTGCTCAACACCGACGCAGAGACCTATGGTGGATCGGGTGTTCTCAATGCCGGTCCGTTGACTGCCACGGATAAGGGGCTCGACGGTCAGCCGGCGACGCTTACTGTGACCTTGCCGCCGCTGGGCGCAGCGTACTTCAAACCCGGCGCACCGTTGGCCGGTGGGCAGGCCACCAGCGGACAGCCAGCTGTGAAGCCCGTCTCTTAAAGCCGACGCGAAAAGCCCGGAATCCCTTGAGATTCCGGGCTTTTTGGTTGCCCTCCGGAGAGGCTCAGGGAGCCCGACCCGGGGTCGGGTGGCTAACCCTGCAAAGTGCTGGTAGAGTTTATTTCCGCGCTGCTCCACGGAGTCAGACGGAAAAACCGACACGAAAGCCCAAGGCTGACGAGTGTCGCGGAGGCCGGTTTGACAAGAGTGGGACCAGCCGGTAAGTTTGAAAAGTTGCTCCGGAGCGATCCACGGTTGTTTAGTGCTGGTGGTGGTGCCGGGTGTGTCTGTTGTTTGAGAACTCAATAGTGTGCCAAGTTTGTTGATACCAATTTTTTGTATTGAATTGGTTGAATTTGCCGGGTCTGGCCTGC
>NZ_JBFRDI010000016.1:0-122157 GCF_052113505.1 Pseudarthrobacter sp. TAF60_1
CTCTCCCTGCTCTTCCTGGCAGGCGTCCTGATCATGGTCTTCATCGAATCCCCCCTCACCATGCTCGTCACCGCCATCGCCTCGGTGCTGATGGTCTTCGGCTGGTACGCCTGCCGGACCCGCATCCGCGAAATCGCCCAAACCCGCGACGGCTACACCGGAACCGCCCCCGTCATCGCCAACCCACCCGCAGAAACCTTCAGATAAAGCCCCGCACCACCCGCTACTAACGCCACAGCAGCCCAAACAGCCAAAGAAAGCCCATGACAACGGAAACCGAAGCACCCCTGACCGCATCCCACACCCCGCCCGCCGCCGTCGTGAATTCCGAGCAAGGCTCCCGGCAGGCCAGCCGCGCGGACCTGCCCCACGCCGGCGCAGGCCAGGCACTGAAATCAGCCGGGCACGTGATTGTTGATTCGCTGGTGGCCCACGGTGTGGAGCGCACCTATGTGGTTCCCGGCGAGAGCTTCCTGGACGTCTTGGACGGCCTCCATAATTCGGACATAGAAACCATCGTCTGCCGGCACGAGGGCGGCGCCTCGTACATGGCCGAGGCCGACGGAAAAATGAACCAGCGCCCGGGTATTGCGATGGTGACCCGCGGGCCCGGGGCTGCCAACGCGCATGTGGGGCTTCACACCGCCTGGCAGGACTCCACCCCCATGCTGCTGTTCGTCGGCCTGATCCCGTTTGCGCACCGGGACCGCGAGGCGTTCCAGGAGTTCGACATCAAGGCCTGGTTCGGTACGGGGGCGAAGCGGGTCATGGTCCTTGACCACGCGGAGCGGGCGTCCGAGATTGTGGCCGAGGCGATGTTCGCGGCCATGAGCGGGCGGCCTGGCCCGGTGGTGGTGGGCCTGCCGGAGGACATCATCCGGCACGAGATTGAGCCCGCGCTGCACCCAGCCATTCCGGTGGCGGCCGGCGGCATGAGCAGCACAGACGCTACCGCACTGGAGGCTGCGCTGGCGGAGTCCCGGAAGCCGCTCTTTGTCACCGGCGGCAGCGACTGGACGCAGGCCGCCGCGGACCAGCTGACGGGATGGCTGGAGCGGCACCATATCCCGGCAGCGGCTGAATGGCGGACGCAGGGCACGGTCTCCTTCGATTCCCCGTCCTATGTGGGCCCGATCGGCTACGGGCGGCCGCGCCCCACCTACGACCTGCTGGAGGAAACAGACCTGCTTGTCTTTGTGGGGACAGTGCCGGGCGACGTGATTACGGACGGGTTCGTCTGCCGGCAGGACTGGAATAAGAAGAACTTCCTGGTCACAGTGGACCCCTCACTCCGGGGCCGGTCGGGGCCTGTTTCACGGCAGATCCTGGCCAAGCCGGCGGCCTTTGTCCGCGACCTTGCGGGCCTTGACCTGCCGGTGAAGGACGAGTGGAAAACGTGGACGGACCGGATGCGGGGCGAGCAGGAGCGGTTCGCCGCACTGCCCCCGGCCGTGCCTGCAGCGGGCGCGGCCCGGATGGATACCCTGATGGCCAACCTGGTCCCCAGGCTGGCTGAGGATGCCATGGTGACCTTCGGCGCGGGCGAGCACACCAACTGGGCCCACCGCTATTTTCCCACCCGCCGCTACGCCTCCATGATCAGCGCCCGGAACGGGTCCATGGGCTACTCCGTTCCCTCGGCCATCGCGGCATCGCTGGCCGAACCCCGACGGCGGGTAGTCACCATCGCGGGGGACGGGGAGTTCCTCATGAACGGCCAGGAACTGGCCACCGCCGCCCAGTACGGGGCCACGCCGCTGGTGATCGTCATGGATAACCAGGAATACGGCACAATCCGCACCCACCAGGAGCGGCACTATCCCTCCCGCGTCTCCGGGACCCAGCTGAAGAACCCGGACTTCGGCCTGATGGCCCGCGCTTTCGGCGGTTACGGGGTCACCGTCACCGAGGACAAGGACATTCCGGCTGCACTGGACGCAGCGCTTGCCGCGATCGATGACGACGGCGTCTTCGGCCTGATCCATCTGATCGTGGAACAGCGCGTCAAGGCTTACTGAGCCGGGAGCGGACGGGGCGCGGACGACGGCGGGACATCCCGCCGTGGTCCGCTTTCCTTTCGTGGGCGGTGACGAAGGCATTGTGTATTGCGGTGAAGATCCTTGGCAGTGGCGCTGCCTAGCCGAGTCCCTGGAGGGTGGCGGAATATCTGCTGGATGCTGCGGCTTGTCGCTAGTGGGCCGCCGTCGGCTTGACGTCCCGCCGCGACACAGCGCGCGGGCCCCCTGAGCACGAGGCACTGGCGACGCGCGCGCATTCACGCAGCACACACCACGCAGCACAAACCAGAAGGAGCACCATGACTACCGGCGCAGGAACAGCAGCGGGCAACGGACGGACGGCCCTCGTCGTGGGAGCCACCGGCATCGCGGGCTCCGCCCTGGTGGACACCCTGGTTGGCGAGGGCTGGGCCGTCCTTGCCCTGTCCCGCAGGCCCGGCCCCGAGCGCACCGGCGTCAAGTGGCTCTCCGCAGACCTGACCTCGGCTGCCTCCCTGACCGCTGTGCTTGGTCCGGAGAACCCCTCGCATGTCTTTTTCACGGCGTGGTCGCGGCAGGCCACCGAGGAGGAGAACATCGCCGTCAATGCCGGCATGGTGCGTGATCTCCTCGCAGCCCTCCGTGGCAAGGACGTGGCCCACGTTGCCCTGATGACCGGCCTGAAGCACTACCTCGGACCGTTCGAAGCGTACGCCGCCGGAGAAATGCCGGACACGCCCTTCCATGAGGAGGAACCGCGCCTTCCGGTGCCGAACTTCTACTACGCGCAGGAAGACGAGCTCGGGGCAGCCGCGGCGGAGCAGGGGTTCACGTGGTCAGTGCACCGCGCGCACACTGTCATCGGTCATGCGGTGGGCAACGCCATGAACATGGGCCTCACCCTCGCGGCTCAGGCCACCCTGTGCCGGGACAGCGGGGAACCCTTCGTGTTCCCCGGATCCGAAACTCAGTGGAACGGACTGACTGACATGACGGAGGCGGGCCTGCTCGCCGAGCACATGCTCTGGGCCTCCACCACTCCGGCAGCCGCTAACGAGGCCTTCAACATCGTCAACGGCGACGTGTTCCGCTGGCGCTGGATGTGGCCCAAACTCGCAGCCTACTTCGGCGTGGAATGGGAGG
Source organism: Pseudarthrobacter sp. TAF60_1 (assembly GCF_052113505.1). NCBI lineage: Bacteria > Bacillati > Actinomycetota > Actinomycetes > Micrococcales > Micrococcaceae > Pseudarthrobacter > Pseudarthrobacter sp. TAF60_1. Next base: position 3,141 of record NZ_JBFRDI010000016.1, read on the forward strand.
GGTACCAGGGGGAGCCCCGCCCCCTCGAGCAGTCCATGGAAGGGCGGGAAGACCAGTGGCGGGAGCTTGCCGGGCGCCATAACCTCAGCGAACCGGAGCTGGACCGCGTGGCATCCTGGTGGCACACGGACGGTGACCTGGGGCGCGGCATCGAGGTGGTGACGGACATGGGCAAGAGTCGGGATGCCGGCTTCACGGGATACCGGCGGACGCTGGACGCCTTCACGGCACTCTTCGACCGCTACCGCGCCGAAAACCTGATTCCCTGACCGCAGCGCCACTACGCTCTGCGAGAACCGGCCGAATTCCTTCCTTCCGCCCCGGCCTAACTCCCAGCCAGCGGACGTAAACTGACCTTCGCATCACGTTCCGTGAGCCCCGAGTCAGGGAGCCGCTTTGCTCTGGAAACTGCTTGTTGAATACCTGCGGCCGCACCGGCAGCTGCTGATCGCCGTCGTGGTTTTCCAGCTGGCGCAGTCCATCGCGTCGCTGTACCTGCCCACCCTGAACGCGGACATCATCGACGAGGGCGTGGCCAAGGGGGACACCGGCGTCATCCTCAACCTCGGCGGCCTGATGCTGGGTATCACGCTGCTGCAGATCGTGTGCTCCATCATTGCCGTGTACTTCGGGGCGAAGGCCGCCATGGGCGTGGGCCGGGACCTGCGCGGGGCCATCTTCTCCCGGGTGGGGGAGTTCTCCGAGCAGGAAGTCACCAAGTTCGGCGCGCCCAGCCTGATCACCCGGTCCACCAACGACGTCCAGCAGGTCCAGCAGCTTGTGCTGATGTCCGCCACCATGCTGGTGACCGCGCCGATGCTGAGCATCGGCGGCGTGATTATGGCCGTCCGGCAGGACGCACAGCTGTCCTGGCTGATCGCCGTCAGCGTCCCGGTGCTGCTGATCGCCGTCGGCCTCATCATCATCCGGATGGTGCCGCTGTTCCGGAAGATGCAGAAGCGGATCGACACCGTGAACCGGGTGCTCCGCGAGCAGCTCACCGGCATCCGGGTGGTCCGCGCGTTCGTCCGGGAGGACATCGAGACCGCCCGCTTCGCCCGGGCCAACGAGGACGTCACGGACACCGCGCTGCGTGCCGGCCGGCTGATGGCGCTCGCGTTCCCCACCGTGATGCTGGTCCTGAACGTCTCGTCCGTGGCGGTGATCTGGTTCGGCTCGTTCCGGATCGAGGACGGCTCCATGCAGGTGGGCACCCTCATCGCGTTCCTGAGCTACCTGATGCAGATCCTGATGTCCGTCATGATGGCCACGTTCATGGCCGTGATGATCCCGCGCGCCTCGGTCTCCGCGGACCGGATCGGCGAGGTGCTGCACACCGAGTCGAGTGTCCGGCCGCCGAAGAATCCGCTCAGCAGTGCTGTGCGGCGCGGGGAACTGGAAATGCTCGACGCCGGATTCGCCTACCCGGGTGCCGATCAGCCCGTCCTCTCCGGGCTCAGCTTCACGGCCAGGGCAGGGCAGACGACGGCGATCATCGGCAGCACCGGCTCGGGCAAGACCACCCTGGTGAACCTCATGCCGCGGCTGTTCGATGCCACCACCGGCTCCGTGCGGATCGACGGCGTGGACGTGCGTGAGCTGCACCCGGACCTGCTCTGGGGCCACATTGGGCTGGTCCCGCAGCGGCCCTACCTGTTCAGCGGCACCGTCCGCAGCAACCTGCAGTACGGGAAACCGGACGCCACCGAGGACGAGTGCTGGGAAGCCCTGGAGATTGCTCAGGCCAAGGATTTCGTGGAGGAGATGGAAGGCGGGCTGGATGCGCCCATCTCCCAGGGCGGCACCAACGTCTCCGGCGGCCAGCGGCAGCGGCTGGCCATCGCCCGGGCCCTGGTGAAGCGGCCCGAGCTGTATATCTTTGACGACTCGTTCTCCTCCCTGGACACCGGCACCGACGCCCGGCTGCGCCAGGCCCTCAAGCGCAGCACCGCCGGCGCCACCCTGGTGATCATCGCCCAGCGCGTGTCCAGCATCGTGGACGCGGACCAGATATTAGTGCTCGACGACGGCAGGATCGTGGGGCGCGGAACGCACAGCGGGCTGCTGGCAACGTCCGAAACATACCGGGAGATCGTCTCCTCCCAGCTCGCAGCGGAGGAAACGGTATGAGCACCACGAACCGGCCGACGTCGGGCGCTTCCCACAGCGCCTCCACTAACAGCGCCGCTCCCGGCGGAACCGCACCCGGGGCCAAACCCGGCAGTGCCGACGTCGTACGCATTCCGCGTCCGGCGGGCGGACCGGGCCGCGGCGGGCCGTTCGGCGGGATGAACATTCCGGCGGAGAAGGCCATGAACTTCTGGCCGTCGGCCAAACGGCTGATGGGGAGGCTGCGGCCGGAGCGGGCGTGGCTGCTGCTGGTGCTGCTGACGGGCGTCGCGAGTGTGACGCTCTCGGTGATCGGGCCGCGGCTGCTGGGGGAGGGCACCAACCTGATTTTCGCCGGGGTGGTGTCCAAACAGCTGCCCGCCGGGGTGACCAAGGAGCAGCTGATCGCGCAGCTGCGGGCGGTGGGGGAGAACCAGAAGGCGGACATGCTCACGCCGATGGCGCTGACGCCAGGCACCGGGATCAACTTCGCGGCGCTGGGCAGCGTGCTGATGTGGGCGTTGGTGCTGTATGTGCTGGCGTCGGCGTTTATGTGGGTGCAGGCGTATGTGCTGAACGGGGTGGTGCAGCGGACGGTGTTCGGGCTGCGCGAGGAGATCGAGGGGAAGATCCACCGGCTGCCGCTGCGGTATTTCGATTCGATCCAGCGCGGCGAGCTGCTGAGCCGGGTCACCAACGATGTGGACAACATTTCCCAGAGCCTGCAGCAGTCCATCAGCCAGGCGGTCACCTCCGTGCTCACCGTGGTGGGTGTGCTGGTGATGATGGTGATCCTCTCGCCCACGCTGGCGCTGATCGCGCTGGTGACCATTCCGCTGACGCTGGGGATCACGGCGCTGATCGCCAAGCGCTCGCAGAAGCTGTTCGTGGCGCAGTGGAAGAACACCGGGGAGCTGAACGGGCAGATCGAGGAGACCTACACCGGGCATGCGCTGGTGAAGGTGTTCGGCCGGCAGCGCGAGGTGGAGGAGCGGTTCCGGCAGAAGAACGTGGAGCTGTACGAGGCGAGCTTCGGCGCGCAGTTCATTTCCGGGCTGATCATGCCGGCCATGACGTTCATCGGGAACCTGGTGTATGTGGGGATCGCGGTGGTGGGCGGCCTGCAGGTGGCGTCCGGGGCCATGCAGCTGGGCGATGTGCAGGCGTTCATTCAGTATTCGCGGCAGTTCACCATGCCGCTGGCGCAGCTGGGGTCCATGGCCAACCTGCTGCAGTCCGGGGTGGCGTCCGCCGAGCGGGTGTTCTCGCTCCTTGATGAGGACGAGCAGTCTGCTGATCCTGCTTCTTCGGGGGTTTCTGTTGACGGGGCCGGGCGGGGGCGGCTGGTGTTCGAGGATGTTTCGTTCTCGTATTCGCCGGACAAGCCGCTCATTTCTTCTTTGAGTCTGGTGGCGGAGCCGGGGCAGACGGTGGCGATTGTGGGTCCGACCGGGGCGGGGAAAACCACGCTGGTGAACCTGATGATGCGGTTCTACGAGCTGGATGCAGGGCGGATAACGCTCGACGGCGTGGACATCACCTCGGTGCCCCGGCGCGAGCTGCGCTCGCGGCTGGGCATGGTGCTGCAGGATACGTGGCTGTTCGGCGGGACCATCCGGGACAACATTGCGTACGGGCGCCCGTCGGCTACCGAAGACGAGATCCTGGAGGCTGCCCGGGCGACCTATGTGGACCGGTTCGTGCGGTCGCTGCCGGAGGGGTACGACACTGTTTTGGAGGACGAAGGTTCGAACGTGTCCGCCGGGGAGAAGCAGTTGCTGACGATCGCGCGGGCATTCCTGGCCCGGCCATCGGTACTGATCCTGGACGAGGCGACGTCTTCGGTGGATACGCGGACCGAGGTGCTGGTGCAGAAAGCGATGAGTGCACTGCGGTCGGACCGGACCTCATTTGTGATTGCGCACCGTCTGTCCACGATCCGCGACGCCGACCTCATCCTGGTGATGGAGGCCGGCCAGATCGTGGAGCAGGGCACGCACGCTTCGCTGCTGGCTGTGGGCGGGGCTTACGCGCGGTTATACGAGGCGCAGTTCGCGGCTCCGGTGGCGGAGGTTTAGGTATCGCGCAATCGCGCGTCCCGGCCCGCCCCGCGGCTGACCGCGGCGTCTACTGCAGCCAGACGCGCAAGATCCACGCGGTTGGCGGCGCCGGTCTTTCGCAACAGGTTCGAGATATGGGAGCTGACCGTCTTCTCGCTGATCATCAGGACCCGGGCAATTTCGCCGTAGGTCCTGCCGGCCACGACGTACTCCAGGATGTTCAGCTCCCGTGGTGTGAGCCCCGGGAGCCGCGCTGCAAGGGCCAGCGGTGTGGACTTGACCGGCATCAAAGGTATCCTTGCCTGGGCGGCCAGGAGCTCGAGGGCTGCCTGGACTGGCGCTGCTTCGAGTTGGGCCGCCAGCGCGTGTCCACGGTGAAGGAATTCAGCTGCACGTGGCCCGCGGTGGTGCCCGTGCAGCAGCAGGGCCTCCACAGTTCGCCTGCAGGCATAGGCTTCCTCCCAGGGCAGAAGCGCGTCCCTGAGCGCGTCGGCGGTTTTTCCCCACTGCGCTGCGCTGCCTGGCTCATTCCTCGCCCGCCCGAGCTCTGCGATGTATAGGGCGTTGAACGCCGCCACCTGGCGTTTGTAAAGTTCCGAATGCCCCATCCGTTCGTGGAGTATTTCCGGGAACCTTTCCTCGAGGCGGTGGGCTGCCGTCAGGAGTTCGGACGTGGGAAGGCCATGGTCCCTCGCCTCCTCGACCTGATCAGCCAAGGCGCGTGCGGCGACGGGCAACAGCCATTCGCACATGGTGGGAGGCGGACCGGGGCTGGTGGCGCCGGTCATGGCTGCCGAGAAGGCACGCCCGGGACGTCCGGCTGCCACATGGACTTCGGCGCGCACGGCGTCGAAGGTGAGGTTGAGGTAGCGGGAGTTTTCCTTGTATAGCTCCTCTGCCCGCTCAAGATAGACCGCAGCCTCGTCATGGCGCCCCTGCATCTGTGCCAGGCGGGCCGCCGTCAGCCTGGCATCCACGTCCCCCATCGGTCCGGGATCAAGTCTCATGGCTATCCTTAACGCCGCCCGGCATTTCCGCCACGCGCCGATGGCCAGGTAACTGGCCGCCTCGGTCCCCGCAATTTTTGCCGTATACGCATGCGGGGCTCCCTGCTGCATCAGCTCCTGCCTGGCGCGGCCCAGGAGGTCCGCGTACTCCGCGCTGGTCCACGGGCCCTGCGCATTTCCTGTCCAGTATGTTGCATGGACGAAGCCCCAGAAATCGCGGGCCCGGATTGCCTCCCGCGCGCCTTCGGCGGCCAAGCTCCGGGCAGCGGAAAACCGCTTTGCGGCGAGCTCAGCCATCGCCGCAGCAGTCAGTGCAAAGGACAAGGCACGGTGATCGCCTGCCTCGCGGGCCAGCGCGAGCGATTCGGCTGCAGCAGCCTCAGCGCCCGGCTCGCTGTGCCACATACTCGCGTGGGCGAACTCGGCCAGCGCCAGTGCATGTTGCCAGCTTCCCGGCACTGCGGCGGACAGCCTGACTGCCTCCCGGATGTCCGCCATCGGAAGAAACGCCTGCCCGGTGGAGAACTGGAGGTGCATGCGGCGCACCATAAGTTCGGAGGCTTCCAGCGGCTCCGTCACCGGGTCCAGGTGTGCGAGTAATTCCTCCGTTGCTTCAAGTTCAAGTGCCAGTGCGCCCGCATCCCGGGCTGCGGCCCGGAGCTTGTCCCAGAGATCCCGGGGCCACCCCAAAGCGTCCGGAAGGGCTGCATGCAGCCGGATCGCCCGCTGCAGGAGCCGGAGCGCATCACTGAATCCGCCTTCCGCCGCGGCCATGTCGGCGGCAGCGATCGCCCATCGCTGGGCCTCTGCAGGCCGGTCCGCCGCGGCGTAGTGATCGGCGAGCGCCACGGCATCGCCCGCGGAGGGCCCAGACCCAGTGCCCAGCCTCTGTTCATGGACGGCAGCGAACGCCGCATGCCATCGCCGCCGCTCGCCCGCATCCAGCCCCTGTTCCAGGGCTTCGGCGATGATGGGATGGTGGAACCAGTAGTTACCATCCTGGGTAACGTCCAGGAGGCCCTCCTCCACCGCTGACTGCAGGAGGGGCAGGACACCTGAAGGCCCGACGGCGGACCCGGCTATGGCGCGCAGTTCCGTACTGCTGGCCGGCCGTCCCCCGAGTGCCATGATCTGTGACAACTCACGGGCTCCGGACGATAACCCCCGCCATGAGCGCAGGACCGCGGATTTCAGATCGGGCGGAAAACCATCGGGAAGGCCCCGCGACTCGGCGGTGAGCCCCGCAACCAAGAGACGGTTGAGGTAGGGGTTCCCTGCCGAACGGGCGAAGACGTCAGTGACGAGCGACTGGTGCGGAGGTGCCCCCAGAAGTCCCCTGAGCTGTGCTTCGGTGTCGGGCCGGTCCAGAGGTTCGAGCCCATGTATATCCACCCGTGGCAGCCGCCGGACATCGGTCATCCAGCGATGGAAAGTACCTCCGGCCCGGCCTCCGTCAGTCCGCACGGTGCCGATGACGCCGAGGGGCCTGCCGCTGGGTCCTGCCACCAGGTACATCAGGACATCGAGGGTGCTTTGGTCAGCCCAGTGGAGGTCATCGATTGTCAGGATCACTGGTGAGAGCCGGCACAGCGCGGTCAGCCATTCGTCTATCAGGACAAGGACATCCGGGCGGGAATCCCCTGAGAATGCCACTGCCGGTGGCACTGGACCGGTGGTGCCGGCTTCCGCCCCGCGGAATGCAGACCGCAGTGCGAGGAACGGCACGTCCATGGACGACAAGGGCAGGGCACCGCCACGCAGGATGAGGGCGTTCGACGAGGCTGATGCGACAGCCCGTGTGACAAGCGCCGTCTTGCCGATGCCGGCGTCCCCGGTGACGATGTACGTCCTCGCTGTCCCGACGCACACGCTGTTGATGATGCCGGTGAGTTCGGTAAGGTCTGCTTCCCGTCCTACCAGTTCAGGACCGCCGGCGTTCCACACATTCGCCACAAATCCAGCTTGCCACCGCCGGGCCGCACGGGTACAGATCTGAGGGTACGCGGCCTCCTTTTAAGGGGGACTGCCGGATGTGGACGACGCACTGCCAGGCGGACAGTGGATTTGTCAGACAAACTGCTTTCGAAAGGACATGCCATGTCCGCGTCAATCAAATCATCAAACGCCTTGGGAGTCCTCCTGCCGCTGCTTCTTCTCGTGCTGGCCCCCGCTGCCTATACAGACACCGGCAGGAACGCGCCCGTCTCCTACGACGGGCCCAGCTTCGAGAATTGCCCGCTGACCAGGATCGGAACCCAGCTGGTCCGCTGTGACAACCTCACCGGCGCAGGGGTGTCGGCACCGTTCTGGATCCCCGAACAGTAGGGAACCCTGACACTCCGCATACATCGTGGCGGCACCTCATCGCCTGCAATGCCTGGACCAAGCGCTCTCACATATCCGCGCCGACGAACGAGCAGTTTTCATGACAGGCGGGCAGATCCTCGACTGGCAGCCACGACCCAGGGCTTGGTCAGCGCCATCCCGGGCTAATCGCTAAGAGGGAGGGCGACGCAGAGCAGAAATCGCATTGCCGTCGTCATCTTCCTCATAGAGACCACCGGAATCATGCCCAGGTGGGAGGTCTGCAGGTGGCGTCCGTGGCGATGCAGCTGGGTGACGTGCAGGCGTTCATCCAGTACTCGCGGCAGTTCACCATGCCGCTCGCGCAGCTGGGGTCGATGGCGAACCTGCTGCAGTCCGGGGTGGCGTCGGGGGAGAGGGTGTTCTCTTTGCTGGATGAGGAGGAGCAGTCGCCGGATCCGTCGGGTACTTCGGGCAAGGCGTCCGACGGCGGCCGAGCGGTCCGCGGCCGGCTTGAGTTTGAGGCGGTGTCCTTTGCGTTCTCGCCGGATAAGCCGCTGATTTCGTCGCTTTCTTTGGTGGCGGAGCCGGGGCAGACGGTGGCGATTGTGGGAGCGACCGGTGCGGGTAAGACCACGCTGGTGAACCTGATGATGCGGTTCTACGAGCTGGATGCGAGGCGGATATCGCTCGACGGCGTGGACGTCACCTCGGTTGCCGCGGCGCGGGCGGGGCTTATGCGCGGTTGTATGACGCGCAGTTCGCGGCTCCTGTGGCGGAGGTCTAAGGAGCGGGCGCGGCCTCTTGAGACCGCGCCCGCCGGAAAGTACGCCACTGGATGGCAGTTACGTCTCCGTATTTAATTTAGGTGTTCGTTGGCGGTAGAGCCTACGGCAGCCTTCACTGCAGCAACGAGAGAGTGGACGTCGGTCTCGGTGGTGTCCCACGAGCACATCCACCGGACTTCCCCGCGTGCCTGGTCCCAGTCATAGAAGCGGAAGGATTCCCGGACTTTCGCGGCTGCCCCCGATGGAAGGACGGCAAAGACGCCATTGGACTGAGTTGGTTGCGTCAGCGAGACGCCGTTAATGGCCGAGATTCCTTCGCTGAGACGTTGAGCCATGTCGTTGGACTGAGAGGCGGACCGCAGCCACAGGCCATCCGTGAGCAGGGCTATGAGTTGCGCAGAGACGAAACGCATCTTTGAGGCCAGTTGCATGTTCATCTTGCGCAGGTAGCTCATGCCCGGGTCGGACTGTGAGCCGAGCCAGATAACGGCTTCGCCGAACAACAGCCCGTTCTTAGTGCCGCCAAAAGACAGGACGTCCACACCGGCGTCGGTGGTGAATGCCCGCAAAGGAAGCCCGAGATGTGCTGCAGCGTTGGCCAGCCTTGCTCCGTCCAGGTGCAGTTTCATGCCCTTCGCATGGACGTGTTCAGCGATCCGTCGGATTTCGTGCGGCGTGTAGCAGGTGCCCAGTTCGGTGGTCTGGGTGATTGATACCACCAGCGGTTGTGCCCGATGCTCGTCTCCCCACCCCCAGGCTTCGGCGTCGATCAACTCCGGGGTGAGTTTGCCGTCCGGGGTGGGGACGGGGAGGAGCTTTATGCCGCCAATCCGTTCCGGGGCGCCGTTTTCGTCGGTATTGATATGCGCTGTTGCTGCGCAGATGACAGCGCCCCAGCGCGGCAGCAGGGCCTGCAGGGAGAGGACATTGGCCCCTGTTCCGTTGAAGACCGGATATGCGGTAGCAGCTGCGCCGAAGTGGGACTTGATGACCTCCTGAAGCGCTGCTGTGTAGGCATCCTCGCCGTATGCGGTGACGTGGCCTTCGTTGGCTGCCTGAACTGCTTCGATGATTTCGGGGTGAGCTCCGGCGTAGTTGTCCGAGGCGAAACCCCGGTAGGTCGGGTCGTGCAGACGCGTCGACAGTAGCTGCCGGACGCCTGCTTTGGAATCAACGCTGACGCTCATGCCTGGAGGCCCACGAGCTGGCCGGCAGTGAGGGGCAAGCGCTGCCCGTTGATCTTTTCTGCCTCTATGCAGAAGATCTGCTGAACAGCGTCGGCAAGGACACTGACATCGGTGTAGCCCGGGAATTTTCGTTGCGGCTGGGCTGCGCGCATCCGGTCATCCACCAGGGCCTTGACGACGAAGACCACGGCGGCTGAGTGCTGAGCGGAGTGGGGGCTTTCATTTCCTTCCTGCAGGTGCCGGAATCCGTCGGCTACTGCCAGGGTCCATGCCTCGGCGGCGGACTTGACGGCGGCATAGGCGGCGCCGCCTGCTGTCGGCGAGGAGGCGGACTGTGCGGACACCACGGCCAGGCGACCCGCAGGGGAGGCAGCCAAATCGTCGTAAAAAGCGCGGCTGGTGTTCCTCAGCGTGGTGAGGACGCTGGTGTGCAGGAAGTCCCAGTCTTCATCCGTCTGGCCCGTAATTCCGGTACCGCCTCGCCACCCTCCTACAAGATGGATGAGGCCGTCCACGGGACCCAGGTCGTTCCGGACAGACGCCGCCAAGTCCTCAACGGCCTGCAGGTCCGCGAGGTTGCAGGCATAGCCCGCGACGTTGTTGTACGCGGCCGCGAGCTCCTGCACCCGGTCCTCAAGGATGTCCACGGCGGCCACGCGTGCCCCTGCTTGCGAGAGGGCATGGACTACGGCGACGCCTGCGGCGCTTGTGGAACCGGCGACGACGACCGTCCGTCCCGAGAGGTCCTGGCTCATGCGCCCGCCTGGCCGTCGGTCTTCACGGGGCTCTGCCCGGTGATCCCGGCGGTTGATTCGATGACGGGGCGCATCTTTTTCTCCAATGCTTCATAGAACATCGAGAGGGGGAACTCGTCGTCAAGGATCTGGTCCGTTAGCCCCCGGGGTGGGCCGTCCAGCGGAAGCGCATCCGGTCCCTTGGCCCATACGGAGGCCGGGTGGGGGGTGAGGGTTTCCGAGACGAGCTCGTAGGCAGCGAGCCAGTGTGCGGTCTTCGGACGGTCGATTGAACGCCAGTAGAGTTCTTCGATGCGGAGACCCAGCTCGACGACCACCCCGGCGACGTCCTTCCAGTCGATGCTCAATTTTCCATCGGTCCAGTGCAGGACCCGGTGCTGGTGCATCCAGGCGAACAGCAACTGGCCGCCCACGGCGTCGTAGTTACGGACCCGGTTGCCTGTAATTGCGAAGCGGAAGATGCGGTCGAAGATCACGGCGTACTGGACCAGCTTGGCGTGCTTGCGGGCGTCTTCGGAAGCCGTTTCGTCCCGCTCGATGAGGACGGACTCGCGGAAGGCGGTCAGATCGCAGCGGAGCTCCTCCAGGGAGTACAGGAAATACGGCATCCGCTGCTTGATCATGAACGGGTCAAAGGGCAGGTCGCCGCGCATGTGGGTCCGGTCATGGATCAGGTCCCACATCACGAAGGTCTTCTCCGTGAGGTGCTGGTCGTCGATGAGTTCCGCGGCGTCAGCCGGCAGGTCCAGGGAAGTGATGTCGGCAGCAGCTTTGAGGACGCGACGGAACCGGGCAGCTTCGCGGTCCGCGAAGATGCCTCCCCACGTGAAGGAAGGGGTGCTCCGGACCGCTACGCTCTCGGGGAAGAGAACTGCGGAGTTCGTGTCATAGCCGGGCGTGAAATCGATGAAGCTGATGGGGACGAACAGCTTGTTGGAGTAGTTTGCTGCCTCCAAGTCAGCCACGAATGACGGCCAAATGACCTCGATGAGGACGGCCTCGAAGTAGCGGTTCGTGCTGCCGTTCTGCGTGTACATGGGAAACAGAACCAGATGCGGCAGCCCGTCGATGCGCCACTGCTCGGGGTGGAAGGCTACCAATGAGTCGAGAAAATCCGGTACGACGAAGCCCTCGGACGCCCACCGCTGGAAGTCCAGCACGAGCAGTTCAAGGTAGTCCGTGTCGTGGGGGAGGTGCGCGCGCAGGTCGTTGATGGAGCCCGTAATGATGCCGACATTCTGGCGGGCCTGGTCATGGTCAGCGGGTTCCGGAACGGAACCGTCCTGCACTTGAACCTGCTGCAGCCCGACGACGGCTGCCTTCAGAGCCTGCCATTCGGGGAGTGTCTTGAGGTCTTCTGCCCGGACGGTTGTCACTTCAGGAGTTGCGATTACAGACATGCTGGTTCCTTCCAAATTTGGGGATTCCTGAAGAAGCTAGCAGTGCGTAAGCATCCCTGAAGGATTATTCGGAAATGCATAAGAAATACTTTTGCTCACGGACTCCTCGTCAGTGCAATGCGTGCGTCTGACCTGGGGGTCGATGGTTTTAAGACAACCCAGGAACGGTGCATCACAATCAGCAAGCAGCGGTATCCGGACGAGTCGCGGTTCGGCCTGTGCCACGTGTGGCATCGGTCGAAGTTGCCTGCTCACTGCCTCTTGGCGCGCCATAGCAGATCATCAGGACTGCTTAGTCACTGGGCCTGAATAGATCAGCAACTGTTGTGCTCGGCGCGGATTGCCACCGCCTATGCGTAAGGATCTGGCCCGTCAGACGTGCAACATTCGTCGCGCCAAATGTCGCTTCCCTTGCCCGTGTTAGCTTGATCACCATCCTTCCCGGCCCGCGGGCTTCGGAAGGCCCAAACTCACCGCAGCTACCTTTTCGGAGGCACCATGGGACTTGGCTCCCACACGCAAGTAAGTGATCGGGCTATTGATTTCGAAGAAGAAATCAAACCCGATGGAACACAGGGGTCCTCCCTTGCGATAGCGGCAGATCGCCCTATCGACGAATCCACCAACGAACTCAAGCGCGGGCTAAACCACCGCCACCTGCAGATGATCGCCATCGGCGGTGCGATTGGTACCGGGCTGTTTGTGGCCTCGGGCAGCACCATTTCCCAGGCGGGTCCCGGCGGTGCGTTGGCCGGCTACGCGCTGGTCGGGCTGATGGTGTTCCTGTTGATGCAGTCACTGGGCGAGATGTCGGCCAAAATTCCGGTTGCCGGTTCGTTCCAGTCCTTTGCCACCCGTTTCGTCTCCCCGTCCTTTGGGTTCGCGATCGGCTGGAACTATTGGTTCAACTGGGCCATCACGGTGGCCGCAGAGCTGGTCGCGGCCGGAATCGTCGTGGACTTCTGGTTCCCGGGGGTCCCGGGATGGGTGTGGGCCGGGATCTTCCTGCTGGCACTCACCGGGCTCAACGCCCTCTCGGCGAAGGCCTTCGGTGAGTCGGAGTTCTGGCTCTCACTGATCAAAGTCAGCGCAGTGGTGCTCTTCCTGATCGCCGGTGTGCTGATGATTTTCGGCATCCTCGGGGATAACTCTCCGGGACTGAGCAACTGGGAAAACCGCGATGATGTGTTCCACGGGGGTTGGGTTTCGATCATCTCTGTCTTCATGGTTGCGGGTTTTTCCTTCCAAGGCACCGAGCTCGTAGGAGTCGCCGCCGGCGAAGCGAAGAACCCGCGCCGCGAGGTGCCGAAGGCTATCCGCACTGTCTTCTGGCGCATCATGCTTTTCTACATCGGCGCCATTTTTATCATCGGCTGCCTCATACCGTTCACCGATCCGAGCCTGCTGGCTTCCGGTGAGTCCGATATTGCATCATCACCCTTTACCCTGGTCTTCTCCCGCGCCGGAATCGCCTTCGCGGCGGCCTTGATGAACGCCGTGATCCTGACCGCAATCCTGTCCGCGGGCAACTCCGGACTATATGCCTCCACCCGGATGCTTTACGCCATGGCCCATGACGGCATGGCACCGAAGATCTTCGGCCGGACCAATTCGCGTGGTGTGCCGATCGCGGCGTTGCTCGCGACGGCGGCCGTGGGACTCTTCGGGTTCCTCTCCGCGATCGTCGGGCAGGGCGCAGCATACTCGTGGCTGCTGAACATGTCGGGCCTGTGCGGCTTCATCGTCTGGGCGGGAATCGCGGTCTCCCATTACCGTTTCAGGCGCGGCTTCCTGGCCCAGGGAAATAAAGTCAGCGACCTGCCGTACAAAGCATCCCTGTTCCCCATTGGCCCCCTGCTGGCCTTTGCCCTGCTCATACTGGTCATCGCGGGACAGAACTACGAGGCTGTGCTTGCCGGACGGTCCGTGGAGGTGCTTTCCTCCTACCTCGGGTTGCCGGTCTTCATCGTTCTATGGCTGGGTCACCGCTACGTCACCAAGTCCAAAGTTGTGCCGCTGCTCGAGATGGATCTCACGGCACCTAAGGACGTCGAGGACGAACCTATAGGCGCCACCCGGTAACCAGACGAGAAGGAGCGAAGCCGGGTGCGAACAGCACCCGGCTTCGCTCCTCCCTATCGATCAACGGCGGGTGCTGCGGCGCTCGCCCGGCAGGCACGTGAAGAAGGCTGGCTGCTGGACCGGCGCAAGCGGGACGACGAGCCATTGGCCGCCATAGAATTCCACATACGAATCCGAGGGGCACCGTGCGTAGGCTTCTTCTCGTGTCATGTTGATCAGTCTTTCTCGCTACGTCATTTGTCGCTGGGATGGGAACTGCTTTTTCCTCTTTCGCCGGAGGTGGGCTTGTCATCCATCGTCCCGTCATCGGCAGGTAGGCGAAACGCTATTTCTGGATGGTTCTAACCACCCCTTTTGGTAGGTGACCCGATTGGGCCCGACCATCCTGGTATGTAGGCGGCCGGCGGGACGGTTCCGGGCCCGTCAGGGTGGGCCGAAAGCGGGCCTGACCCGGGTGAAAAAATTGTGGTTGAGTGGGGAGCATGGCTTCCCCTATTGAGGATTATGCGTTGCTGTCGGACCTTCAGACCGGGCCACTCATAGCCCGGGATGGCAGCGTGGACTGGCTGTGTTTCCCGCGCTTCGACTCGCCGTCGGTGTTTAGCCGGATCCTGGGCACCGAAGAGCATGGCCGCTGGCTGTTGGCCCCCAGTGAAGCCGACGCTGAAGTTGTGGAATGGCGCTATATTGACTCGACCTTTGTCCTCCAAACCACTTGGAAGACCGGCAGCGGATCCGTCCTGGTCACCGACTTCATGCCGCTAGGGGACAGCGGGTAATCCCTTGTCCGCCGTATCACCGGTGTGGAAGGCAGCGTGGAGATACGCCAGGAACTTCGGATCCGGCCGGGATATTCGACGGTCCTGCCGTGGATGAGCCGGGTCCGCGACCAGGAGCCGACGGCGGCGCCGGTCCTGTTGGCCATGGCCGGTCCGGATGCTCTCGCACTGCGGGGGCCTCATCTTCCGCACGCCCACGCGCACGCCCACGAGGGGGAATTCCTCGTGTCAAAGGGCGAGCAGCTTGATTTCGAACTGACGTGGTTCCCGTCGCACCGCCCGTTGCCCGCAGCCACTGACGTTGATGTGGCCCTCGAGGAAGCCACTGACTATTGGAGCCGCTGGGGAAGTCACTGCCAGCAGGACGGCGTCTACGGGGGTGCGGTAAAGCGTTCGCTGCTGGTGTTGCGGGCCCTGACGCATTTTGAAACGGGCGGCATCGTCGCGGCACCCACCACGTCCCTCCCCGAGGATTTCGGCGGGCCGCGGAACTGGGACTACCGGTACTGCTGGCTGCGCGATGCGGCCTTGACGCTGGAATCGATGCTGACCCACGGCTACGAAACGGAGGCGCTGCAGTGGCGCAACTGGCTTCTGCGGGCCCTCGCCGGCGATCCCGAGCAGATGCAGATCATGTACGGGGTTGGGGGAGAACGGGAGCTTCCTGAACGCGAGCTGGCCCACCTCCCCGGCTACGAAGACTCCAAGCCTGTGCGGATCGGAAATGCTGCAGTATCGCAGTTCCAGGCTGACGTTGTGGGCGAAGTGATGGTGGCACTGGAACGACTGCGCATGGCCGGCGGCAAGGAAGACCATTTCTCCTGGGCCCTGCAGAAGGCGCTCCTGGGGTTCGTCGAAAAACACATCGACGACAAGGACTTCGGCCTGTGGGAGATGCGCGGCGCCGCACAGTACTTCACACACTCACGCGTGATGATGTGGGCCGCCTTCAACTGCGGGATCCGGGCCATCCAGCTCCACGGACTGCCTGGGGATGCCACAAAGTGGGAGAAGCTGCGGGACCGGTTACGGGAAGAGATCATGCGCGAGGGCTTCAACCAGGACATCAATTCCTTTACGCAGACCTATGGCGGAACGCAGACTGATGCGGCCCTGCTCGTGATGCCCCAGGTCGGCTTTCTCCCATACAACGACAAGCACATGCTCGGCACAGTCGCACGGCTGGAAGAGGAACTCCTGACCGACGACGGCCTGTTGCTGCGCTATAGCACAAAAACGGGCGTTGACGGCCTGGAACCGGGTGAACATCCTTTCCTCGCCTGCTCCTTCTGGCTTGTGGAGCAGTATGCGCGCACAGGGCGGCAGGACGACGCAAAGGCCCTGATGGACAGGCTCGTGGGCTTCGCCAACGAGCTGGGTCTGCTGAGCGAGGAGTACGCAACGGACGAGGATCGGATGGCGGGGAACTTTCCGCAGGCCTTCTCGCACCTGACGCTCGTCCGGGCAGCAGATGCCATGCACGGGGTGGACCGGCTCAGCCTGGCGGTCGACGCGCCCGATTAATGGCCCGTCGTCGGAGGGTGCCTCAGCCGGTAGCGGGGGCGGGCGGTAGGGGTGCCCACGAACGCTTTGGCGCGCAGTCGGGAACCTGGTGTACGTGGGCATCGCGGTGGTGGGAGGTCTGCAGGTGGCGTCCGGGGCGATGCAGCTGGGCGATGTGCAGGCGTTCATTCAGTATTCGCGGCAGTTCACCATGCCCTTGGCGCAGCTGGGGTCCATGGCGAACCTGCTGCAGTCCGGGGTGGCGTCTGCTGAGCGGGTGTTCTCGCTCCTTGATGAGCACGAGCAGTCGCCGGATCCGTCGGGTACTTCGGGCAAGGCGTCCGACGGCGGCCGAGCGGTCCGCGGCCGGCTTGAGTGTGAGGCGGTGTCCTTTGCGTTCTCGCCGGATAAGCCGCTGATTTCGTCGCTTTCTTTGGTGGCGGACCCGGGGCAAACGGTGGCGATTGCGGGAGCGACCGGTGCGGGCAAGACCATGCTGGTGAACCTGATGATGCGGTTCTATGAGCTGGATGCGGGGCGGATAACGCTCGACGGCGTGGATGGCACCTCGGTGCCGCGGCGTGAGCTGCGCTCTCGGCTGGGGATGGTGCTGCAGGATACGTGGCTGTTCGGCGGGACCATCCGGGACAACATTGCGTACGGGCGGCCTGCTGCTACCGAGGCGGAAATCATGGAGGCGGCGACGGCAACCTATGTGGACCGGTTCGTGCGGTCGCTGCCGGAGGGGTACGACACGGTTTTGGAGGACGAGGGTGGCAACGTGTCGGCGGGGGAGAAGCAGTTGCTGACGATTGCGCGGGCGTTCCTGGCCCGGCCGTCGGTGCTGATCCTGGACGAGGCGACTTCTTCAGTGGATACCCGTACCGAGGTGCTGGTGCAGAAGGCCATGCGGGCTTTGCGGTCGGACCGGACGTCTTTTGTGATCGCGCATCGACTGTCCACGATCCGTGACGCCGACCTCATCCTGGTGATGCAGGCCGGCCAGATCGTGGAACAGGGGACCCACGCTTCGTTGCTGGCCGCGGGAGGGCGTATGCGCGGCTGTACGAGGCGCAGTTCGCGGCTCCGGTCGCGGAGGTTTAGTGGCGCCGGCCCCGGTACCACTATGTTTATCGCGGGTTTTGTCGACGTGGTAACCGCACCGAATGCATGGTGTGGAAGAAATGCACCACTGACGTCATCAACTATTACTCAAAACTGACAGTACGGGGTCAGCCGAAACGACCGGTTGAGATTCGACTTTGGCCGTCAATCCAGTCCCAGGTGTATGTCGCAGTCTGTCTATGGTTGACCACAGTGCCGTGCTTTGGTGCAAAACGACTTCGCTTGACGGCAACTCGGGCGCCATTCAAGATGCCGTGGACCGTGGACCGTGGACCGTGGACCGTGGACCGTGGACCGTGGACCGTGGACCGTGGTGGCGTTCGGGGGCCAGCGGTCCGTGCTCCTGTGCGGCCACCAGCTCTTGTTCACACGTAGCCCCGAACAGGCGCCTTTCAGTGCGCAAAGTCCGGGTGGGCAGGTCAGCGGCCGACTCCCGCGGCCCTCCAAACCAACCTCGCCCACCTCCCGCTCGCGGCCCCACCAGCGCGCTGTCGCCGTAGTGACAGAAAGGTTAAACTTCTCGGTGGCCCCGCGCAGAGACCAGGCACTACCAACAATGCAGCTGAGCCAAAAAGGCTTTTCCGGGTGGGAATGGGACACAAGGATCTTGCACCCGGAAATTTCCTCCTATTCCGTCAGTTCAATCCTTGTCAGCAACGTACCGGGACGGTGTAGCTAGCTGTCCTGATTCTCACGGCTGACGCCGATGAGGGAAGCGTTTCGGTTGCTTCGCGAAACCTTCCAAAGGACATCAGAGTAGGTTCGTGCGTACCACGCCGCGAGCCCATGGTCCGTGAGTTGGAAATCATGCTTTATTTCGCGAGGGTCGAGCGAAGCTTTCTCTTCCAACGCTTCCAGAAAATCTCGGGGCATAGCCTTGCGGACGGTTACACCGTTGGCTTTCCGCACAAACCACCGTTCGTTCCCACCTGAATTCGATTCGACGAACCACCCGTGATTGCCTGTCATCGGTGAAGAGGGGATCTTGCGACGCCATAGCAAGTTATCGAAGTCCAAGTTGGCCTTGCGTTCGCGAAGAGCATCAATCACTTCGTCCGCATAAGACGGTTTATCCAACACGTCTTCCGAACCTGCAACAACGTCAACGCCTTCTGGGAGCGGTTCCGCAGTTGGACTGTAGGCTCGGTCCGCCGTCTGGCACGCATAAAGCCAAGAAGGCGAATGTGCCGGTTGCCGAGCTGGCAGACCTTCGCCCTGCAGGCCGAGGGCCTCATCGACGGGGGAGCGGACGCCTTCCTCATCGAAACCAGCCAGGAGCTCTTGCAGACCAAAGCCGCCATCAACGGCTGCAAACAGGCTATCGCACCGGCGTCATTCGGCTCCCCATCTTCGTCGAGGTGACTGTCGAGTATCAGTCGGCAGCTTCGTCGGCTAGGACGGCGCGGCTGTCAAAAACCGTAGTCGCTGTTTCAACCAGGTCACTGAGCCTGACGTCCAAGGCTGCGCTGATCATAGAACCGCCAAAATCAACGTCGACTCGAACGACTTCATCTTCTGTGTTTTTCAAGCCCAAGGCCACCGAAGAAACGAGGTAACTATCTTCAACGGACGTCGTTACGTCAGTTATATCCGCTCTGATATCAGTAGATTGGACTGCGTTCACAGACACGGACCTTTGGATGCCATGAAGGTCGACCTGCAGAAGCGTTTGATCTGCAATGAGTTCTCTTGCTTGGTCCCAGGACTTGGATGATTGGGCGGGAGCCCGCTTCAACTTGTGGGCGTCCCAAGCGACCGCGATCCGTCGAGCGGACTCCGGAAGTCGCTTGCTGAGAACGGTTCCCACGAAGGACCAACTTTCAGCGGGCACGCTTTTTGCTGGAACCCCGTCGAGTTGTTGCTGGTCGTCCATACCGGCACCGTCGCGACTATCCGTCGCGGGAGAGTCGTCAGTGATCCAAAGTCCGGAGTAGGCACGGCGGGCAGACCATGAATCCTTATTGGCCTCCACGAGGTCGGTCAGATCGAAGCCCTGTAGCGGGGCTGACATACGTTCTAAGTCCCGTAAGTCGAACAGCGTTCCGAACCGTCCCCAGAATTGAGCGGTCGGACGGTTATCGGAAAGAAGCAAGGCAGGTAGAAGCCACTCGAGTTCCTCGGGATCCAATTCGCCGGCAAGCATGTCTATTTCTTGCTGCTTTTCGGCGAACTCTTCTTCACCCATCTCCGAAAGCGCTATCAGGCCGGACAAGGCTTTGATCCGGAATGCTATCCGCCCGTCAAAGTGCGAGGAGATGATGTCCATCTGGCGTCTGACGTCGTCTGACGCTGGTTCGTCATTCTGGTCGTCAAAGTCATCAAGGGTGTCAGGAGTGATTAGTCCGCGGGCACCCTTAACAAAGTTGGTTCGCACTAGTTTCGCGAGCGGCGACGGCGCTTCGCTCGATAGGACTTCGGAGTTGAACGATGTCCCTATCGCAATGAGCCCTTCGGGTTTAGAAGCCGATTCCGTTTCCGCCTCAGCTATTAGTTCTACCGGCACTTGTGCCGTGTCCAGTGTCAGAACTGCTGGGTGGGTCGAGGGCAGGAACGTCATATCGTGCGCTGCAACGACGTCAGCGAGGCCATCCCGAAGGAATATGGGACGTTTCGTTTGACTGTGAGCCCAGATCGCTTCGAAGTCTGGGATCGCGCTATGGGCGTAGTATCCGGTGTCCAGCAGCTTTATCGAAGGATCTGCAGAACGTAGCTCGTCGGCAACTACAGTCTTGACTCGCCGAACGTAATCCCTGGGGTCTCGGGTGTCCGTTGCTGCTTCCAGCCGCTCCGTGAAGGTGGTCATTCGATTTCCTTGCGTTTGAGAAGGGTCCAAATGGACTGAACTTCATCCCCGGTTAAGGACAGCTCGTCCTGTCTTTCGCTCCACACGATTATCCAGAGACGGTCCCTGACGACTTGGGCGTCATCTACATTGAAGGGGTCAGCACCGACAATCTCCGGGTGAGCCTCGAAGGCCTCTTGGACTGTTGCTGTGGTAACAAGATCAGTCCAACTCGTGACTGCAAAAGGGTGGGTGGTGGCGTATATGAACTGATCGCCACCGTCAGTGCTTCCATTGACCTTCTTGTACCGGTACGCCGCATACGCTATTGCCACCATTTCAAGGAACATCGATCGCAGACCGCTATCAGACGTGTATCTCTTCCCCTCAACCCAGACGGGTACCGGTGGGTTCCGAAGTTGCGATCCTGCTATGTCGAACCGTTTGATACCCTTCGGGCCGTCCTTGTATCGGACTTCGCACATGCCGTTTTTGTGGTAGACGATCCATGGAAGATCAAAGTAGGTCGTGCTTTCTAGCCAGCGTTTAAAGAGAAATGCCCCTTCTCGACCAAGCTCCTGCGTTTCTTCCGCGGACATACTTCCCCTGAGTGCGTGCCATTAATCTCGTTTGGCACAGGCTATCAGCGCCACACAATGCCGTATCACCGCCTCACCTGCAGCGGGTCCTACAAGTACGGCCGCTCCAGCTCGAAGCCTCTTCCCTTGTGGAAGTGGGAGCAGTAGAACTCGATGACAATTCCCTCGGATTTGATCAGCATATCGACGGTGTGAAGTCGGTCGCCTTGGAGGAAGAACGGTGGAAGCCGCTGCGCTCTGTTTTGTCGTTCCCTGCTGCTACCGTTCGAGAAGTATTCAGCGACTAATGGGGGAACCATGTCAGACGTATCATCCGGCACTGCACCGGAACCGGAAAAACCGAAGAAAACACCCGGACGCTTTACTAAGCATATTGCTTTGGCGTGCACTTGCCTTTTGATCATGGCCTTCGTTCCCACGGAGGCTTTCCCGGTCAGTTTGCTACTAGCGGGCGGCGTGCTCTGGATACTGCTCGACTTCCTGAAGCAGTACAAGAAGGCTTTTGGTGCTCCCGCCGAAGGGTTCAGCATCAGCGCCGGAAATACTTATCGGACCAGCTTCGGTGCCCCGCCCCTGCCAGCCACCGGCTTGAAGCAGTACGCCGATGAGGTGTACCTGGCGAATGCGCAGATGCTCGCAGACCTGCAGCGACTCTGGGCTATGGATACCTTGGCTAAGGAACGCCATGAAGTGGACTTGGTGCGCAATATCGGTTCGGCTCAGAAGGAGTTGGCTGCGATGAAAGCCGAATTGGCTTTCGTTCAGGGCGAGGTTCTGGACGTCCGGCAAGTCGCCGACAGGCACAACGTGGGGTTTTACGACTACGAGCATCCTGCCGAGACGTCCGTGAAGCTCGCGGACGAGTTGGCGACCGTCCGTGCACGCATCAAAGACAAGCTGCGTGAAAAGACTGCTGTGACAACCGTCTCTGGCTTCACTTTCAACGGTTCAACAAAGGAAGGCAGCAAGTTCGTCCGCGACCTCTCTGCGCTGTTGCTTCGTGCCTACAACGCTGAGGCCGAGAACTGTGTAAAGACCGTGAAAGCCGGGAATCTGCACACTGCTGCAGCACGCCTTGAGAAGGCACGTGAGCAGATCGCCAAGCGGGGCACCATGATAGGACTGCAAATCACCAATGCCTTCCACTCATTGCGCGAGAAGGAACTTGAACTTGCGGCACGGCACCTGGAAGCCGTCGCCATTCAGAAGCAAATGGAAGCCGAAGCGCGAGCCGAAGCCAGGGAGGCTGCTAAGGCGCAGCGCGAGTGGGAAGCGCTTAAGGCCAAACAGCAGAAAGAGGTCGATCATTACGCCAATGTTCTCGTCCAACTTCAGGCCGCGGGAGACGTTGAAGGTGTCCAGCGTGTCCAGGAGCAACTCGAGGACGCAGAAGCAAAGCTCGCCGACGCAGAGGACAATGCGCTCAACACGCGCGCTGGGTATGTCTATGTCATCTCGAATCTCGGCGCATTCGGTGACGGGGTAGTCAAGATCGGCATGACGCGCCGCCTCAACCCCATGGAACGGGTGCGCGAACTTGGTGATGCGTCGGTCCCGTTCCTCTTTGACGTCCATGCCCTGTTCTTCTCCAAGGATTCAGTCGGGATTGAGACTATGCTCCACCAGCACTTTGCTGCGGAGCGGGTTAACCTCGTCAACCTGCGCCGGGAGTATTTTTATGCTTCCCCTTCGGACGTAAAGAACGCTCTGGTGGAGCACCATGTGGAACTCGTCGAATACCAGGAGAATGCGCCCGCAGAGGAGTTCGCCGCGTCCAAGGACCTGCGCGAGGCAAAGTTGGTTCCGGCCGCCGTCTAGCATCACCTGCGGCACTGGATTGGAACGGACGACGGCGGGAAGTCCCGCCGTCGTCCGTTCCAATATCGAGAAACCCACACCCGTGGTCCGTGGGACGAGAAGCTACGCAGCCATCTCCTTAGGAACCAGGCTCGGTCCGCGCTTGGAGCCCGCACGACGACCAAAGCGATTCGCCATTCCCGCCGCCGTAGTACACAGACACACAGCGCAACGTTCCAGCCCCCACCCGTAATCTGTTTAGATGCCTCGTTTCGCGCTTGATATTGAGTCCGTCCCCCGCCCCGCACGCGCCCAGGAGCTGCTGGATGCGGTGAACCACCGGGTCGTCATTGCCGACGGCGCCATGGGCACCATGCTGCAGGGCCGGGAGCTGTCGCTCGAGGAGGACTTCCTGGGGCTGGAAGGCTGCAACGAGATCCTCAACCACACGCGCCCGGACGTCCTCGCGGACATCCATGACGCGTACTTCGCCACGGGCATCGACGCGGTCGAAACCAACACGTTCGGCGCCAACTGGTCCAACCTCTCCGACTACGGCATCGACGACCGGATCGAAGAGCTCGCCCGGAAAGGCGCCGAGATCGCCCGCGAACGCGCCGAAGCGGCAGAAAAAACAGATGGACGGATGCGCTGGGTCCTCGGCTCGATGGGGCCGGGCACCAAGCTCCCCAGCCTCGGGCACACCACCTACGATTACCTCAAACAGACCTTCGCTCTACAGGCCGAGGGCCTCATCGACGGGGGAGCGGACGCCTTCCTCATCGAAACCAGCCAGGACCTCCTGCAGACCAAAGCCGCGGTCAACGGCTGCAAACGGGCCATCGTGACCCGCGGCGTCCGGCTCCCCATCTTCGTCGAGGTGACCGTCGAAACCACCGGAACCATGCTGATGGGATCCGAGATCGGCGCCGCGCTCACCGCCCTCGAGCCGCTCGGCGTCGACGCCATCGGCCTGAACTGCGCCACCGGGCCGGACGAGATGAGCGAGCACCTCCGCCACCTCTCCAAGCAGTCCTCCGTGGCCATCGCCTGCATGCCCAACGCCGGCCTGCCGGTCCTCGGCCCCAACGGCGCGCACTATCCGCTCTCACCCACCGAACTCGCCACCGCGCACGAGCAGTTCGTGCGCGAATTCGGCCTCGGCCTCGTGGGCGGCTGCTGCGGCACGACGCCGGAGCACATGGCCGCCGTCGTCGAACGCCTTGCGCCCTTCCGCACCAAAGCCCCGGTCACCAGCAGCGGGAACGGAACTACCGCCCGCACCCCCACCGAGCGTGAAGCAGGCATCGCGTCCCTCTACCACCACGTGAATTTCGACCAGGAGTCCGCGTACCTCGCCATCGGCGAGCGCACCAACGCCAACGGTTCCAAGGCGTTCCGCCAGGCGATGCTCGACGAGCGCTGGGACGACTGCGTGGACATCGCCCGCGAGCAGGTCCGAGTCGGCGCGCACCTGCTGGACGTCTGCATCGACTATGTAGGGCGCGACGGCGTGGCGGACATCAAGGAGGTCGTCTCACGTTTCGCGTCGGCCTCCACCCTCCCGCTCGTCATCGACTCCACGGAACCGCCGGTGCTACAGGCCGGGCTCGAACTCATCGGCGGGCGCCCGGTGGTCAACTCCGTCAACTACGAGGACGGTGACGGCCCGAACAGCCGCTTCGCGCGCATCATGCCGCTCGTGAAGGAACACGGCACCGCCGTGATCGCCCTGACCATCGACGAGCAGGGCCAGGCACGCACCACCGAGGGCAAGGTGGCCATCGCCTCCCGCCTCGTCGAGGCCCTGGTGGGCGAATGGGGGATGCGCGTCGAGGACATCATCGTGGACGCGCTGACCTTCCCCGTGGCCACCGGCCAGGAAGAAACCCGCCGGGACGGCATCGAAACCATCGAGGCCATCCGCCAGATCAGCACCAAGTACCCCGGCATCAACACCACCCTCGGCGTCTCCAACGTGTCCTTCGGCCTCAACCCGGCAGCGCGCATGGTCCTGAACTCGGTATTCCTGCACGAGGCCGTGCAGGCGGGCCTGACCAGCGGCATCATCGACGCCGCCAAGATCGTGCCGCTCGCCTCCCTCCCGGAAGAACAGCGCAAGGTGGCCCTGGACCTCGTCTATGACCGCCGCGAATACGACGCCGACGGCAACGTCACGTATGACCCGCTGGCCATCATGCTGGACCTGTTCGCCGGCGTCGACACCGCAGCGCTCAAGGACCAGCGCGCCGCCGAACTCGCCGCCCTGCCCACCGGCGAACGCCTGCAGCGCCGCATCATCGACGGCGAAGGCAAGGGCCTCGAAGCGGACCTCGACCTCGCCCGCAGCGAAGGCCTGAGCCCGCTCGGCATCATCAACGACCAACTGCTCGAAGGCA
The DNA here is from genome assembly GCF_052113505.1 of Pseudarthrobacter sp. TAF60_1. Lineage (NCBI taxonomy): Bacteria > Bacillati > Actinomycetota > Actinomycetes > Micrococcales > Micrococcaceae > Pseudarthrobacter > Pseudarthrobacter sp. TAF60_1. Next base: position 27,817 of record NZ_JBFRDI010000016.1, read on the forward strand.
TGAAGGTCGTCGGTGAGCGCTTCGGCGCGGGGGAGATGCAGCTGCCGTTCGTGCTGCAGTCCGCCGAGGTCATGAAGAACGCGGTGGCCCTGCTCGAGCCGCACATGGAGAAGTCGGACTCCTCGGGCAAGGGCACCATGGTGATCGCCACCGTGCGCGGCGATGTGCACGACATCGGCAAGAACCTGGTGGACATCATCCTCACCAACAACGGCTACAAAGTGGTCAACATCGGCATCAAGCAGGGCATCGCCGAGATCATGGCCGCCGCCGAGGAACACAACGCCGACGTGATTGGCATGTCCGGGCTGCTGGTGAAGTCCACCGTAGTGATGAAGGAAAACCTCGCCGAACTCCAGTCCCGCGGCCTCGCAACGAAGTGGCCCATCATCCTCGGCGGCGCCGCCCTGACCCGCGCCTACGTGGAGCAGGATCTGGCGGAGCAGTTTGAAGGCACCGTGCGGTACGCCAAGGACGCCTTCGAGGGCCTGGCCCTGATGGAGCCCCTGGTGCGCGTTGCCCGCGGCGAGTCTCCTGACGCCGTCGGCCTTCCGCCGCTGAAGAAGCGGATCCACAAGGGAGGTGCGAAGTTCACGGTGACCGAGCCGGAGGCAATGCCGGGCCGGTCCGACGTCGTGGCCGACAACCTGGTGCCCTCGCCGCCGTTCTGGGGAACGCGCATTGTGCGCGGCGTTTCACTCCACGACTATTCGGCCTTCCTCGACGAGCGCGCCACCTTCATGGGGCAGTGGGGGCTCAAGCCCGGCCGCGGCGAGGACGGCGCCTCCTACGAGGAACTGGTGGAACGCGAGGGCCGGCCGCGCCTGCGGTACTGGCTGGACCGCATCCTCGCCGAGGGCATGCTCGACGCGTCCGTCGCCTACGGCTACTTCCCGGTGGTCGCCGAAGGCGAACAGGTGGTGGTGCTGCACCACGATACAGATCCCGACGGCGTCCTCGGCACTGCGGGTCTCCTCGCCCCCGACGGTGGTTCCGGCGGTCCGATCGGCACCGACCGGCTGCGGTTCGACTTCCCGCGCCAGCGCCGGGACCGGCACCTGTGCCTCGCCGACTTCGTGCGCTCGCGCGAATCAGGCCAGATCGACGTGCTGCCGGTGCAGCTGGTCACCGCCGGCTCCAAGATCGACGAGTTCACGTCCAAGCTGTTCGCCGGGAACCACTACCGCGACTACTACGAGCTCAACGGCCTGGTCATGCAGCTCACCGAGGCGCTCGCGGAATTCTGGCATGCCCGCATCCGTACTGAGCTGGGTTTCGCCGCCGAGGAGCCGAAGGACACGGCCGGCTACTTCAAGCTGGATTACCGCGGTGCGAGGTTCTCGCTCGGGTACCCTGCGTGCCCGGACATGGAGGACCGCCGCAAGGTGACGGAGCTGCTGAAACCCGAGCGGATGGGCGTGGTCCTCAGTGACGAGCTGATGCTGCACCCCGAGCAGTCCACCGACGCGTTTGTGTTCCACCACCCGGAGGCGAAGTACTTCAAGGTGTGAGCTTGGGTTCGGTCCCTGGCCTGGGTGGGGCGTGGTTCTGAAGGCCGATAACAACGACGAAAGAAGGGCCGAATCCCCCAATGCGGGTCCGGCCCTTCTGCTTGGATAGTTCGGGCCCCGCCCGTCAGTGGCCTTGAAAAGCCTCAGCAAGCCACCACGAGCCCCCGTCCGAGGCGATTTTGGCATCGATCACCAGAGGGCGGGTTTGGGTTCCTGCCTGAAATTCCGCTACCCAGTCCTTTACCGGTTCAAGATCCTCTACCTTTCGGACCGCCACGCCTTGGGCGCCGAACCCGCGGGCAATCGCGGCAATGTCAGTCTCGGGGAACGTGACGCTGCCCAGGTCAGGGGAGTTATCCATCTCCGCGAAGTGGTGGACCTCCGCACCATAGGCGTCGTCGTTGTAAATAATGCACACCAAGGGCAGCCTGAGACGGACTGCCGTTTCCAGTTCGCTGATTCCCATGAGAAACCCGCCGTCGCCGGCGCCGAGTACCGGTAGCCGGGTGGGCTGGGCAATCGCGGCTCCGATGGCAGTGTAGAGGCCGAGACCGACGGCCTGGAATGCCTGGGTAAAGCAGAAACCAAACTCGTCGGGAACCGACAGGTACTGGCTCGGATATCCCATAAAGTTCCCGGAATCTACGGAAACGATCCTTTCGGCAGGAAGGATCGAATCCAGTTCACGGCTGAGCACGCGGGGATCAATCAAGCTGGTCGTGGAAAGATCCGGTGTCTCCACGTCCCGCCAGCGGGACTCCTGTTTGATGGCAAGGGCATTTTCTTCGGTGCGGAACTTTTCTTGAGGAATCGGCTGGACAGATCTTAGCTCGGAGAGAGCATCCTCGGCCGTCAGCGCCGAGTCTCCCAAGACCCCCAGCGAAATCTTCCGGTTGGCACCCAAGGACGCATCCTCGACGTCGACCTGCACAACGTTGGCGTCCGGAGAGATCAGGCGCCCGTGCCGCATGGTCCACATGTTCAGCGTGCAGCCCCATCCGACGATGAGGTCCGCACGGCTGATCAGTTCGGCAGTGAGTGGTGAAGAGAAGCCACCCGAAATGCCGAGGTTGAATGAGGCTCCATTAAACAGTCCGTTGGCGACGGCCGAGGTGGCTACCAATGCCCCGGCATGCTCAGCCAACTCAAGTATGGCGTCCCTGGCACCCCGGCCGCCGCGACCGGCCACAAAGACCGGACGCTCGGCCTTCTGAATGAGCTGAACCAGCTGCTTGACCATTGCTGGATCGGGACGGAGCCGTGCGGGTTCCTGAAGTTCCACGGCGCCCACATTGTCTGGAGCAGACGCTGACTGCACGTCCAAAGGCAGACTCAGCACCACTGTCCTGCGCTCATTTACCGCTGTGCGGTACGCGCGGACCGTATCGGCCACCGCAGATTCAGGAGAATGGATTCGTTCGGCCACCGCGCCGACACTGCGGGCGAGCCCGTCCTGGTCGATTTTGAAGTTGGACCGGACCGCAGCGCCCTGTGTATCGGCCGTTAGTACGATCATCGGGGTCCGGCTCTTCGCGGCTTCACCGACGCCGGTAATAGCGTTGGTCAGGCCGCAGCCCTGATGCGTAGTGACCACGCCTACCTTGCCCGACATCCGCCCGTAAGCGTCGGCCATCGTGGCCGCACCGCCCTCGTGCCTCGCTGCTGTGTACGGAACACCTTCTTGAACCAGCGTGTTCGTGACATCGAAGTTGCCGCTACCCACCACGCCAAAGACGTGGCCCACGCCAAGTTTGGCCAGTGTCTGGCCGACGAGGGCCGAAACGCGCACGTCCCCGCTCATGACCGTTCCACCAAGGCGTACACACGTGCCGGGCTCCCGGTTCCACCGACAATGGGAAGCGGGGCAACAGTGATCATTGCTCCGACAACGGGGAGCTTTTCCACGTTCCGCAGAGACGTTAACCCGTATTTATCGGCCCCCAAGAGGTAGTCATGAGCCGGGAACATTGGGTCAAAAGTGCCTGCCTGACCAGCATCGATTCCAACGGTTTCGACGCCAAATCCGCTAACGCTGTCGTGCTCTGCGAGCCATTTAGCTCCACGCGCGGACACACCCGGGGTGTGGGGTCCGGCTTCATCAGCATTGATGAAGTCAGTGGTGCTGCCGCCACGGCGGGACCACCCTGTCCTGTAGATTACCCAGCAGTTCGCCGGAAACGCTCCGTGTTCGCGTTCCCATGCCTCAAAATCCTCAGGCTCAAGCAGAAAATCAGGGTTCTGCTCCGCTTCCGTGGTCTTGTCAATGACGACCAGCGGACCGACAAGGCGTGACGGTTCAATCTCATCTACTGATTTGCCGTCTTTTCCGGAGATCCAATGCACGGGGGCGTCCAAATGAGTGCCCGCGTGTTCACCGATTGAGACGTCGTTCCACGCCCACGCGGGGCCCGCCTGATCATAATGGCTCACGGGCGAGAGGCTGAGCCCGACTGTATTGGCAAACGGATCGGGAAGGCTCAGAATCGGTGTCTCGCTGGATAACGGCGTGGTCAGGTCAACGAGTTGTATCGAACCGTCGGCGAGAGCTCCCGCGAGCCCTGATAGTACAGACATATATTTTCTCCTTATTACCGCGGGCCGCGGACGATTGATGCCCTGTTCCTGAAGCATGCCATCAGGCTGTCGCCTCACGGCCCGTGTTCAGGTACTAGCGCTGCGGGATTACCGCGATGCCTTGGATTTCGATCATGGCCTCTTTTTGCCACAGCCGCGTGACGCCGATGCCGGCCATGGCGGGGTACTGCGTGCCCGCCATTTCGCGCCAGATCCGCCCAATTTCACGGCCGTTGGCCATGTAGTCGTCAACGTCCGTGAGATAGATGGTCACGGTGACGAGGTCCTCTGGCTGTCCGCCAGCCTCACGCAGGGTGGTGAGCACATTGGAAAATGCCTGCGTGAACTGTTCCACGATGCCGCCGGGAACGATTTTCATGTTCTTGTCCAAGGCAGTTTGACCGCCCAGGAACACGGTGTTGTCTGCAAGCACGCCGTGCGCGTAGCCCGATGGTTTAGGCAGTGATGCCGGGTTGATCGTCTTGTGGCTCATGCTGTTCCTCCTCGTTGTTGCAACTGCAAAAACTTCTGAAATGCCTCTGTGCAGATCATTTCCGCCGTGCTACATTGAGGATATGTGACGATCGCAAAAAAGTCGACATATAGTTTTCCTGAAGGGACATCAGCAATGAAACTTGCCACCTTGCGCACCGCCACCGGAGGTACGACGGCAGCGCTCGCCACGGACGCTGGTTCGTATCTTGAGTTGCCGGCCAGCGACGTCGGGGCGCTCCTGGCTCAACCGGAATGGCGGAGCATCGTGGAGGTGGCCGCTGCATCTGCAGAGCAAACCGCCACTGCGGCCGCTGACGCTGACTTTGCCCCGCTATTGCCCCGTGCCGGGAAAGTAATCTGCTGCGGCCTGAACTACGGGGACCATATCGAGGAAATGGGGCGGGATATGCCCGAACACCCCACGCTTTTTGCCAAGTATGCAGACACCCTTCTGGGCGCGTCAGACGATGTGGAAGTCCATGGCAGCGGCCGGGTGGACTGGGAAGCCGAGCTGGCTGTCGTTGTTGGTTCTGACCTGTTCCGTGCAGACCAGGACCAGGCGCAGGCAGCCATCGCCGGATACACGATTGCCAACGATGTCTCCATGCGGGATTGGCAAAACCGAACCCTGCAGTGGTTCCAGGGAAAAGCCTTCGACCACACCACTCCGGTGGGCCCCGTCATGCTGACCGCGGACGAGGTCGACGGCGACTTCGACGTCCGTGGCTACGTCAATGGCGAGCTCGTACAACAGGGGAACACCAGCACGTTGGTGTTCGGCCCGGCGCAGCTCCTGTCCTATATCTCGCAGTTCACTGTCCTACGACCGGGTGACCTGGTACTCACCGGAACGCCCGGGGGAGTGGGGATGGGAATGACCCCGCCCCGTTTCCTGAGGGACGGCGACGTCCTCGTCACAGAAATCGATGGCATAGGCAGGCTGGAAAACCAGTTCCGGATCCACGCCCCCGTATCCGTCAACACGTAGTCCCACACCAACTGATTAGGAGCGACCAATGAGCCAGACCACCACCGAATACCGCCTCGAAGGCGACAATTCCATCTACGCCCAGGCTGACGGCAAGGTCATCCCGGTCGTCACCCGCGCCGGAGAGGAAGACACCAACACAGCGCAGTCCGGCGACTGCATCCGCGTCTCCGGCGTAAGCATCCAGCACACTCCGGCAACCAAAATCTGGTTCGGGCAGGTCTCTAACACCCCCGGCTACCGCTCGCTGCCGCACCATCACGGCGAGGCAGAGACCGGCGGCTACGTGCTCCGCGGCCACGGGCGCATTTACTTCGGCGAGAACTACCAGGAGTTCCTAGACATGAAAGCCGGCGACTGGGTGTTCGTGCCGCCGTTCATGCCGCACGTAGAAGCCAACATGTCCGTGACCGAGGAGCTGGTCTGGCTCACCGCGCGTACTCCGGAGAACCTCGTGGTCAACCTCGAGGACGTCGCCGACGAAACCCTCGCCGGTTACCGGAGGGCCTGAAACGCCATGGTCACTGGAACCCTGACCTCCGAGACCTTCCTCAAGGCCGTCGAACTGACGCCCGTTGAAGCTGAATTCTTCGACGAAGCCTACGAAGCAACCACCCAATACGTGCCTTGGCCCAAGGCTTACGGCGGGGACATGGTCGCCCAAGCCGCAGCCGCGATGATGCGCTCGGTGGACACTGACAGGCAGCTCCACTCCATGCACAGCTACTTCATGCGACCGGTGGATATCGGTTCGTCCGTTCGCTACGAACTGGAGCGTCTGCGTGACGGGCGCGGGTACTCCACCCGCACCGTCCGCGGCTTCCAGAACGGCAAGCCGGTCTACGCCGCAATGGGTTCCTTCCAGGTCCCCGAAGACGGACCGGACTTCCAAGCGGAGGCTCCCGCCGCCGTCGAACCCGATTCGCTGCGTTCCGCTGCGGAGGTGCTGCTGGACACGACCGCAAGTCCAGCTGCCGAGTACTGGTCCACGGGACGCAGTTTCGACATGCGTCATATTCCCGGGCCGGTCTACGTCGAGCTTGAGGGCGGTTCTGTGCCGCAGCAAGCCATCTGGGTTAAGGCCTTCGATACGCTGCCCGACGATGCGGACCTCCACCGCACCGCCCTGGCCTACGTTTGCGATTACACGATCCTGGAGCCGCTGCTCAGGGTCAACGGTCTTAACTGGTCCAGCCCAGGGCTTGCTACGGCGAGCCTTGACCACTCCATGTGGTTCCACCGCGACGGCCGGGCCGATGATTGGGTCCTCTACGCCCAGGAGGCCATTTCCGGCCAAAACAACAGGGGCCTGGCCATGGGCCGCTTCTTCGACCGGCAGGGAACACTCCTCGCCACGGTCGCCCAAGAGGGCATGATCCGCGCCGGCGCCTAAAACACCACCCATCAGCTTCAACGACGCACCAATGAAAGGAACGGCCATGAGCATGATGCCCTCGGCACACGTCGACACGTTCACCCGTGACCACTTGCCGCCCGCCGAGACGTGGCCGGCGCTCGAGTTTACCCTCCCGGAACTCCACTACCCCGAACGGCTAAACGCTGCAACCGTGCTGATCGACGACGCCGTCGAGACGTTCGGTGCAGACCGGCCGGCCCTCAGGACTCCAGACGGCGCTGTCTGGACCTACGGACAGCTGCAAAAGCGCTCCAACCAAGTGGCCCAGGTCCTCACGGAAGACCTCGGCGTCGTGCCCGGGAACCGCGTGCTGCTGCGCGGCCCCAACAATCCTTGGATCGTGGCTGCCTGGCTTGGCGTGCTGAAAGCAGGTGCGGTGGTTGTTACCACCATGCCAATGCTGCGCTCCAGCGAGGTATCTACTCTGATCCAGCTCACACAGCCGGTAATCGCGATCTCCGATCACCGCTTCGTAGACGAGCTCGCGGTAGCTGCAGGGGATGACCTCACCGTCCTGACCTATGGAAGGCGCGACGGCGACGACCTCGCCGCGCTCTGCCAGGCCAAAAGCGGGGAATTCATGGCTGTGGACACCGCCGCGGACGACGTCGCCCTGTTGGGGCCGACGTCGGGCACCACCGGTGTGCCGAAGGTGACCATGCACTTTCACCGGGACATCCTGGCGAACGCAGACACCTTCGCCCGCTATATCTTGGAGCCCACTGCGGACGACGTCTTCGCCGGTTCGCCTCCCCTTGCCTTCACATTCGGGCTTGGGGGATTGGTCGTCTTTCCGCTGCGGTTCGGTGCGTCGTCGCTCCTGACCGAAAAGGCCGGCCCGGTGGAACTCGCCGAGAACGCGGCGGCCGCCGGCGCCACCATCCTCTTCACAGCCCCCACGGCCTACCGTGCCATTCTCAAGGAAAAGCGCGGCGACCTGCTTCGCAGCCTACGCATCGGAGTCTCCGCCGGGGAGCACCTGTCAAAGGAAACGTGGGATGCAGTGCATGCGGCCACAGGTTTGCGCCTGGTCAACGGCATCGGTGCCACCGAAATGCTGCACGTCTTCATTTCAGCCGCCGGAGACGAGATCCGCCCCGGCACAACAGGTCGCGCTGTCCCAGGTTTCAGGGCCACCATCCTCGACGAGGAAGGCAACGAGCTCGGCCCGGGAAACATCGGCCGCTTGGCCGTCATCGGTCCCACCGGTTGCCGCTACCTCGATGACCCCCGGCAGGCGAACTACGTGGTCCGCGGCTGGAACGTCACCGGGGATACGTTCTCCTTGGACGAGGACGGATACTTCACTTACCAGGCCCGCTCGGACAACATGATCGTCTCCTCCGGCTACAACATCGGTGCACCCGAGGTTGAGGCCGCGATCGACCAGCACCCGGATGTGGTGGAGAACGCGGTAATCGGCCGACCAGATCCTGATCGTGGCAGCATCGTGTGCGCGTTCATCGTCCTGCGCGAGGGCGTCATTGGAGACGCCGTAAAACGCAAGGAAATCCAGGACTTCGTGAAGCAGACCATCGCCCCGTACAAGTACCCGCGGGACATCCGCTTCGTCACCGGACTGCCACGCAATCCCAGCGGCAAACTCCAGCACTTTAAGCTCCGCGACGGCCTCCTCAACGAGGACCCGACGAACAAAACACAACAACTTACCACCGCCGGCCAGAGCCAGGCCTAAGAAGGAGCATCACCATGAAAATCGCAATCGTTGGAGGCGGCCCCGGCGGTCTCTACTTCGCAGCATTGATGAAGCAGCTGGACCCGTCGCACGACATCACCCTCTGGGAACGCAACGCTGCCAGCGACACCTTTGGCTTCGGCGTCGTCTTTTCCGATGAGACGCTCGGCGGCATCGGCAACGCAGACCCCGTGGTGGCCGAGTACATGAGCCGGCGCTTCGCCCGCTGGTCCGATATCGACATTCACTTCCGCGGCGAGATGATCACCGTCGGCGGTCAGGGCTTTGCTGCCATGAGCCGCAAGGAACTGCTGGAGCTGCTGCAGCGCCGCTGCATCGAACTGAACGTCGACGTGCGGTTCAGCACTCTGGCCCCGGCCATCGAGGAACTCGAAGCCAACTACGATCTTGTCCTCGCTGCAGACGGCATCAACTCCCAGATCCGCGCCAAATACGCCGACTTCTTCCAGCCGGACCTGGACCCCCGCACCAACAAGTTCATGTGGCTCGGAACGGACCAGGTGTTCGAGGCCTTCAAATTCTTCGTGAAGGAAACCGAGTGGGGCGTCATGCAAATCCACGGCTACCCGTACTCGGATGAGGGCTCCACGTTTATCGTGGAAATGCACGAGGACGTCTGGCACGCTGCGGGCTTCGACGAGACCGCCAGCGAGATCTTTCCCCCTGGTGTTTCGGATGAGAAGGCGATCGCCAAGATCCGGGAGATCTTCGCCGAGGAACTGGACGGCTACGAGGTCCTTTCCAACAATTCCAAGTGGATCAACTTCACCACCGTCCGCAACCAGAGCTGGCGCAAAGGCAACGTGGTGCTGCTCGGCGACGCCGCCCACACCGCACACTTCTCCATCGGCTCAGGCACCAAACTCGCCATGGAAGATTCTCTGGCCCTGGCTGCCTGCCTCCACGAGCACTCCGATGTTGAGTCTGCACTGGTGGCCTACGAGGCGGAGCGCCGGCCCGTGGTCGCCTCCACCCAGCGTGCCGCGCAGGCGTCGCTGGAGTGGTTCGAGCGGATCGGGCAGTACAAGGACCAGGACCCCACACAGTTCGCGTTCAACCTGCTCACCCGCAGCCGCCGCATCACGCAGGAGAACCTGCGCCTGCGCGACCCGGAGTTCGCCCACGCGGTGGACCAAAACTTCGCCGAGTCCCAGGGCCTCACCGAGGTCGCACCAGCCATGTTCCAGCCATTCCGTGTTGGCGGGTTGGAGCTAAAGAACCGCATCGTGGTCTCACCGATGGACATGTACTCCGCGGTTGACGGCGTCCCGGGCGACTTCCACAAAGTCCACCTCGGTTCCAAGGCGCTCGGTGGCGCCGGCCTGGTGATGACCGAAATGGTCTGCGTCTCCGCAGCCGGCCGCATCACACCCGGCTGCAGCGGCCTGTACACCGACAGCCAGCGGGACAGCTGGAAGGAAATCGTGGATTTCGTCCACGCCCACTCGACAGCCAAGATCGGTGCCCAGTTGGGCCACTCCGGCCGCAAGGGTTCCACCAAGCTCATGTGGGACGGCATCGATCAGCCCCTGGAATCCGGCAACTGGGTGACTGTCGGACCGTCCGCGCTGCCCTACGGCCCGGAAAACCAGACGCCCGCCGTGCTGGACCGCGCAGGCATGGAAGCCATCAAGGAAGAGTTCGTCGCCTCCACCCTCCGCGCCGAGCAGGCAGGCTTCGACCTCCTGGAAATCCACGCCGCCCACGGCTACCTGCTGTCATCCTTCCTCTCCCCGGTATCCAACAAGCGGACGGACGAATACGGTGGCAGCCTGGAGAACCGGCTGCGGTTCCCGCTGGAAGTGTTCGACGCCGTCCGCGCGGCTTGGCCGCCAGCCAAGCCTGTGACGGTTCGCATCTCCGCCACAGACTGGATCGAAGGTGGCAACACATCCGACGATTCCGTCGAGATCGCCCGGGCCTTCGTCGCCCACGGCGCTGCCGGTCTGGACATTTCCACCGGCCAGATAGGCAAGGAAGAGAAGCCCGCCTTCGGCCGCAGCTACCAAACCCCCTTCGCTGACCGCATCCGTCAGGAAGTAGCTGAGCCGGCGGGAGCCGCCGTGATCGCCGTCGGTGCGATATCCAGTTACGACGACGTGAATTCAATCCTCCTGGCAGGCCGCGCAGACCTCATCGCCCTGGGCCGGACCCACCTCTACGACCCCCAGTGGACCCTGCACGCTGCCGCTGAACAGGAATATCAGGGCCCCGGCGCTGCCTGGATTCCGCAGTTCCGCGCCGGCCGCCGCAAGCCGCCGAGCGCCCGCACCGACGCTGTCCGTCCACGGCTGTCCCTTTTGAAGGAACAGGATTCCGACGCGGCCAATACCCACATGCGCTGGACGCCCGCTTCCGCCGCCGCCTCGCTGTTGGTGAAGTAGCCATGGCCACCCCTACCGTCAACGATTGGAAAGTTCCGACGCGCACGACAGGCCTGGTGTTGTTCTGCTGCTGGCTCGCAATCCTCGCTGAAGGCTACGACGTCGGCGTCCTAGGAGCAGTACTGCCTGCGCTTGCCGAATACAAGGAATGGAGCCTCAGCCCGCTGCAATTAGGCGGACTGGGATCCTATGCCCTGATCGGCATGCTTATCGGTGCACTGTTCATCGGCACGCTGAGTGACCTCGTCGGCCGCAAAAAAATGCTCATCGCCTCCATGCTGATCTTCTCGCTCACCCAGGCGGGTGCAGCTTGGGCGCCGACACCTGAGCTGTTTGGATTGTTCCGGCTGGTGGGAGGTCTGGGCATGGGCGGCGTGATCCCTGTGGCAGCAGCACTGACCATCGAGTACTCAGCCCCAAACAAACGCTCTTTCAACTATGGCCTCATGTACTCCGGATATTCACTCGGCATCGTGGCAGCCGCTCTGGCCGCACTGTTCGTGCTGCCCACCGGGGGATGGCGTGCCGTGATCTTCATTGGTGCCGTGCCGGTGCTTCTGGTGCCGGTGCTTTGGAAGTTCCTCCCGGAATCCCTCGAATTCCTCGAGTCCAAGGGCCGGAAGGCGGAGGCCAAGGCTCTCGCTGCCAAGCTGCACATCACCGACTATGTCCCGGTTGTCCCAGTGGCTAGCCGGCAGCAGGGTTCATCCCCGGATCCGTGGTGGAAGACAATCACGACGATGTTCTCACCTGCGTATCTGCGTTCCACGGTGTTTTTCTGGATCTCGCTGTTTTGCGGCCTGCTGCTCGTTTATGGTCTGAACACTTGGCTGCCAAGCATCATGAAGAAGGCCGGCTATGACCTCGGCTCATCTCTCACCTTCCTGTTGGTCTTCAGCCTCGCATCGGCCATCGGTGGCCTTATCTTGGGGCGTGCAGCGGATAAGTACGGCAAGAAGCTCATCCTCGTGGTGTTCTACATCCTCGGCGGCCTGGGCATCATGCTGCTTATTTTTCCGAACACTATGGTGGTCAACCTGCTGTTCGTGGCCTTCGCCGGCATCGGTTCCATCTCCACATCGCTGGTGCTCACGGGTTACATCGCCGACTACTACCCGGCCAAGATCCGCGGCACAGCCACCGGCTGGGCCTTGAGCTTCGCACGGCTCGGTGCCATCTCCGGCCCCCTGATAGGCGGCTGGATCGCTGGATCCAATCTGCCCTTCGAGGCGAACTTCGTGATTTTCGCGGGCATCGCGATGCTGGCGGCAGGTGCCGTTGTGATGATTCCCAAGCCCAAGTCCCCGTCCCCCGTACCAGCCCCCAGCGGGGACCCGGACGAAGAAAACGCCCTCGAGGCGCACTAAGGAGAACCATGGATCACGCTGGCATGCTGGAGAACGCCTCAATGGAGACACTCTCCCTGGGAAGTGCCGAGTTTCCGGAAGCGACCGTCGAGCGCACCGTCGAGTGGGTGGATACCGACGCCTCCGGGCACCAGCACAATTCGGCCATCCTCCGATGGGTCGAGGCCGCCGAGGCCGAGCTCTTCCGGAACCTTGCACAGCCGGCTTACTTCCCCAGCGCACCCCGGGTCCAGCAAGTAATCAATTACAAGGCCAAGCTGTGGTTCGGCCAGCGCGTCACTGCCACGGTAAAAATCCGTGCGCTTGGCCGGACCTCGCTGACGATGGCTTTCGAGGTCCGGGGGTTCACACCTGGCATTGCCGACGCCGGCACTGACGACGGCGGCACGGTGGCCGCAACCGGGACAGTAACCACTGTGCACGTCCCCCAGGGTGCTGCCGCCGCAGAACCGTGGCCCGTGGACTTTGTCAGGGCCGTCCGCGGCGGCAGCGGCAGAGGGCCCGACATTGGTTTAGTTTGATCGCCAAATCAACTGCAGGCCCTCGTAAACTCGGGGGTCTGCAGGGATCCAGGTTAGAGGTGTTCATGGCTCCAGAAAATGCCGTTACCGACGCCCTCCCCATGCCCAGACACCAGCACATCATCGTGACGGTATTTGGCCTGTACGCCCGAGGCGACCGGGGAGCTTTCGCCGTTTCGGATCTGATCACTCTCTTGAGCGACCTCGGAGTTGAGTCAGGAGGGGTGCGTTCCTCGGTCTCCCGGCTCAAAAAACGCGGTGTTTTGGAAAGTCTGAGGCAAGGCCGCTCTGCGTCATACAGGCTGGCGGCCGGGCTGGAGGACGTTTTCCGCGCAGGTGACGAGCGTATCTTCGCCCGACGTAGAGCGACAGTGGATGACGAATGGATCCTGACATCATTCTCGGTTCCGGAGTCGCAGCGACATCTTCGCCACCGGCTGCGGACGATTCTGACAAGGGTCGGCTGCGGCCAGGTGGCGCCAGGACTATGGATCGCGCCCGGAAATCTGGCATCCGAAATCAGCCCGCAATTGGAACGCGCTGGCCTGGCCGACTACGTGGATCTCTTTCAAGGTGCGCATCTGATGGCTGGCGAGATCCGCCACAAGGTCGGCCAGTGGTGGGACCTCCCTGCCCTCGACGCCCTGTACGCGGACTTCGTTGAACTCAACAGACAAGTGCTGGATCGCTGGGAGCAATTCCCAAACACCAACGATGGGTCCCACGAAACACTGAGGCAGGCGTTCGTCGACTATGTTCCCCTGGTGACACAGTGGCGCCGACTGCCATACATGGATCCAGGGCTGGCTGAGGAATATCTTCCAAAGGATTGGTCAGGCCTCGCAGCTGAGGCACTCTTTACCAAACTGCGCGAGTTGCTCGGACAACAGGCCGAACGCTATGCGCACTCCGTCATCGGCCGGCCGTAGACGTTACTAATGACTTACCAGCCGGTCGCGGCCGTGGATGAGTTCCTGGGCGTAGGCGGCCGCCAGGGGAGCGGCAAGCCGGTGAATGGCTTGGAAGGTCTGCCGGACTAAGGGCCCGCGCCAATTTTCCGGCAGGTACTCCAGTGGCAGGTTCGGGTCCCGATAAGGAAAGCGGCGCCATACGGTCAGCATCGGTACGTAGAATTGGAACGCGTACCGTCGGAGTTCGGCCGTGGATTCGGCCAGCGCGGCTTCCGGGTTGTCGCCCACCAGACCCGACCAGACTTCTCCTGCGCCGTCGTAAAGGGCCAGGAATTCGCCGAACTGCTCATCAATGGCTTGCAGGTCCCACCATTCTGCGATCTTAGGCCGCATGGGTCCATCAAACAGGTAATCGCTCTTGAACAAATCCACGTACTGCATGAGTCCCCGCGAGGCGAGCCGCTCCCGGGCCTGGTCCAGGATCTGGTGTGGGGCGATCCATACGCCCGAGGCTACGCATCCAAAACCCAAGGCGGACAATTCGGTGCGCAGTTGGTGGCGCCGGTTCCGCAGGGATTCCGGGACGGAGAAGACTGCCATCACCCAGGCGTCCAGCGGGGTGGCCCGCTCAGGTGCGAAGATCCTCCGGTCCCCTTCGCGGAAGACGTCCATGACGGAATCGGAGAGTTCGTACTTTGCCACACCGTCCCTGCGGACACTCTTGAGGACGCCTTTGGCTTTCAACCGGGAGACGGAGGATCGGACGCCGGGAGCGTCATAGCCGAGCGTTCCCAGCATGGAGATCAATACCGACACCGGCAGGGCGTCGCCGGAGCCGCGGCCATAGAGGCCGTAGATGGTGACAATGAGTTGCTGGTGGCGCACCGGTGGTGCGGGGACAGCCAACATGGGTTAAGCCTCGTTTCTGCGCCAGGGGGTGAGGCGGCATACATCTTCATCATAGGGGCGGGAACCGCCGGGCTCGGCGGTGAGCCCGGCGGTGGCTGTACCCGCACCTTTGCCGTGGGGACCCGATTTTCGCTAGCGGGTTCCCTGTGCCACCATCCACGCGGCTGCGGCCGCCCAGTGCGACGCGGACGGGTCGATCGCCGCCAGGTGGTCCATGCCTTGGACTTCCCGGTAATCGACTGGGGCGCCGGCGGCGCGGGCTGCCTTGACGAAATCACGGCTGTGCCCGACGGGCACACGTGCGTCGACATCGCCGTGGAGCACCAAAACTGGACAGCCGAAAGGCAGCTGCCGCAGTGGTGATGCTGCGGCGTACTCGGATGACAGATCAGCAGCGCGGGCACCCATGAAGGCTACAGCGGCGTCCTCGCCGAGCCTTTCGTCATCGACCCTGGACACGTCGGTCACCGGGGCCAGTGCGACGACGGCATCGGCTGCCGCAGCGTTCAACAGGGCCAACTGGCCGCCGACGGAGTGCCCCACGGCGACAAAGGGAACCGCGCCGTTCCACTTCCTCCAGTGCTTCCTGACCAGAGCCATGGCGTCCGCGACATCCTGCACTGTACCCGGCCACCCCCCGCCATTGCCCATTCTGCGGTACTCGACGTTGGCCACGGCCATTCCACGACGCAGCGTATCGGCTACCAGCGCATCCATCAACGTGAGGTCGAAACGGTCACGCCAGTAGCCGCCGTGGATCAGAACGGCCACGGCGGGAGGCCGTCCCGTGCCGGTGGGCAGGTGGAAATCCACAAACTGGGGTTCCGCACCTCCATACGCAATTCGCTGGCGTCCTGTTTGTGACGGCTCTAAGGACGTCGATGTCATGGTGGCCTCCTTGCCCGGTCGCAGCGCGCGGCTCGGTCGGGTGTCAGGCGCCAGGAACTGAACCCTGCGGCAGGAAGTCCACACCGCGTAATGCGGACCGGCGGACAACCTCGTCCGGGTCGGACAGGTTGTGCAGCTCGTCGAACAGCCGCGCGAGCTGGCCAGACGGGCTCACCCAGAAGAGGGCCTTCGCTGCAGCGTCCGCCTTGTTGAAGTAGGCGTGCGCCAGCCCCATAGGCATCCGGACGGTGTCGCCAGGACCGGCTGTCATCCACTCGCCGTCGAGGTACAGCGTGTAAACGCCCTCAAGGACATGGATGTGCTCGTCCTGCGTGGGGTGAACGTGAGGCGGAACGCCGGTTCCGGTGGGGTCGAGCGACAGCCACGCAAAGCTCGTTTCGCTCTCTACTTTCGACAGGTACGTATGGCCGAGTACGTTCCAGGTCTTGTTGCCCATAGCCTCGCTGGCAAGGGTAATGCCTTTTTCCAAGCGGCCGAGAACAATTTCCTGATCCTGTTGGGGTTCCATGGTGACTCCTTACTTAGCGCTATTACTGACAGCGTCAGCCTGACAGATTCAGCAGGAAATGTATAGACCCTATTGCGATCGTCAATTTTAGTGCATATTATGTGAGGCGTACCACATTCAGCTTGGATGGCAGATAGCCGGAAGCCCCTGGCCGGGCGTCGTATGCACCCCGTCCCTTGCGGGCATATCCCCGAAACCCCAACACTTTTCGCAACTACAGTGAGGTAGTTTGATGACCCAGAAAGCAATGAAGGGCCTCTCCGTTCATACCCTCGGCACTGGCGGAGGGCCGATCGTGTCCAGCAGCCGGGCAGGGACCAGTACCGCTATCCGCGTCGACGACGCCACCTATGTGATCGACGCCGGGATGGGCAGCATCCGAAACTACCGCAGACACGCGTCCTGGGGCGAGCTCCGCGGCATTTTCCTTACCCACCACCATTCGGACCACATCTACGACCTCGGCTCCTACCTGCTCACCGGATGGCAGGTTCCTGGCGAAGCGTTCTCCCGCCCGGTGCAGGTTTATGGTCCCGGGCAACCCCCTCGGACACCGGCAGTGGATGCCGAGCATGCGATGTTGGTGGACGCCCGCACCGCAGGGCGTTCGATGGCAGGCACCAAGGACATCGTAGATTCATTGCTGAATACAGTGTTCGCCTCCGACGTCGTCATCCGGATGGCTGATGAAGGCCGCTCGGATCCTTCGGAATGGGTCATAGGCCACGACATCAAAATTCCAGCCGAAGCCCAGTCCGACCCCGTATTGGCCCGGCACCCGGTCATGGAACCCTTTGAAATCTATAAGGACGAACTGGTTCGTGTAACTGCCATCCTGGTGGACCACCGGCTCTGCTACCCGGCCTTCGGCTTCCGCTTCGATACAGCCTACGGCTCGGTGGTGATCTCCGGCGACACCGCATACTCGGAAAACTGCATCCGGCTGGCCCAGGGCGCAGACATTCTGCTCCACGAAGTGATTGATTTGGACGCTATCCTGAATACTTTCCCTGACAGCGAGACACGCGAAGGAATCGCCGTCCACCTTCGGGAATCCCACACACCCTTTGACGAGGTCGGTAAGGTCGCGCAGGCAGCCGGCGTGGGCCGACTCATACTGCACCACATCGTCCCCAACGTTCCGGGGGCCGCCGACACTGCCAAAATGGAAAGTTTCGCTCGAAAGGACTTCTCCGGGCCGGTCACCGTCGCGGAAGACAATGACATCTTCACGGTGGCAGCCCCTCCGGGAAGCACAATCGACGCTACCGGATGGGCCACTGTCCCTGCCGTAATGAAGGCCGAGGTCCGGGCATGAGCGCTGACAAGACGTTGGCTCCTTACACACTGCGGGCAGCGGTCAGCAA
Organism: Pseudarthrobacter sp. TAF60_1; assembly: GCF_052113505.1. NCBI lineage: Bacteria > Bacillati > Actinomycetota > Actinomycetes > Micrococcales > Micrococcaceae > Pseudarthrobacter > Pseudarthrobacter sp. TAF60_1. The sequence continues at coordinate 45,395 of NZ_JBFRDI010000016.1, forward strand.
CCGCCGCATGAACCGCCGGGCATGGCTGGTCACAGGCCTACTTGTCCTCTTCCAGATCATCAACTTCGCTGACAAAGCCGTACTGGGCCTGGTCGCCGATTCGGCGATGCGCGACCTCCAGCTTTCGGCCGGCGAGTTCGGCTTCATCGGCAGCGCCTTCTTCTTCCTCTTCGCGATCGCAGCGGTTCTGGTCGGCTTCCTGGCCGGGAAAGTACCCACCCGTTGGATTCTTCTCACCATGGGCATTTCATGGGCGGTGCTCCAGTTTCCGATGCTCTTCGGCGGCGGCGCGGCGATCCTGCTGGTCACTCGCATCCTGCTGGGCGGCGCGGAAGGACCAGCAACACCTATCACTCTCCAACACGTCCACGGCTGGTTCCCGGCGAAGGAACGCGGACTCCCCAGCTCCATCGTGGCCATCGGATCCACCCTGGGCCCCATTATCGCTGCCCCCATTCTTGCCGGCATCATCGCCCACCCTGATCTGGGTTGGCGCTGGGCTTTCGGATTCCTGGGAATTGCTGGGCTTCTGTGGTCCGTGTTGTGGTTCCTTATGGGAAGGGACGGGCCCTACAGCCATACCGCGACCACGGCACACGGGGCCGATCCGGCTGCAACGTCTGAGCCGGCACCGGACGGGGCCGGCAGCCCAAAACAGCCTGCCGCGGAGGCTGCCAGCATTACTGAGCGTGCCGATATCCTCAAGCTTGTTCCCATCCGGGCCGTTCTTGGCTCAAAGATGTTCATCGTCGCTGTCCTGGCCGGCGCCGGCTGTTTTTGGACTCAGGGGTTCCTGACCACATGGTCTCCGAAATATCTGGCGGCAGTCGTTTCACTGCCGCCGGCAACGATCGGTCTGGTCTCGACGTTTCCGTGGATCATCGGCGCTCTGGCCCTGTTGGTTCTCGGCTATTCCTCGCGGTTTCTGATGCGCAGGGGTGTCACCGTCCGGTGGGCAATGGGTGCCTTGTTCGGGGGCTCTCTCCTGCTGTCAGGCGTCTGCTTCCTTATCCTTCCATATGTCTCCGGTGAGACGGCAGTGGCCGTCATGACCCTCGGCGCGGGCCTGGCCATGATTTATCCGCTAGCCCCAACTGCCGTGGCCTTCTGCATCAGTTCAAAGCAACGAGCCGCTGTCATGGCAACCCTTACCGGGTTGGCGTCAATTGGCGGCGTGATAGCCCCGGCAATGGTCGGCATGCTTATGGACAAATCCGGCTATGTCCCGGCACCCAAAGGTATACCCGAGAGTGTCGAAATGGCCGCTCGGCTGGCCGACGGGATGAACAGCTCCTTTGGCCTCATCGGGATCTACCTTGTCGTGGTCGGAATCGTCTGCGTGCTGTTCCTGAACCCGGACCGGACAGCGGCTTCCCTGCAGAAGAAGTTCGTCTTCTAGGGCTGTCAGTAAAGCTGCATCAAGCGGCGCCAGGAGGGCCGGCCTGGACGTTTGTCCCGGCCGGCCCCACCGGCAGATACTTCCTGAAGCCGTCCCCGGGTGCTTTGAGACGGCGGGTGCGGAAAGCAGTTTGTTCGGCTGAAGCGAAGGGAGCAGGGCAGCTGCCGTTTGTTCGCAGGGCCGAGGACTCCCATCCAGACAAGAAATCCGAGAACCAGACAAATCAACGGCAATCCATCGAACAACGACGTTCAACCGAAGCATGGAAGGCCGCAAAATGCATCTTTGGAAAACCCTGCTCCTCCCGAACTCCGGACACGTGCCGGCCCGGGTCCCGTCACCAGCATTGCCCTGCCAGCATTTTCCCACCGGCCACATAACATCCAGCGCTTGGGAAGGCTGGTGGCACGAGGAAACCCCTCACCATGGGACATCCAGCCGTAGCGCCGTTGCTGAGTCCGAGGCAGGCAGTGCTGGATCCATCGTTCGAGGGGTGCCTCGGGCCGCAAACGGGGTATGAGAAAACCATCCGCCACTTAAGTCCGCGAGTAGCGCCTCGAGTGTCGGGGCAGCGTTTGGGCTGGTTTCCCCGAAGTGTCCTCAGACCCTGAGTTCAAGCCTGTCGCTGTCCTGGGCGGAGGGGGCCTGCGCGGCGTGCCCGCTGGCGCCGAACGTCCCGCCGGTGACCGGCTTCACCCGGCGGAGCGCGACAAGGATGGCCCGCCCAACCGCCAGGATGCCGATCATGGTGGTGACGGCGCGTAGGGTGTCCCAGCCCACCGTCGACGTCACCAGCGAGTAGAGCAGGAAGCTGGAGAGGTTGGTGCCCAGGGGTGCGCCGGGCGCGGACGCGGCCGGGTTTCGTCGCAGCCGGGATGTCGGGGAGGCGTGCGCGCCGCCGGATCGAGCCCGCGGGTGGGCTCATCCATCAGGAGCACCTCAGGCGCGTCCGCGGTCTGCAGTGCGATGGCGAGAATCCTGCGCTCCCCGGCGGAAAGGTCCCGCGGATGCTCCTGCCCGACCGGCATCCGGACGCCGCCCGCCACCGGGCAAGGCGGGGCGCCGCGGTATCAGGCGTGGTCCTGGGCGGCCCGATCGGCACCGACCGGCTGCGGTTCAACTTCCCGCGCCAGCGCCGGGACCGGCACCTTTGCCTCGCCGACTTCGTGCGCTCGCGCGAGTCAGGCCAGATCGACGTGCTGCCGGTGCAGCTGGTCACCGCGGGCTCCAAGATCGACGAGTTCACGTCCAAGCTGTTCGCCGGGAACCACTACCGCGACTATTACGAGCTCAACGGCCTGGTCATGCAGCTCACCGAGGCGCTGGCGGAGTTCTGGCATGCCCGCATCCGTACTGAGCTGGGTTTCGCCGCCGAAGAGCCGAAGGACACGGCCGGGTACTTCAAGCTCGACTACCGCGGTGCGCGGTTCTCGCTCGGCTACCCCGCGTGCCCGGACATGGAGGACCGCCGCAAGGTGACCGAGCTGTTGAAGCCCGAGCGGATGGGCGTTGTCCTGAGTGACGAGCTCATGCTGCACCCCGAACAGTCCACAGACGCGTTCGTGTTCCACCACCCGGAGGCGAAGTACTTCAAGGTGTGAGTCGCAATGCGGCGCAAAGAAAAGCTGAAGGGACTGAGCCCGGTGACGGACTTAGTCCCTTCAGCTCCAGCTCGCAGGGTGAGCTGGTCATATCGTGGGTGTGTTATTTCTTTCCGGAGAGGAACATTGCCTTTTCCAGCGGTGTCACGGTGAGTGATTTGAGCTGAGCTGTCCCGCCTTCGGCGAAGAGGGCCATCTTGTCGGCTCCCGGGTTGGGGAACACCTGGTCGGTGATGGTCTTCAGGCCGTTCTGGGCGAACACCTCCACGGAGGAGCGGTCGAGGTAGATCCGCATGGTGACGCTGCCGTTCTTGTCCAGCGTGACGGCGGCGTCTTCGACGGAGGCGAAGGCCGGGTGGAAGGTTGTGTTTCCGGACTTAGTGCGGTCAACGAACATCTTCCCCGTCGTGGCGTCGTAGCCGATGACGGTGGACGACTGTCCGTCGCCAAGGACGGTGATGCCGGATTTTGTTGCGGTACCGGGGGCGAAGGTGATGTCCACCTGCTGCACCTGGCCTGCCGACTGTGCAGGCAGCGGGTGCGTGCCTGCGGAAATCGGGCCGCCCTTCTTGTCGTTGTAGCTGACTTTCCCTCCCAGTTTTTCCACTTGCTTCACGGCGCTTTGGGTGAGGCGGGGGCCGTCGGGGGTTTGGGTGAGTTTCACTTCGCGGGGAAGGGCCATGGCGCTGCGCCAGGGGCTGGTTGGGATGTTGTTGGCGTAGTCCCAGTTGTTCATCCAGCCCAGCATGATCCGCTTGTCATCAGGCATGTTGCCGAAGGATACAGCGGCGTAGTAGTCCCGTCCGTAATCCAGCCAGTCATAGGACTCCAGCCGGGACGTCGCTGGGGCGGGGCTTGCTGTGAATTCATCAGCGAGTATGTGCCCCCAGCCGAACCGGTTGTTGTCGACAACCTTGATTTGCGCCTGCTGGCCAACGAATTCCTTCACATTCCAGGACGCCCAGTCCAGGGTTTCACTGTCGTTGCCGGTGGCCGTACGGACCACCTTCCCGTTGACTACCAGGTTCACCGTTTCTTCATCGGACCTGGGAATAGCGGCGGTGTCGGTGAGCATGACGTGGTCAAGGGTCAGGTGCCCCCACCCGCCGGTAGCTTGGTCAACGATACGCAGCTGGGCGTTTTGCCCGGCGAATTCGGAGACGTCCCATCCTTTCCAGTTGAGCAACCCTGAATTGTCGCCGGCCAGGGAGCGGACCACGTTGCCATTAATGAGCAGCTGGACGGCCAGGGTCTGTCCGGAATCGGCGGAGCGGTTGCCGCCTCCGACCAACATGCTCATGAAATTCTTCGTGATGGGGAATTCGGGTGATGTCAGGGTCCCCTGGCGGTCATCACCGGGTACCGTACCGGTTTCAAACGTGTTGATCCGTTTGGCACCAATGTAATAGTCCCCACCGCTCGTGGCCGGCTGGAAATTGGGGGTCAGGTCTCCCGTCCCGGTCCAGCCCGCATCAGCCAGCGTCGTCCCCGCGGGAACCTCGAAGCCGTCAAACTTGAGCTCTCCCGCGGGTGGATTATTGTCCAGCTTGTCGGAGACATGGGGGTGCTTGCCTCCCCCTACGAGGAAGTTCAAGTAGTCGTCGGTCACGCTGAATGTGGGTGACTGCATGGATCCGAGGGGCCAGTCCCCATCATTGAAAGAGTTGATTAGTCCGCTGCCGCTGAATCCGGTCACGGGGCTCTGACCGGGCAGCGAACCGGTCGCTGGGGCGGCGCCGAAGGGGCCATTCTTCCAGTTGCCCGGTTCGTTGTTTACCCTCCAGCCGTTGTAGGTGCCGTCGTTGAATCCGGCAAGGGGCTTGCCCGCCGGCATGGTCGTGGCGGGTTTGGTGGTTTCAGAGGTGAAGGTCGTGCCATCGAAGTTACCTACGAAATACTGGCCCCCGGACCCTCCGGCGACACCGCCCGGGTTGATGTTGACGACCATCACCCACTTGATGTTGTTGGTGTCACCGTCCACGGCCAGGGGGAAGAGGTCGGGGCATTCCCACTGTCCGCCTGTGGCGTTGGCGGGTCCGAATTCGCTAAGTGCGGTCCAGTCTTTGAGGTTGGCGGACTTGTAGAGGACAACCTTGTGTTCCTGGGCTTCCACCGCCGTCATGACCCAATAGCCTCCGCCGGCCGGGTTGTCGTACCAGAAAACCTTCGGGTCGCGGAAGTTGGCTGAGTTCCGGTTCAGGACAGGATTGCCGTCGTACTTAGTCCATGTCTGGCCGTCGTCCAGGCTGTAGGCCAGGGACTGGGCCTGCAGGCCGCGGTGCGGGGACGCTTCCTTGTAGGCACTGGTGTAGATCGCGATCAGGGGCGGGTTTTCCGGGGTGCCCAGTCCGGACGTGTTGTTTTTGTCCACGACGACGCTGCCGGAGAAGACATCTTCCTGGGCATCGGTGGAGATGGCCAGCGGCTGCTCTTCCCAGTGGACGAGGTCCTTGGACGTGGCGTGGCCCCAGGACATGTTCCCCCAGGTGTTCCCGGAGGGGTTGTGCTGGTAGTACATGTGGTAGACGCCCTTGTGGAATACGAGCCCGTTGGGGTCGTTCATCCAGTTCTTTTCGGGCGTGTAATGGATAGCCGGCCGGTGCAGCTCATCCCCGGTTTCGGCGGCGGACGCGGGCATGGCACCAGCCAATGCAGCGGCGAGCGAGAGGCTGGCCAGTGTCAGTGCAGAGACGCTGCGCGTGCTCCGCGTCGTGGATTGTTTCATGTTGCTTGTGTCGCCCTTCATCGCGCGTGTCTAGCAAGTAGACAACGTTGTCAATCAATGCGATGGACTCTAAGAGATGTCTATTGGACAAGTCAACGGTCATTTTGTAACCGATTTCCTGAGTCTGTTTACAGTGCTGGGCACGGGAACGACGACTGGCCCCGCGTCCGCAGGACGGGGGCTGAGGCGTATGGATGGGCGGCCCTTGAGGGAAAAGCCTGGTGGCGCCTACCGTATGGCCGCTGTTTGCAGCGGGGCTATAGGACCGGGTTGAGCCAGGTCAGCTCCGAGGCGTCACCTTCGATGTGACGGGCCAATTCCTCGTTGAACCTGGCTCCATAGTCGGCGGTGATGTGCGCCTGGAACGCGGCTTCATCCCGGTAGACCTCGAAGACGAAGTATTCCCGCGGATTCTCTTCGCGGGTGTAGGGAAGAAACAGTTCGTTGCCTGGTTCGTTCCGGACGTGCCGGGTCAATTCGACCATCATTTCGGCAACGCGGGCCTCACTGCCGGCTTTGACGGTGAACTCGGCATACAAGGTTTTGGTCATGATCTCTCTCTTGGTTGGTTTTGCAGAGGTTTAGTTTTTATGGGGAAGGGAGTTATGCCGGCGGACGGATTTCGCCGGAGCCCCTTTGGATGAGCTCGGACGGGACAATGTAGGTCCGCGGAAGTTGATCGTCGCCGTCGATTCTGGCCAGAAGCCGTTCGGCCGACTTGACGCCAATTCGCTCGGGGTGTTGAGCGATGACGGTAACCCCGGGGTCCATCATGTCGGCAAGCGTAAAGTCGTCAAAACCGACAAGTGCCACACGCTTGTGTACGCCGAGCTCCTTCAGCGCGCGCATCGTTCCGAAGGTGACGAGGTTCTGGCTGGAGAAGATTGCCGTCGGAGGATCCTCGGATCTCAACAGTTCCAGGGCTGCCCGCCTCGCTGCTTCCTCATCATGAAGATTGTCGATGACGGGCAGCGCGGAGGTGGGAATTCCTGCCCCACCGACCTCCTCGAGGAAGCCCCGCCGGCGCTCCCGTGCGGTTTGGATGTCTGTCCGGTCACCCAGGTAGGCCAATTTGGTGTGTCCGTGCATCAGCAGATGTGCGGCCGCTTTGCCCGCGCCCACTGCGTTGTCGGTGACCACAGCATCAGCCTCAACCCCTACCGGCTCCCGGTCAATAAAGACCAGTGGCAGGTTTCTGGAGTGCTCCGGAATCATGTACGCCTGGTTTTTAGCGATCGGTGTCAGGACAAGGCCGTCGACCCGCCTGCCCAGGAAAGCTGCGATGATGGCCTGCTCCCGTTTAGGGTCGTCGTCGAGGCTGGCGGCGAAAACGGCTATTCCCCGGGCGCCAAGAGCATCCTCCATGGCCCGGTGTATCTCGCCGCTGAATGGGTTGGAGACGCTGGGCAGCAGGAGGCCAACCGAGAGCGTCCTTCTGCCCGCCCGCCGGAGACTGCCGGCTGTGACGTCCAGCTGGTAGTTGAGCTGCGCGATGGCATCGAGCACCTTTTGCCGGGTGGCCTCAGACACCCCGGCTTCGTCGTTGATCACGCGTGAAACGGTTTTGATTCCGACACCCGCGAGTGCCGCGACGTGGCGCATGGTGGGTCGCGTCGGGGACAGAGGTGGTTGGTAACGATCGGACATCGTTGTCAAGAAAGTCGCTCCTTCTCGTTCTTTTCCTATTGACTCTAGCGTGTGATCCTGCTTACCTCGTTATGACATCGTTGTCGAGGCCAGCTAGGGCCTCAAACACCAGGAGATTCAATGTTGAGTTCCAAAGCACCTCGTTCAATGGCCACCCGCCTGTTCGCGGCAGGAGCGGTCCTGACGCTGGGAGCGGTCAGTCTTTCCGCCTGCGGCGGCAGCTCCAGTAGCCCCTCAGCCAGCGGAGGCTCCGCTGATGAGAAGGTCGGCGTCTCCCTGATCGTGAAGACCACCACCAACCCGTTCTTCGTTTCCATGCAGGACGGTGCAAAGAAAGCCGCCGAAAAAGACGGGGTTGACCTGAAGCTGGCAGCCGGCAAGGCCGACGGTGACGAAGACACACAAATCCAGGCGATCGAAAACGCCATTTCCAAGGGTGACAAGGGCATCCTGATCACCCCCAACGGCCCCTCTGTCGTTGACGCCCTGAAGAAGGCCAAGGACGCGGGGCTGTTCGTCATCGCCCTGGACACCCCGCCGGACCCGGCAGACGCCGCCGACATCACCTTTGCGACGGACAACTTCGCCGCCGGCCAGCTGATCGGCAAGTGGACTGCGAGCCAGCTTGGCGGTAAGAAGGCCACCATCGCGCTGCTGGACCTCTTCAACGACAAAGTTGTCTCCGTGGACTACAACAGGGACCAGGGCTTCCTGACCGGACTCGGCATCGACACCGCGGACAAGAAGAAGAACGGTGACGAGGCCAAGACCGGCAAGTACACCGGCGGCAAGGGCGGCGACTACGAGATCGTCGGCAGCCAGGCGACCGAGGGTAACGAAGACGGCGGCAGGACCGCCATGGAAACCCTGCTGTCCAAGAACCCCAACATCAACGTGGTCTACACCATCAATGAACCCGCCGCAGCCGGCGCCTACGAGGCCCTGAAATCCGCCGGCAAGGAAAAGGACGTGCTCGTGGTTTCGATTGATGGCGGCTGCTCGGGCGTGAATAACGTCAAGGCCGGCGTCATCGGTGCCACGGCCCAGCAGTACCCCGTCAAAATGGCGGAGCTTGGAGTGAAGGCCATTGTGGATCTGGCCAAGTCGGGTAAGAAGCCCGAGAACTCGCCAGGCCTGGACTTCTACAACACCGGCGTTGAGCTCGTCACCGACAAGCCGGTCGACGGCGTCAAGAGCATCACCACCACCGCGGCCTCCGACATTTGCTGGGGAAAGTAACCCCACGCTTCACAGGATTTGCGGGGAGGCCCGAAGCCTCAGTGGGCCTTCCCGCACCCCCACTACCCAGCCAGCTGCGCCCCAGCAACAATCATCAAAGATCAGGACTTACCGTGACACAACAGCAAACCGCAGGCCCGCCCAACGCCGGGCATGCCGACCTGGCGGAGGAATTCCTTGACCGCCAGACACCGCTTAGCCGGATGCGCAATATCCTCCACCGTTACCCGGCCGTCAGCCCGGCCCTGGTGCTTCTCATCGCGGTGGTCGTGTTCAGCCTCCTCAACGACAGGTTCCTGCGGGTTGAGAACCTGTCACTTATTACCCAGCAGGTCGCCGTCGTCGGCACCCTGGCCATCGCCCAGACGCTCATTATCCTCACGGCGGGCATCGACCTTTCCGTCGGCGCCGTGATGATCCTGTCGTCGATGGTCATGGCTCAGCTGGCCGTCAACAACGGAGTACCGGCACCTGTGGCGCTGCTTGCGGGCCTGGTTGTCGGGCTCGCGGCCGGAGCGCTGAACGGGTTCCTGGTGACCCGATTCCGCCTCCCGCCGTTCATCGTCACCTTGGGCACGCTGAACATCTTCATCGCCCTGACTCTGCTCTACTCCAATGGAGCAACTGTGCGCGGATCGGCGATGCCGGCCCTGATGACCTGGACCGGGAGCACCTTCCCGCTTGGCCCGGTCAGGATCTCGACCGGCGTGATCATGATGCTCCTTCTCTACATTGCAGTCGCCTTCATCCTCGGCAAAACCGCGTGGGGCCGGCACGTGTACGCAGTGGGCGATGACAAGGAAGCGGCCCGCCTGGCCGGCATAGCCGTAAACCGTGTCCTCATGAGTGTCTACCTGGCAGCCGGCGCCGTACTCGCCGTTGGCGCATGGATCCAGATCGGCCGCACCAACGCCGCGAGCCCCAACGCTGGCGTGGACCTGAACCTGGATTCCATCACCGCCGTCGTCATCGGCGGCACCAGCCTCTTCGGCGGCCGCGGCTCCGTCTGGGGAACCCTCCTGGGCGCCCTGATCGTCGGCGTCTTCCGCAACGGACTCTCCCTCGCCGGGCTGGACGTCCTGTACCAGACCCTCGCCGTCGGCGTCCTGATCATCCTCGCTGTGTCCGTCGACCAGTGGATCCGAAAGGTCAAGTCATGACCATGACAGAATCAGCAGCCCCCCACGCCGCCACCCGCGAGCCCATCCTGAAAGCCAGGAACCTCGTCAAGACCTTCGGCCGCGTCGTAGGCCTGGACGGCGTCAGCCTTGACCTGTACCCGGGCGAAGTCCTGGCAATTATCGGCGACAACGGCGCCGGAAAATCAACCCTGATCAAATGCCTCACCGGAGCGGAAGTACCGGACTCCGGGGAGCTCTTCGTTTCAGGCCAGCCCGTGCACTTCAAGCGACCGCAGGATGCCCGGACCCATGGCATCGAGACCGTGTACCAGAACCTGGCGGTCTCGCCCGCGCTGGATGTGGCATCCAACCTGTTCCTGGGCAGGGAGGAACGCGTGGCCGGACCTCTTGGCAGCATCTTCCGGGTCCTGGACACCAAGGGCATGCGCCGCAAGGCAAAGGACGAGCTGACCAGGCTGGGCATCTCTACGCTCCAGGACGTCACCGTCCCGGTGGAGAACCTCTCCGGCGGCCAGCGTCAGGCCGTGGCCGTGGCACGCGCAGCAGCCTTCGGCTCCAAGGTAGTGGTGCTGGATGAGCCGACGGCGGCACTTGGCGTCAGGGAATCCAACCAGGTACTACAACTGGTCAGGGACCTCCGGGACCGGGGGTTGCCCGTCATCTTGATCAGCCACAACATGCCACACGTTTTTGACGTGGCAGACCGCATCCACATCCAGCGCCTCGGCAAATGCGCGGCCACCATCACGCCGCAATCACACAACATGACTGACGCCGTCGCGATCATGACCGGTGCAGCCACCGCCTGAACACCTGCCATCCCTAGGTCAGTCCGCGGAACCGGGTCACGGGTCCGCGGACTGACGTCCCTTGAACAGCCCCACAACATCAGATCCCCACGAGAGACAGACCATGGATTACCTCACAACAGCCCGGCATGACCCTCATCAGACCCTTGACGTCATGGTCGTAGGCGAAGCGCTGATCGACGTGGTCACAACCTCGCACGGACGGGTGGAACACCCTGGCGGCTCGCCCGCCAACGTCGCCTACGGACTTGGCCGCCTGGGCGTGGCCACAGGTCTGCTCACGGCCATCGCCCCGGACGCCCGGGGGATCGCCATCGAAAACCACCTCCACAGCGCAGGGGTCGTACTTTTGCCCGGCTCAAAGTCCCTCACCCGTACGGCATCAGCAACAGCAACCCTTGCACCGGACGGCTCCGCCAGATACGACTTCGATATCTCCTGGGACCTGGCTCCTACAGCCCCTGCCTACTTCCCCAAAATATTGCACACCGGATCCATTGCCACCTTCCTCAGCCCAGGCGCCAGCGCCGTCAAAGCACTGCTCGAACAGGCCCACCGGCACTGCATGATCACCTATGACCCCAACATCCGGCCCGCCCTGCTCGGCAGCCACGCGGAAGCTAAAGCCATTTTCGAGGACCTCGTGGCCCTCACGGACGTAGTCAAACTCAGCGATGAGGACGCCCAGTGGCTGTACCCCGGGAATAGCCTGGACGAAACCGCGGCGCACATCCTCGGACTGGGCACCCGGTTGACCGTCATAACCAAGGGCGCCGAAGGTTCACAGTTCACCTCCGCCGCCGCCAACATCCGGATCCCAGCCGTGAAAACCACAGTTGCAGACACCATCGGCGCGGGGGACTCCTACATGTCCGCCCTCATCCTGGGCTTCCTCACCCGAGGAACCGAAGGCTTCGCCCCGGCCGTCCTGGAGCAGCTGGGACACCTCGCAGCCGCAGCCGCGGCCATCACTGTACAACGTCCAGGAGCAAACCCACCGACCCTTGAGGAACTAAACGCCGCAGCTGAAACCAGTAGCCCATGGTCCGAGATGAGTGTTGGGGACGTGCCGAAGGTGCAGGCCGCGGGCTGAAACATTCGCGCCTCGCATCGGTCTAAACGTCTGCAGGACCCGTATCAGTTAATCCGTCACGGTAGGGCCTCAGGGCGAGCGAAAACTGTGCGACGACTTGATCGATGCCGCGAGGTCCGAGCGGAAGAAGCCCAACACCTCCGCAGCACGGGCCGCGTTGTTGGATGATGTCGCGACAGCACCGGCGAAGACCGTGCTGATCGCGCAGTCGGCCGGGAGAACGCCGAGGATGCGCACGCCGGGCTGCCCGACCAGTTCGCTGAGCTGCTGCAGGCCGAGATCGACCTCTCCCTCGGCGAGCAGGCGCGCCACGGGCACGCCTGGACGGGCCTGCACAAGCCGGTCGCCGACCTCAGCGGTCATGCCCCAGTGTTCGATCATTCGCAATAGCTCGGTGCCGCTCGGTCCGGTGGAATATCCGATGCGGCGTGCCGCGCGCAGGGCGCCGCGAAGCTCGTCCGCATTCGCGAAGGCCGTGCCTTCGGAATATGTGGCTGCATCGGCGGTGCTTGCGGGCACGCCTACGGCGACCTCCGACAGTACGATCGGGGCGATGGATGCCGGATCCACGTGCCCCTCGGCAGCGAGGCGTTGGAGAGCGTCCTCGGCGAGGAACACAAGGTCGAACGGCTCGCCGGCGGTAACCCGCTGGGCGGCGTCCACTCCGCCTACGGATTCGATCTGCAAAAGCGGTAGCCCCGCGGCGGCGGCAGCTTCAGCGAGGTCGGCGAGAACGTGGCGGGTGGCCATCGACGAGATCGCCCTCACGCGGCATCCTCGAAAGTCTCGGCGTCTACTTCGGCAGCAGATGCTGGCGCATATCGCGCGCCAGAGATGGTGGCCGTGCCAATCAGCTCACCGGCCCGCGTCAGCAGCGCGCCGTCGACGGTGATGTCGGCCGCCGCCATATTCTCACGCAGGTGCGCGACGCTCGTTGTTCCCGGGATCGGGAGAACATGATCTCCGCGGGAGAGCAGCCACGCCAGCGCGAGCTGTGCCGGGGTGCAACCGGCCTCCGTAGCCAGCTCACGCCAAGAGGCCAGCAGCGTCGCATTCGTACCCCAGTGCTCGGGCTGGAAGCGCGGCATGCTGCGGCGGATGTCGTTTGGGGCCAACTTACCTGGGTCCTCGATCGCGTCGGCGAGGAAACCCCTTGCGACCGGCGAAAACGCAACCAGTGTCACGCCGTCCTCGCGGGTGGCGTCGAGCATGCCAAGCTCGGCATTGCGACTCCACAGCGAGTACTCATTCTGCACGGCCGCGATCGGGGTGACTGCCTGCGCCTCGCGCAGTCGCGCGACCGACACCTCGGACAGGCCGATTGCGCCGATCTTGCCCGCGGCGACCATCTCGGCCAGCGCGCCGACGCTATCGCCGATCGGCACCTTCTTGTCCCAGCGGTGAAGGTAGTACAGGTCGATGTGGTCGACGCCGAGGCGCCCGAGCGAGGCATCGACTTGCGCCCGGAGGGTCTCGGGGCGTCCGTCGATGACTTTCACGCCGTCGACGGACGCCATCCCGCACTTGCTCGCCAGGAACACCTCGTCGCGGCGCCCCGCGATCGCCCGGCCGACCAGCTCCTCATTGCGGCCGCCGCCGTACAGGGTCGCCGTGTCGAGCAGCTGCACGCCGTCGTCGAGCGCCGCGCGCAGGAACGCCAGACCGTCCTCGGCGCTTGGGGGCACGCCATAGGCGTGGCTCAGGGACATGCAGCCGAGGCCGATCTGGGGGAGGTTCACGCGAGCTGCTCCTCCAGCGCTCCGAGCACGCGGTAGCAGTCGATGACCTGGCGGAGCGACGAGTTCGGCTCCCGCCCCTCGCGGATCGCGCTGACGAACTCGCGGTCCTGCAGCTCGATGCCGTTCATGCTCACGGCCACCTTCGAGACGTCGATCTGCTCGTCGCGGCCGTTGAAGAGGTCGTCGTAGCGCGCGACGTACGTCTCGGTGTCGCCGATGTAGCGGAAGAACGTGCCGAACGGCCCGTTGTTGTTGAACGAGAGGGACAGGGTACAGATCGCGCCCGACTCGCTCTTGAGCTGGATTGACATGTCCATCGCGATGCCGAGTTCGGGGTTGATCGGGCCCTGGATCGCGTTCGCCTGTACGATCTTGCCGGCCTGGTAGGCGAACAAGTCAACAGTATGCGCGGCATGATGCCACAGCAGGTGGTCGGTCCAGGACCGGGCCTCGCCCTTCGCGTTCGTGTTGGTGCGGCGGAAAAAGTACGTCTGCACGTCCATTTGCTGCACGTTGAACGAGCCCTCGGCGATCCGGTTGTGCACGAGCTGGTGGGAGGGGTTGAACCGCCTCGTGTGGCCCACCATGGCGACGCGGTCGGACGCCTCGGCCGCGGCGAGCGTCGCCTCGGCGTCGGCGAGCGAGTCGGCGAGCGGGATCTCGACCTGCACGTGCTTGCCGGCCTTGAGGACCGCCTGTGTCTGCGAGGCGTGCAGACCCGTGGGCGTGGCGAGGATGACGGCATCAACGTCGTCGCGCTCGAGCACGGCGTCCAGCCCGACGACGGCGTTGGCGACGCCGTACTTCGAGGCGACACCGTCCGCCTTTTCCTGCGAGGTGGCGGAGACCACTGTCACCTCGGCGTCCTCAATGTTCGTCAGGGCGTCAAGATGCTTCATGCCGAAGGCGCCGTTAGCGCCGACGACCGCGACGCGGATCTGGTCGGTCATTCGTTTCTCCTCAGGTAGGTGACGGATCAGGCGCTCGGGTTCGAGATGACGAGGTGCCCGACAGCAGTGTTCGACGCCGGCACGTGGTAAAAGCGGTGGTTCACCTCGGGGCTCTCGCCTCGGAACTGATCATCCATCGCGCCGCGCGCGATGAGCCAGTCGACGAGCTCGATGCCCTCGGAGCCCGCCTCATCGACGTACTCCATGTGATCCCACTCTGTCAGGCCCACGGGGTCGGCGATGAGGTGGTCGAGGAACGCGTTGTCCCACTCCTCATTGATGAGGCCGGCGCGCGGACCCTGCAGCTGATGGCTCATGCCGCCGGTGCCCCAGATCTGTACGTTGAGCGGCTCACCGTCCCACTTGTCGAGGGCGCGGCGGAGCGCACGCCCGAGTTCGTAGCAGCGACGTCCGGACGGCACCGGGTACTGCACAACGTTTACGGCGAGGGGGATGACCTTGACGGGCCATTCCTCGACATCGCCGTACACGAGCGACAGCGGCACCGTGAGGCCGTGGTCCACGACCATCTCGTTGACGAGCGTGAGGTCGAAGTCATCCTGGATCACGGACTGGGCGATGTGTGCGGCCAGCTCGGGATAGCCTTTGACGTCGGGCACAGGGCGGGGGCCATAGCCCTCGTCCGCGACCGGGTACTCCGCGCCGGTGCCGAGTACAAAGGTCGGGATGATCGAGGAGTCGAAGGCCGTCGCGTGGTCGTTGTAGACGAGGATGACGACGTCGGGCGTATTCTCTTTGGCCCACTTGCGGGTCCACTCGTAGCCGTCAAAGACCTTCTTCCAGTACGGCTCTTCGGTCTTGCCGTGATCCATCGCCGCGCCGATCGCAGGCACGTGCGAGGTGAACAACGCAGAAGTGTACTTTGCCGGCGCGTCGGGGCGCATGACCTCGGACTTCTCGGTCGGCGCGGGAGGGGTCCACCCGTCGAGATCCTTCAGCCGCACGCCCTCGGGGCGGCGTCCGCCGCCGATCATCATGTCGCGGTAGGCTGCCTCGCTCATGCCGGTCATGGAGCCGGCCATCTGCTGGAAGCTCAGGCCGTGCGTGGCGCCGATCTTGCTGAGGAAGTAGATGTTGCCGCCCTCGGCCATCATCGCGTTCAGGTCCATGTCCAGCACGGCCTGGCGCTGGGCGGGGCTCAGCGGCCACTCGTCGAGATAGGCCTCGCGGTCGGCGAGGTAGCGTTCGCGGTTCTGGGGCTTCATCAGCGACATCGAGAACTGGTTGAGGTGGTATCCCTTGCGGGCCATCTCCGCGTCGAAGATGATGGTGCCGGGTACGTCCTTGTACGGTTTGTCGAGTGTCATGTCATGCTCCTTCGGGCCAGTAGAGGCGGCGCGGGTTGTCCACGAGCAGCTTCTGCTGGAGCTCGGACGTCGTCGCGATCTGCGGGATGTAGTCGACCAGCAGCCCGTCGTCGGGCATGTGGTCCTTGAGGTTGGGGTGGGGCCAGTCGGTTCCCCACAGCACGCGGTCGGGGAACTCCTCGACCACGCGTCGGGCGAACGGCACCACGTCGGTGTAGGCGTGCTGTTCGCCGTCGAGAGCGCGCGGTCCGGTGACGGACAGGCGCTCTGGGCAGGAGACCTTGGTCCACACATTGGTGTTCTCGCGCATGAAGCGCAGGAACAGTGCGAACTCAGGGCCGTCCGGGTCCTTGCTCACGTCGGGTCGGCCCATATGGTCGACGACGACGTCGGCCGGGATCGCGGAGAAGAAGTCGTAGAGCTCCGGCAGGTCCTCGGCTTCGAAGTAGATGACCACGTGCCAGCCGAGCGGCGCGATCTTCGCGACGATCTCCTCGAGCGAGTCGGTGGGCACCCGGTCGACGAGGCGCTTGACGAAGTTGAAGCGCACGCCCCGCACGCCGGCAGCGTGCAACTCGGCGAGCTCCCCATCGGTCACGTCGCGGCGGACCGTGGCGACGCCGCGGGCGCGGCCGCCGCTGCGCTGCAGCGCGTCGACGAGGGCGCGGTTGTCGGCACCGTGGCAGGTGGCCTGCACGATCACGTTGCGCTCGAAGCCGAGTTGGTCGCGCAGCGCGAAGAGTTGCTCCGCCGAGGCATCGCAAGGGGTGTACTTCCGCTCGGGGGCGTACGGGAACTGCTCCCCGGGCCCGAACACGTGGCAGTGCGCGTCCACCGCGCCGGCCGGCAGGCGGAACGTGGGCTTGGTGGGGCCGTCGTACCAGTCGAGCCAGCCAGCGGACTTCTCGAAGCCTCCTGTGGTGTCTCCGTGCGCCATGGTCACTTCTCCACGTACTCGAGGCCGGCGGCGGCGAGCGGCTCTCGCATGTTGTAGATGTCGAGCCCTAGCACGCCCTCGCGGAACTTCACGCGTTTGGCTTCCTCGTTATCCTCGCGCTTCTGGCTGGCGTCTGCCACCGCTCCGACAAGCTCGCGCGGGACAACCACGACGCCGTCGACGTCGGCCACGACCACGTCGCCAGGGTTCACCACGGCGTTCGCGACGACTACGGGGATGTTCACCGATCCGAGGGTGGCCTTGACCGTGCCCTTCGAGTTGATCGCGCGAGAGAAGACCGGGAAGCCCAGCTTCTCGAGGTCGGCGACGTCGCGCACGCCGCCGTCGATGACGAGGCCCTTGCAGCCGCGCGCGGTGAGCGAGGTGGCGAGCAGTTCACCGAAGAAGCCGTCCTCGCTTTCGGTGGTGCAGCCGGCGACGATCACATCGCCTTCCTGTACCTGCTCGGCGGCGACGTGGAACATCCAGTTGTCACCGGGCTGCAGCAGTACCGTCACGGCCGGGCCACAGAGCTTAGCGCCAGTGTAGGCCGGCCTGATGTAGGGGCGCAGGAGCCCGACTCGCCCCATCGCCTCGTGGATGGTGGCGACGCCGAACTGCGAAAGCCGTTTGACGTCCGCGGGATCCGGACGTTCGATGTTGGTGCGGACGATGCCGAGGCTGTTCAGTCGCATTTGATGGTCCTCTCAGAGCTCGCGCGCAGTAAGGGCGCGGTCAAGCCGTGGGTAGACGCGGCGGGCGTTGGCTTCGAACACCTGCGCGCGCTGCGCGTCGTTCAGGTTCGGGGTGGCGTCGACGTAGCGCTTGGTGTCGTCGAAGTAGTGTCCGCTGCGCGGGTCGACGTCGCGCACGGCGCCGATCATCTCGCTCGCGAAAAGGATGTTCTCGGTCGGGACGACCTTGGTGAGAAGGTCGATGCCCGGCTGGTGGTACACGCAGGTGTCAAAGAACACGTTGTTCAGCAGGTGCTCCTCGATTTCGGGCTTGCCCAGCGCCATTGCGAGCCCACGGAAGCGTCCCCAGTGGTAGGGAACGGCGCCGCCGCCGTGAGGGATTACGAGCTTCAACTCGGGGAAGTCGCGGAACAAGTCGCCCTGGAGAAGTTGCATAAACGCTGTGGTGTCGGCGTTGAGGTAGTGCGCTCCGGTCGTGTGGAAGGCCGGGTTGCACGACGTGCTGACATGCACCATCGCCGGGATCTCGTATTCGACGAGTTTCTCGTATATCGGGTACCACGAGCGGTCGGTCAGCGGCGGGGACGTCCAGTTGCCGCCGGACGGGTCCGGGTTGAGGTTCACGGTGACGGCGCCGAGTTCCTCGACGGCGCGAGAAAGCTCGGCAACGCTCGTCGCGGGATCCGCACCGGGGGACTGAGGGAGCATCGCCCCCACGAGGAAGCGGTCGGGGTAGAGCTCGCTGACGCGGGCGCACAGGTCGTTGCAGATCCGGGCCCAGGTCTCGCTCACAGCGAGGTCTCCGATGTGGTGCGCCATGAACGAGGCGCGAGGGCTGAATACGGTGACGTCGCTGCCGCGCTCGTTCATGAGCTTGAGCTGGTTGGCCTCGATGGTCTCACGGATGTCGTCATCGCTGATGCGCAGGGTGGCAGGGTCAGGAGCGTCCGCACGTCCTTCAGTGAATGCGATCTGCAGATCACGCCAGGCTCCGAGCTGTGTTGGAGCTGTTGTGTAGTGGCCGTGGATGTCGATAATCACGCGAGTGTCGTCCTTGTCACTAAGTGTAAGCGGTGCGAGTAGCTGCACTCGTTGGATCAGTGCTGCCCCAAACTGACTTTAGGGGTGTTTGTCACTGTGGTCCAATAGATATGCAAAGAAGAACCCATAGATAGGATCTATGGCATGACGTTCACCGACCTCAACCAGCTCCGGACATTCGTTACGCTCTATGAGCTGCGCAGCGTCACTGGCGCCGCCAGGCGCCTACACGTGACACAGCCCACGGTCAGCCATTCCCTGAAGCGGCTCAGGGAGCGGTTCGGCGACGAGCTGTTCCGTCGCGAAGGGAACGACATGGTGCCGACCGCGAAGGCGACGCAGCTGTTCGGGCCCCTACACAACGCCTTGGCACAAATAGACGCGACCGTCATGGGATCGGACGTGTTCGAACCGACCGGATTCAGCGGCGAACTCGTCCTCGGACTCACCTCGATCGGCGAGCAGACGTTCCTCCCACCGATCATGACCGCCCTCGGGCGGGTGGGCGCCGATCCGCGAATACAGGTAGAACGGCTCGATTCGGACGAGGTCGAGAGCGCGCTGATCCGCGGCACCATCGATCTGGCACTTACCGTGTCGAGGATCGCAACACCGCGGCTGTGGAGGACGCACGTGCGTTCGGTCGAATACGTGGCTCTGTCGTCCGGGTCGCATCCGCTGCCCCCGACCGGGCCTGGCATGTTCGAGGGGAGGCGCTTTGTGCGTGTGTCCGCCCGTGGCGGGCACGTCTATCCTGTGCAGGCGCTGACCGAACACGACTTGATGTCCCAGGTGGTGCTGACCATGGAGGAATACGGCACCGTGCCCGCCGTGCTGGAGGCGACGGATTTGGTCGTCCTGCTGCCTCGCCATGTCGCGGGGGTGTTCTGCGGCTGGTTCCCCCGCCTTCGCATCGCCGAACTGCCCTGGCCCGCGCAGAGCACACCGGTGGAGTTGTACACGCGGCGCGAGGCCAGCCTCTCGCAGGCGCAGCGATGGTTCCGCTCGCTGGTGCTTGAAGCGGTTGCGGCGGATGAATACAAGTTGTAGTCATCAGCGTCTGCGGAGCGGCTCAAAATCGGACAGGCCTCGCGGAGGCTAGCGTTT
The DNA here is from genome assembly GCF_052113505.1 of Pseudarthrobacter sp. TAF60_1. Classification (NCBI taxonomy): domain Bacteria; kingdom Bacillati; phylum Actinomycetota; class Actinomycetes; order Micrococcales; family Micrococcaceae; genus Pseudarthrobacter; species Pseudarthrobacter sp. TAF60_1. Next base: position 64,847 of record NZ_JBFRDI010000016.1, read on the forward strand.
CGTCCTGTTCCAACTGGCCTTACCCGGAGCGAATGGGCTACGCACATGGATCGACCATGACGAGTGCGGGTGGATCGTCAGAATCGCGTGTTCCCACCAGGCGCGGGCTTCGTTTGAGAGCTTCGGCAGAACCGCATCCTTGTCAGCGTCGTCCTCTGGACGGGGACGCAGCGCCTTCCAAACCAGCTGCACCTCGGGCGCCCCGGTCGGAATACCGTCGACGTCGATCACTGCACGATCCCACGGCAGTTGCAGTCGGGGATCTCGTCGATAAACCCAGGCGCTATCCGTGCCGTCCTCGACGTCGATCTGCAGTACCCATGCGCCCTTTGCGTCATCATGGATACGGATCGGCTGCAGATCGGCATCCATATCAGCCTCTGCCCAAGGGACAACGCCGTCGCCTGACGGAGCCCACGCGCTAAACGGCGCCGGCAAGGCCTGCACCACTTGAGGCAGGTCGGCGATCGTTGTGCTGACATCGATATTGTGATGCTCGCGAGTGTTAGTGCCGAGCCAGTGGTCGAGCGCCACCCCTCCGGACAACCACCAACGCGCCGATGACGGCCCGAGCAGATCTTCCACGACTCGCAGGGGCAGAGGTTCCCACTGCGTCGCGAGGGTGGGTGTGGATGAGGCCATGGCTCAAGGCTACCCGCGGGCGGCGGTGGTTTGTCGAAATGCGCATCTTCATCAATTCCGGGTGCAAATTTCTGGCCGGGTTTCCCCTCGGTGTCCTCAGACCCTGAGTTGAAGCCGGTCGCTGTCTTGGGCGGGTTGGGCCCGTGCGGCCTGCCCGCCCGGGCTTCCGCCCGCACTGGAGACCGGCTTCGCCCGCCGGAGCGCGACGAGTATGGCACGCCCCACCACAACGATTCCGATGATCGTGGTGACGGCACGCAGGGTGTCCCAGCCCGCCGTCGACGTCACCAGCGAGTACAGCAGGAAGCTGGAGAGGTTGGTGCCCAGCGGCGCACCGGGCACGTAGGAGATGCCGGTGCCCGCGCCCACCGCGAAGGGCCAGAACCATAGGTTGGTCAGCAGGCCGAACAGGTAGGACGCCACGGCGCCGTAGCCGCACAGCATCCACAGTTCCGCCCGGCCGCGCACCCGCCGGGGGAGCAGGCCGGCCCCGGCGCCCACCCACGCACAGGCGAAAATCTGGAACGGCGTCCACGGCCCGGTACCGCCCCACAGAGCACTTGAGAGGGCGATCGTGGCGGCGCCTAGCAGCATGCCGAAACGGGCACCGAACGCCCGGCCGGCCAGGATCAGCAGGATAAAAACAGCTTCAACGCCCCCGACGCCGGTGCTCGCCACCCGCACCGCAGAACCTACCGCGGCGAGGACACCGAGCAACGCCACCGTGTGCGCGGAGCGCACCGAGCCGTCCATGGACACCACGATGGCCACGACGGCGAGCGGCGCAATGGCCAGCGCCGCGTAGGGGAGGGCCGCGGCGGCATCCGTCGGGAGGGCCGCGGCGAGCAGCGGCCAGCAGAACGCTGCGAGGGCCAGCAGGTTTGCGGCCGCGAGGATGGCGAGCTCGGCGCCCCGTGGCATGTGGAGCCGGTGCTGTGTTTCGGCGCCCTGGGTGTCTGTTTGTTCGACGACCCGGGGCCTCGCTCCGGCACCCGCTGGCCGCGGAGCCGCGAGGGGCGGTTCGGGTGCTTCGGTTACCGGAGAAGCGGGCGCGACGCCGTCACGCATCGGGAGGATCCGGGCACCGAGGTTGTGGGCAAAGTCGTGGTCGTGGGTGGCGATGAGGACCGCCGCACCGGCGTCCGCCGCGGCACGCAGCGCCGCCGAGACTGCTGTGCGTGCCGCAGGATCGAGCCCGCGGGTGGGCTCGTCGATCAGCAGGACTTGGGGATTGTCCATGGTCTGCAGCGCGATGGCGAGGATCCTGCGCTCGCCTGCCGAGAGGTCCCGGGGATGCTCGTGCCCGATGGGCATGATGACGTCCCCCCGCAAACGGGCCAGGTGTGACTCCGCAGAGCGTGGAGGAGCCTCATCACTGCCTGTGCGGCCCCGGCCTGACTTACGCGCAGCGCGCGCCTGACGCCGCTCGGCCGCGCGGAGCTCTCCTGCAACGGTGTCCCTCGTGAAGAGGTCGTCCGAGGCGTCCGGCACCAAGGCGATGCGGCCGCCGTCGACCACGTCGCCGTCGACCGTTCCTTCACCACGCGTTCCTTCACCGAGCGCGAGCGCCACCAGGAGGGACGACTTCCCGGCCCCGTTCGGTCCCACCAGAGCCGCCACTTCACCGCGGTGCAGCGTCAGGGATGCGTCGCGCACCAGCGGCTTGCCCTTGCGGTGCACCGCGAGGTTCGTGGCAGTCAGGACGGACACGCTGTCCGCCGGTTGTGTCGCCGTCGGACGGACAGCGGCAGGAGGCGAAGGCGGTGAGGGCGCGGCACCCGGCATCAGGGCGCCGTCGTCGATGGTCCACCACGAGTCGGCCACGGGCACGAGGGCTTCCGCCCGGTGCTCCGCCACGATGACGCAGACGCCGGCACCTCGGGCGAGGGTGCTGAGCACGGCGATGACGTGTCCGCGGGCTGCGGTATCGAGGTCGGCCAGGGGCTCGTCGACCAGGAGCAGGGCCGGCTGATCCACGACGGCGGCGGCGATGGCTACGAGCGTTGCCTCACCGGCCGAAAGAGTGCTGATATTCCGGTCCAGTAGCGCCGATACTCCGATCCTCTCGGCGACTTCCAGCACTCGTGCCTTGGCAGCAGCGGATTGCATGCCGCGTAGCTCCAGGGCGAGGCCGATTTCGTCCCGGACCCTGGTGGTGGCGAAGGCGGCGCGGGGATTCTGCAGGACGACGCCGATGAGGCGGGCGGTATCGCGCGGCGGTGTGGCGGCTCGGTCCGCTCCGCTGACGCGCAGCGTGCCGGAAACTTCGCCGCCGTCGACGTGGGAGAGGAGGCCGGCGATGCCTCGCAGGATGGTGGACTTCCCGGATCCAGTCGGCCCGGTAATGACCGTGATAGTCCCGCTTGCGGGCTCAAATTCCGAGATGCGCACCTGAGCCTCTCCGATGCGGAGTTGTGCGTCCCGAACGAGGACCGGTGCTTCGAAGCTGCCGCCGGGTTGCTGTGCGGCCCGGCTCCCGAAACCGCGCAGTTCAAGGGCCGCGGCAACCCGGCTGGCGTGCTCAAGGGTGCGCTCGAGCACGGGCACCAGGGCGCGGGGTCCAAACTTTTCGCTCCGCAAACGGAACGCAAGGCGCACGGAGGTCACGGCGTCGGCAAGCGCCGGAAGCGCCGCCCACGCCACCACCAGCGTCCGGGCCACGCCCTGCATAGGGCCGCGGCGGGCCAGGTACACAAAGCCGCGGGCCACGTCCATCCAGGCGTTCAGCAGGCCGAAAGCAAGGAACATCCCGGCAATCGGCAGGGCGGAGAGGACCGCGGCCCAGAGCCCAGGCGCCGTGACCGGGCCAAGGAACACCACATGGGCATACGGGGCAGGCAGCCGCATCGCCGGGAGATCGAGCAAAACCGGTTCGCCAAGGCCCGCCCCGTTGAAAAGGACGCGGTAGATGACCCGCGCCGCGACGAAGACGACGGCGAGAGCCGCCGCGGCGCGTAACGGCGCGGGTCGGAAGGTCATGCCGCGGGGGCGGCCGGTTCGCCGTCGACCTGGAAGAGTAGTTCCAGGCTCTGTCCCGGGCTTACCTGCAGGGTGGCGAGGCCTTCCTGGGCGTAGGCCCAATCACCGGAGGCGGGCTTGGTCCAGAGTGACCAGTAGGCAAAAGCGGCGGGCATCTTGCTGCAGTCTTCCCGGTACGTGCCGCCCTTGTGGGTGATGTCGAAGTCCGCCGCGGGCACACCGTTGACACGGCACACGAGTTCGGTGGGGTACTGCGTGGTGCCCTCGGTCTTCACCTTGGCCTCGTCGAGCACCTTGGACGCGGCAGTCGGCGCATCCACGGGCACGCAAACGGACTTATCAGCGGCGGACTGCTTGAGGGAGCCCGACTCAATGATGACCTTCACACCGGGGCAGGGCTCGGCGGCGCTGGCTGCAGCGGTTGCGGGGGATGGCGTTGCCGAGGGGGTTTGCTGGGTGGCGGCCGGCGTAGAACAGGCGGCGAGGGTAAGCAGGAGACCGGCGGCGGCGAGGGAGCTCGCGGCGGCGGTGCGGATCGTAGTCAAAGTCACCTGTCAAGGGTAGGGCGTTGCTGATCCGGATGCGGAGGGCGTCACGTTGTGTGACGTTAGGTCTCCACCACGGGCGAGGTCGCTGGATCAGCGCGGGGCGAGGACGCAGAACTCGTTGCCCTCTGGATCGGCGAGGCATACCCATGGCGCGTCGCCTTGGCCGACGTCGGCGTCAGTAGCGCCCAGCGTCTTCAGCCGTTCGACCTCTGCGGCTTGATCGTCTCCGGGATACGGCATCAGGTCGAGATGGACACGGTTCCACCATGCCTGCAAGGCGGGCGTCCGAAGGAACTCCAGATACGGCCCCACGCCCTTGGCCGATCGCAGCCGCGCATGATCGTCGGTCACCTCATGCAGGGTCCAGTCCATCGTCTCGCTCCAGAACCGGGCCATAGCCCGCGGATCCGCGCAGTTGACAACCACTGCGGCGATCGGATCGGTGTCGCGGTAGATCGATCGAGGCTCCAAAACGCAGAACACGTTGCCCTCCGGGTCGGAGAGGACGGTCCACGGCACGTCGCCCTGGCCCACGTCGGCGGGCGTCGCACCGAGCTTCAACAGGTGCGCCACCAGCTCCGCCTGATGTGCGGCAGAGGTGGTGGCCAGATCCAGATGCGCGCGGTACCTCACTGTTTCGGGGTCCGGGACAGTGACCACATCGACGCAGACGGCGGCCGGGTCCGGCCAGACGAAGCCCACGGGTTCAACGTTGGTCACACCGGGTCCTTCGCTGGAAATACCCCAGCCGAGCGCATCCGCCCAAAACCGCCCAAGCGCTAAGTCATCCCTAGCCTTGACATTCACCTGAACAAGCCGCAGTGCCATACCGCCAGACCCTATCCCAGCCAATACCTGAAACGGGAGGCAAGCTTCGGTTGTTCAGAGCCGCGTACAGATTCAGGATCGGGGCTCCCCGCCTAAGGCTCGACGAGTGTCAGGATTGTGTCCGGACGGACGCCGTCGGATTTCATGGCTTCGGCTGCCGCTTCAGACTCCATAATTCGTTGGAATGTTTCCATATCGGGAACCTCGGCGATCAGGCCTACCCGCTGGCTCTTTGCGGGGTCAATGAACGTTCGAACCGTGAGGCCCAAGGGCCCGAATATTTCTTCTCTCTTTGTTGACTTGAGCCAGTGCTCAACGTCATCTACCTCGTGGAAAATCAACAGAGTTGGCATCGTTGCCTTCGCTTTCCAGGGTTGCGCCAGGAGCCGGGCTGGATAGGGGCCGTATGGGACATCCTGATCACGCTGAAAGTACCACGGCGTCGCATGCAGTGGTAGCTGTAGCGGGACGGGTTGATGGCTGACCACTGACGCTCCGGCTGTTTCACGGCTACTGTCGAGACATGCGCGCAGCGACGCAAAGACTTGCCCCTGCGGATGAGGCGAACCTGGTGCTTGACCACGCCGGCCAGGTCAACGTTTTCCTCGTCGCTGCACTGCTCGCGCCCGGCGGCTTTGTGGATCCGGACGGCACACCGGACGTGGCAGCGTTGAGGGCGGTCCTCCGTGAACGGACTGCGGAGTTGCCGGCGCTCCGCAAACGAACCGCCCAGGCTGGCCGCGGCCACTCCTGGATCGAAACCACGCCGGACATGGAGCACCACATTCGGCTCGTCGAGCCGGTGGATGGTCTTACCGGACTTGAGCACAGATGCGCCGAACTTATGGGCCAGCCGCTCGCAGGGGATCGGCCGTTGTGGGAGATCCTGGTGGTACCTGGCGCCACACCGGGAGGACTCGGCGTCGTGCTGCGTATACATCACGCGGTGGCCGACGGGATGACGGCGGCGCTGATTGTGCAGCGGCTCTTTGATCCCGGCGAACCGTGGCAGAACCCGTCGACCGAGCCGCATTCACTTGGGCCAGCGGAGGCTCCCCTGTACCATCCACGGAACGGTCCGCGCAGCACACTTCGTCGACTTGCGACGGGGCTCAGCCGCATCCGCAAAACGTTGTGGGGCCGTGAAGTGGGCCGCACAGTGCTGCTCGGGGACCGGAGCGCCCACCATGGGATCGCTTTCCTGCGGACAGAAATTGAAGCCCTCGAGACGGCGGTGCGTCCGCGGGGTGCCACCGTCAACGATGCACTGCTCGCTGCGTCGGCGGCCGGCTTCCGGGCAGCCTTGATGGCGGCCGGTGAGCCGGTTCCGGCCTGGTTGCCGGTCTCGGAGCCGGTGGCTCTGCGGCGCCGCGGCACTGCAGGGAACCAGGTGGGAGTCATGCTGGTGCGGTTGCCGCTCGGCGAGCCCGACCCCGATGAGCGCTTGCGACTCATCGCAGCGCAGACCCGTGAGGAGAAGCTGCTGGCGAGGGACCAGGGCACGCTGGAGTTCATGCGCGGCCCGGTCGGCGCGCGCGTCATGGACCACATCGCCCGGCGGCAGCATCTGGTGGGCGGCTTCGTCACCAACGTGCCGGGTGCGAAAGGAACTTTTCTCCTCGCGGGGGCTCCGGTCATCGCGCTCTGGCCGGTTGCGGTCCTTGCCGGCAACGTGCGGCTCGGCGTCGCGGCGGTGTCCTACGCCGGCAACCTGTGCTGCGGCATCCACTTCGACGCCTCGAATGTCCCCGGCGATGTGTTTGCGCAGGCCATGGGGGAGGAGATGGCACGCCTGGGCAGGTGAGCGTTGTGCTTAGAACGGACCAACGCCGAACGGGCCCGCAGCCTGACGTCGTTCCGGGGAGTTCCTACCCGAACCGCACGGCATTCCACTCCAGGATTCTTGGATCGGCGAGCCCCTCGGTGACGAAGGGATCTTCGGCAATGAAGCGCTCGGCGTCCTCGAGTGAGGCAAAGATCCCCATCGACCCGCCGGCCATATCCGGTGTTTGGAACGGGCCAAGCGCGATGAGCCCGCCGCCAGCGGCATGGAAGGCTTCAAAGTAGGCCTTGTGGCGGGGATAGACCTCAAGAAGGCGCGAGCGGTCGACGCCGTCACGCACGTTGTACAGCACCACGAATTCCATAGGCAGGATCCTACGCCGGGGCGGCAGGGGGGATATGCGTCGGGATTTTCCGACATATACTGATTGTGTGCTTCCTGATGTCTTCGGCGCTGTCTCCAACCCGGCACGGCGCGTCATCCTTAATGAGCTCTGCCATGGGCCGAGGACAGCGGGCCAGCTAACCGGGCTGCTTGAGCTCAGCCGCTCGGCAGCGTCTGAACACCTGGGCGTGCTTCGCGAGGCCGGCCTTGTTCGGGAGGAACGGCACGGCCGCAACCGGCTGTACCACCTCCAGCCCGCAGGCCTCGCCGAGGTCAGCGACTGGGTCAAGCACATCGAGCATTACTGGAACCGGCGCCTCGACGCGCTGGGAGAACTTCTGGACGAGGAGAAACCGTCATGACCGAGAACGCCATCCGGCTCGAGCGCCGCTTCCCGCACCCCAGTGCAGCCGTCTGGGACGCGCTGACCACGCCCGAACTGCTGGCCCGTTGGTGGGCGCCGGGCGACATCGCCCCCGTCGTCGGCCACCGCTTCACCATGGACATGGGCTCCTGGGGACAGCAGCAGTGCGAAGTCCTCACCGTGGACCCCGGCAAGTCGATCAGCTTCCTGTTCTCCGAGGGCATGCTGGATACCACCATCACGTGGTGGCTGGAGCCAGACGAAGGCGGCACCGTCCTTCACCACGAGCACGCCGGTTTCCGTCTCGACACGCCCATGGGCAAGCAGGCCATCGAGGGCATGGGCAACGGCTGGCCGGGCCTGCTGAAACGGATCGACGGCGTCCTCGCCGGGGTCTCCTGACGCCGCCCGACAATAATAGGAAAGCGGGGCTCGGAATGGCGGACATGTCACCAGCCAAGGTGGAAGTGAATGACGCCGTCGTCCAGTGCCTCCTCCGGGACCAGCGCCCCGACCTTGCGGATCTTCCGCTTGTGCGCGTTGCGAATGGCTGGGACAACGCGACCTTCCGGCTCGGCGATGACCTGGCCGTCCGGCTGCCGCGCAGGACTGAGGCCGTCCCGCTGATACTGCACGAACAGCGCTACCTTCCCGGCATCGCCCTCCGCTCTCCGGTTGCGGTTCCTGGCGCCGTCCATGCCGGCCGGCCGACGCCGGACTTTCCCTGGACATGGAGCATCGTCAGCACAAACCACCCGCTGCCTCGTGGTGGGTAAAGTCCTTTCAACCGGTCAAAGGTCGTCCAGTTTTGGGAAGACCTCAGCCTCGACGGCTGGGGACCCCCCGTTGCCGAACGGTGTATCCCTCATCGTTTGCGCTGGTCGGAGCGGCCCGTGTATGAGGCATTCAGCCCGTTTTGCACTAAGTCCGTCGGATGGTTTCCCTGCCGTTGGCTTTACCGTTGCCCCCGTACGGTAGGTCCTTCGTGACTGTTTGGGCCGGGCAACGGCGGGCTGGAGGATGTTTCTCCCGGAGACCCGAGCCTCCGCATCATCTCCTGAGTACGTTCCGTCCAGCGAAACGGCCCTCCTTATATAAATGCCGCTTTTGGATCCCGTCAGGGAATTTCGCTGCCTCCCACCTTTGGGATCTGCGAAAGAAACCGCGCGGATGGGCTTCTCAGGACCCTCTTGTGTCGCTACGCTTGAAATAGTCGTTGTTTCTCCAAGCGGAACGAGATACTTTGAGTGAGCACCCACAACCTCTGACCGGGATCCGGGTACTGGATGTTTCGACCATTCTGGCTGGCCCCTTGTGCTGTCAGATTCTCGGCGACTATGGCGCCGACGTCATCAAGATTGAGCATCCAACGATGGGTGACAGCATGCGCGGTCACGGTGAAAGCAAGGACGGAGTGCCCATCTGGTGGAAGGAAGTGTCCCGCAACAAGCGCACGCTAGCGCTTAGCCTGAGCAAACCCGACGGCGCGGAAGTTTTCAGGAAGCTGGCCGCCACCGCCGACGTGGTGGTGGAGAATTTCCGCCCAGGAACGCTGGAACGGTGGGGCGTGGGGCCCGAGGTCCTGCACCAGCTCAACCCGCGCCTCGTCTTGGTCCGGCTGACCGGTTTTGGTCAGGAGGGGCCCTATTCCTCGCGTCCCGGATTCGGCACCCTGGCCGAGGCAATGAGCGGTTTCGCGCATCTGACGGGTGAAGCCGGAGGGCCGCCCACGCTGCCGGCTTTCGGGCTGGCAGACAGCATCTGCGGGATCGCAGCGTCCTCAGCCGCACTTATGGCACTGCGGTACCGGGATCAGACCGGCGAAGGTCAAGTGGTGGATCTGAGCATTCTGGAACCCATCATGACTGCGGTGGGACCAGGGCCGTCGGTCTATCAGCAACTGGGCATAATAGGGCAGCGCAACGGCAACCGTTCCACCAACAATGCGCCACGCAACACCTATCTGACGAGGGACGACCGGTGGGTTGCCGTCTCCACGAGCGCGCAGAGCATCGCAGAGCGGGTGATGCGGATCGTGGGCCACCCAGAGGTCATCGACGAGCCGTGGTTCAAGTCCGGCAGCACCAGGGTCCAGCACGTCGAAGAACTGGACGGCTACGTCGGATCCTGGATCCGGGACCGGGACCGGGAGGAAGTGCTGGAGGTTTTTTCCGAAGCCGGGGCGGCTGTTGCAGCTGTGTATGACGCCAAGGACATTGTGGAGGACCCGCATATCCGCGCAACCAAGATGCTGATCGACGTCCCAGACCGGGACTTCGGCACCGTGCTTCAGCACAATGTGATGTGGCGCATGAGCAAGAGCCCCGGAAGCATCCAGTTCACAGGGCGTGACTTGGGCGAAGACAGTGAGAGCATTCTCCACGAAATCGGCTACAGCAGGGATGACATCGCGTCGTTGCGGGAAAGCGGAGCAGCCAAATGAGCGATAAATTGATCGACGTCGTGGCAGGAGGGCTACAGCTAGTGGATCTGGGCCGCCAGCTTCGGGTAGGGATGCCGCAGTCGCCCAATCACCCGCAGTTCTGGCACACGCTGCCCCGGCGGCACGGCGACGTAATCCGCGCCGACGGCGGCAGCGCCGCCAATGACATGATCACCACGGGAACACACGTTGGCACGCATATCGATGCGCTGGCACACGTAAGCCAGGACGGCAAGCTCTTTGGCGGCGCCGATGCGGGAGCCTCCTGCCTGGGCGGCAAATACGTGGAACACGGCGTACACACGATAGCTCCGATGATCCGCCGCGGAATCCTGCTGGATGTACCCGGGTATCTGGGCCTGCCGGATCTCGAGGGCGGCTACGAAATTACCGTCGCCGACCTCCAGGGCACGCTCCAGAAACAGGGCACCGCGCTGGAATCCGGAGACGTGGCGCTGATCCGATCCGGCTGGGGCAAGAAATTTGCCGAAGGCACGGCGTACGTAGGCGGAGCCTCGGGCGTCCCGGGTATTAGCGAGGATGGTGCCACCTGGCTGGCATCCCAGGGCATTCACGCCGCCGGTGCCGACACCATCGCGTTCGAGCGGCTCGCCCCTGGCGGCGGGCATGCCCAACTCCCGGCGCACCGCGTCTTCCTCGTCGAGAACGGCATCTACATCGTTGAGGCGCTGGATCTGGAAGAACTGGCCGCAAAAGCAATCCATGAGTTCACATTCGTCCTGGTCCCGCTAAACATCTTCGGTGCCACGGGTTCTCCCGTGCGGCCCCTGGCGGTAGTACCGGCATGAGCACACCGGACGAGGCCACGCTCGGACAGCAGCTTGCCCGGTTCGCCGCCGCGGTGCGCTACGAGGACCTGCCCGCCGAAGTTGTCGAAAGTATCAGGTCCCGGGTGCTGGACATCCTGGGCATCTGCGCGGCTGCCGCGCCGCTTGAGACGAGCAGGGGAGCGAGGCAGTGGGCGCGGGACCAGGGCGGCACTCCACAAGCCAACGCTGTGGGATTGGAGAAAGCCCTGCCTGCCGCAGTGGCGGCATTTGTCAACGGCGTGCTGGCCCATTCGCTGGACTACGACGATACCCATCTGCCCTCGGTACTGCACCCAAGCGCGAGCGTCGTTCCCGCCGTCCTGGCAGCGGCCCAGGCTAAGGGTGCCACCGGCCCGGAAGTAATCCGGGCCACCGCCATCGGGCTCGAGGTGTGCGTCCGGCTCGGCATGGCAGGATACGACAGCGCCACGCAGAACTCCGTCTTCTTTGAACACGGCCAGCACGCCACCTCCATCTGCGGGGCCATGGGGTCGGCAGCCGCGGTAGCAGCCCTCTACGGCGGCGAGGCCATGATCCTGAATGCCCTGGGAGTCGCGGCTTCCATGGCCTCGGGCATCATCGAGTCCAACCGGACCGGTGGAACCGTCAAGCGGATCCACTGCGGCTGGGCCGCCCATTCTGCGGTCAGTGCCGTCAACCTCGTGCGCTACGGACTCACCGGACCGCCAACCGTGCTCGAAGGCCGATTCGGCTTCTACCAGGCGTGGCTGCACGGCCAATTCGACGCCGAGGCCATCACCGAGGGCCTCGGCGAGCACTGGTCCATCCAGGACATTTTCTTCAAGCCCTACCCTGCCAACCATTTCACCCATGCCGGGGTGGACGCAGCGGCAGCGCTGCGGCGTGCGGGGATCCGGCCTGACGACATCGAATCATTGGTCCTGGGCGTGCCGGCTCCGAACCTGCGCACCATCGGGGAACCGATCGAGGTCAAGCGCCGCCCGGAGACGGGCTATATGGCCCAATTTTCCGGGCCCTATGCAGTGGTGGCCGGGTTACTCGGCGGCGGGGGACTGGAAGTAGGCCTGGACGACTACACGGATGACCTGGCCAGGGACCCCTACCGCCGCTCGCTGATGGCAAAGGTGGACGTCATAGCGAACGAGAAGTGCACGGCAATCTTTCCCATGCAGTTCCCAGCAGTACTGACCGCCCACCTGACGGATGGCCGGACGATCGTCGAGGAGGTCCTGACCAACCGGGGCGGGCCGAAGCGTCCGCTGAGCTTCGACGAACTAACCCGCAAATTCCGGGACAACGCCAGACGCACCATGGATCCCGACGCCATGAGCCGCCTCGAGCGGTCCTGCCGACACCTGGAAGAGTGCACGGATATCGGTGAGGTCTTCACCGACCTCGCAGCAGTCGACCCCGCTGGACTCCCCATTTCACCCATTAGCTAGAACCCGGGTCATCACATCAGGCACGGGTTCCCCTGGGCCTGGCCGAAGTCAAAGAAAGGCACGACATGTCCACCTATGATCTCGTGATCAAGAATGTCAAAGTAGTCCGCCCCGACCAGGAATCCGTGGAATCCCTCGATATCGCGATCAAAGACGGCAAGTTCGCCGCCATCGAGCCCGCCATCGATGCTGCCTCCGCGGCCGAGGTGCTCGACGGACAGGGAAAGCACCTGTTCCCCGGCGTTGTGGACGCCCACCAGCACTGGGGTATCTATAACGAACTTGGCGTAGACACGGATAGCGAGAGCCGTGCAAGTGCCCAAGGCGGCGTTACCAGTGGCCTTACCTACATCCGGACCGGCGCCTATTACATGAACAAGTCCGGCCCCTACAAAGAAATCTTCCCGCAGATCCTCGAGACGGCTGCCGGCCGGGCCTTCATCGACTACAGCTTCCACGTTGCTCCCATCCTCAAAGAACACATCGACGAAATTCCAGACCTGCTGGACATGGGGGTGCCCTCGTTCAAGATCTTTATGTTCTACGGAATTCACGGACTTCATGGACGGTCTGCGGACCAGAGCAAGTTCCTGATGATCCCCGAAGACGAGTCCTACGACTACGCGCATTTCGAGTTCATTATGCGAGGGATCGAGAAAGCGCGCCGCGACCCTAAATATGCGGCGGTGAAGGACCAGATTTCACTCTCGCTGCACTGCGAAACCGCCGAGATAATGCGCGCCTACACCAAACTGGTGGAAGAGGAAGGAAAGCTCAAGGGACTGGAGGCCTACAGCGCCTCACGTCCGCCGCATTCCGAGGGCTTGGCCATCACCATCGCGTCGTATCTCGCCTATGAAACCGAGCTGCCGAACATCAACCTGCTGCACCTGACGTCGCGCAAGGCCATCGAAGCGGCCATGATGATGCAGGAAACCTTTCCCCACATTAATTTCCGCCGTGAAGTCACCGTGGGCCACCTGCTGGCCGACTGCGAAACCACCGGGATCGGGGGCAAAGTCAACCCGCCTCTGCGGCCGCGCGAAGACGTGGAAGCCATGTGGGACCACATGTTGGCCGGCCACTTCTCCTGGGTGAGCTCGGACCATGCCTGCTGCCGTGACGAGACGAAGTTCGGCGATCCCCGAGATGATGTCTTCTTGGCGAAATCAGGCTTCGGTGGCGCGGAATATCTGCTGCCCGGGATGATTTCCGAAGGCCGCAAGCGGGGATTGTCCTACAACAAAATTGCTCAGCTCGTCGCCAAGAACCCCGCGGAGCGCTTCGGACTTGAGTCCAAGGGTGACCTCGCTGTCGGATTCGATGCCGACTTCTGCCTTGTAGATGACACCGTCAGCTACGCAGTCCACGCGGACGATTCACTGTCCAGCCAGGAATACACGCCCTTTGAAGGATATGAGCTGACGGCACGCGTGACCGACACATATCTGCGCGGTGGCGCCGTCTTCCGCGACGGCAATATCCTCGGTAAACCGCGGGGGCAGTTCGTTAAGCGCTCCGGAAACTAAGGGAACCCGCCCGGTCAAAGGGGTGGGAACGGCTGGACGCCGTCCCCGCCCTTTTGCCTGGACTGCCGGCGAGAAGCTGGCGGGCGCTACCGATGGTCGGTGCTGCGGCGAAGTGTTTCCTCGGCACCCCGGATCACGGCGGCGTCGATCATCCGTCCGGCAGAGTCCACCGCGACCCCGCCCTGTGATTGCCGGAAGCGCGCAATGATGTCCCGGGCGGACGCGACCTCGTCGGCGCCGGGGGTGAAGACGTCATGGATCGTCGCGATCTGGCTTGGATGAACCGCCGTTCGGGACCTGAAGCCCAGCTCCAGCATCTTGCGGCTGCTTTGCTCGAATGCCGCAAGGTCACGGATGGCAGTCGACGTCGGAGCGACCGGCGGCAGGAGCCCCGTGGCAGCGCAGGCGATGACAAAACGTGCGCGGATCGAGTCCAGGGCGGCCTCCGAGTGAGGGCCACGGGTCATTCGCAGGTCCGCCATCAGATCCACCTCTCCGATGGCGAAAGTCAGGAGCCGTTCACTCACTGCCAGGGCCTCGAGTTCCAGCAGGGCCGCCGCGCTTTCCACGAGTCCGATAACGCCCACGGATTGTGGAGCGGTTGCGTTCCCGCCTTCCAGCCGGCTGAGGCACTCGGCCGTTTCTGCAAGGCTGGCAACGGTGCATTTTGCGAGAAAAATGCCGGCTAGGGCTGGCGTGAGGACTGCGTCCAGATCCGCTGCAATGCTCTCGGCGCTGATGCGTACCCACCATTGCTGACCGGAGGCTCCCTCCGGCGAGAGTACTGGGGCCCGCGTTGTGAGCCAGCGTCTGACACCGGAGCGGGCTTCCGCCTTGCGCGCATGCGGGACAGCGTCCTCCAAATCGAGGATAAGAGCATCGGCGGTACCAGCCGCCGCCTTCGGGAAAAGCTCGGGTTTATCTCCCGGTATGTACATGAAGGAGCGGGGCAGCACGCTGTAGCGGGAGGGCATCATTTAGGGTCTTCCTCGGGGCGGATAAACAAGGTAACGGCCGGGCAGATTAGGGGCGGCCTGGTTGGCGGAGGAGTCGGCTAAGAGAGAAATGCTAACGGCTGAGCAGACCGGTAATCCGTCGGGCTGCAGCGGTGACCTTCTCGGCATGTTCGTCCAGGTCGGTGGAGTCGTAGCGGAAAATGGGGCCGCAGGAACTGATGGAGCCGAGCACATTGCCAGCTTTGTCGAAGAACGCGGCGGCAATGGAGGCCGCACCGGTGTTGCGCTCGTTCTGGGACACCGCATAGCCATCGTCGCGGACTTTGTCGAGTTTGTGCCGATACTCGGGCTCATCGAACCCGGCGTGCAGCGCTCTTAGTTGGGCTGCCGCCTCATCCACATACGCTTCCGGCAGGTACGCCAGGATGGCCCGGCTGGAGGCGCCGGAGTGTAGCGGATGCCGCACTCCGATCTCCACTATCATCTTGATTTCCTGGGGGCTTTCGTACTGGTCCAGGTAAATCCTGGAGTGGCTGGAGAGCACCGAAAGGGTGGCCGTTTCGCCGGTCTTGTCCCGCAGTCCGCGTAGGACCGGCGCGGCGACGGTTCGGAAGTCAGACTGGCTCCACGCGTTGTTCCCCATTCCGATGGCTGCCGGCCCCAGTGCATAACTGGACGACTGCGAGAGGGTCTGCAGTAAACCGCGTGAGCTCAGAGACCGCAGAATCCGGTGCACAACGGCCTTGCTCAGTCCCAAGGAGCGGGCGATTTCCGAAACCCCCAGGGCACCGTCAGCCCTGCTGAACAGCAATAGGACATCCGCCACGCGGTCCGCTGATTCGGTGCCCCCATCGGTGGGGCGCACTTCAATTACATTCTGTTGCGGCATTTTGGTCCTTTCTCCGCTAAACATTCTACGCATAGTGCTCCGCTGAGCGGAATGATGAATGCGCAAAGAAATACCCTTCTGACCCTAGTAATGCGGGCTCTTACCGTGGAACAATAAGCGAACGAGGGCCGGAGGGAGACAACCCGGTTCGCTGAACGGAACGTCAAGAGAAACTTTCTATTCCTCTGAGCGGAACAGCCCCGAGGTCTTGATAGCGAAAGGTCGCCAAGAACATCATGGCTAAAAAAATTTTGACCGCGGCAGTGGCGGTAGCCCTGCTGGGAATGACGGCGTGCTCCACCGGAGCCGGCACCAGTGGCGGCTCATCGGATCAGGGCGGCAAGACCATCAGCATCGGTTCGGTCCATCCGCTCAGCGGTAGCCTCGCAGGCGTCGGCGGACTCATGAATGACGGCGCTAAACTCGCTGTCGAGGATATTAACGCCGCGGGTGGGATCAAGTCCCAGAACGGCGCCAAACTGAAACTGACTGACGGCGACAGCAAGGGAAACGCGCAGACCGGCCAAAGTGAAGCGCAGCGGCTCATCAGCGACGGCGCAGTAGCGCTCGTGGGCACGTACCAGTCGGACGTCACTCAGAACGTAGCCTCGGTGGCGGAGCGCTCGAAGGTACCCTTCGTTATCGACGTGGCGGTCGATGACAAGATTCTCGCGCAGGGGTACAAGAACACCTTTAGGATTCAGCCCGATGCCAGCGGCATGGGCACCTCCGGCGCCCGGGACCTCTTGGCGATGGGCAAGGACACCAACACCCCGATCAAGACCGTGTCCTACATCCACATTGAAGGCGCCTTCGGCGGCAGCGTCTTTTCGGCGTTCAAGAAGGAAGCTGAAGCGCAGGGCATCACTGTCGCCAAGGAAGTCACCTACTCCGGTTCCAGCTTCTCCGACGCCACCACCCAGGTCACGGATGCCGCGTCTGTCCACCCGGATGTCATCGTTGTGACCGGCTACTACCCTGATAACCTGCTGATCGCCAAGGCCATCAGCGCGCTGAAACCGGATGTTAAGGCGGTGTTCGGCATTGCCAGCGGCGCTTTCGATGACAATTCCTTCCCGGCTGATGCCGGTGCCGCCGCCGCCAACATCCTGAGCGCCAACTACCACTACAGTGCCACGAGCGCCCGGGCAGAAGACATCCGCAAACGTTTCCAAGCGAAGACCGGCAAGTCCATGGAAACCGCGGCCATGCTGTCCTACCAGGCTGTTGAGGTGATTGCCGCGGGTCTTGAAAAGAGTGGCTCCGCCGACCCGGCCAAGCTGCGGGAGGCCATTGCCGGCATCAGCGTCACCGATCCGCTGCTGGCGTTCAGTGGCCCGATCGAATTCGATGAACGCGGCCAGAACAAGAATGCCACGGTGATTGTCATGCAGGTTCAGGGCGGCAAGGTCGAACAGGTATTCCCCAAGAGCTTCGCCACCAAGGACGTCGTATTCCCCGTCGTGGCCAAGTAGCCAAAGTGGGAGCCATGTTAACCAAACCGGACGCGGCTTCCGCAGCGCACGCTGGAGGACGCCGCCGTCTGCTCCAATCCGAGGGCTGGAGAGTCGCCCTCGGCGTTGGGGCCATCGTGGTGGCGGCGTTGGCCGCGATCTACCTCATCGGAGGTGTGGACCCTACGCTCGTTACGCAGTCTGTCGTCACCGGATTGCTGCTCGGCGGCGTCTATGCCCTTGTGTCTTTGGGCCTGACGCTGATCTTCGGTGTGCTGGGGATCGTGAATTTCGCCCAGGGGGCGATGCTCACCATGTCCATGTTCCTTGTCTATTTCATGGTCTCCTCCCTCGGCATTAATGCCTACCTGGCCGTGGTGCTGACGGTACCGATCATGTTCGTGTTTGGCTGGCTCGTTCAGTCAGCGCTGATGAACCGGCTAACGGAGGACGCGGGCCACGAGAGGCCGTTGATGGTCACCCTCGGATTGTCCCTGCTGATCATTAACGTCCTGCTGATGATTTTCGGCGGCCGGCCCCTCAGCGTGGAGGCTCCAGTGAGCGGTTCCCTCCCGCTCCTCGGCGCCATCGCGGACGCCTCCAGGCTCATCGCCTTCGGCGGTGCGATCGTTGTGGCGGCGGCCCTCGCGCTCGTCCTGAAGAGGACGCCGCTGGGCCTGGCCATCCGGGCTGTGGCATCCAACGGCACGGGTGCCGCCCTGGTGGGGGTAAATGTGCGCCGGATCTATTCGATGACATTCGGGCTGGGCGCGGCGGCGGTCGCCGTCGCCGGCGGACTCATGACCCCCTTCACCAGCCTGATCCCCTCGGCAGGGGACCAGTTCACCACACTTGCCTTTGTCATCGTCGTGCTGGGCGGGCTCGGCAGCATTCCCGGAGCGCTTGTGGGCGGGCTCTTCGTCGGCCTGCTGCAGACCGTGGGCACCCTTTACCTGCCTGGCAGCGGTTCGCTGCTGCTGGTCTTCGCCATGTTCGTCCTCATTCTTTTCCTTCGCCCACAGGGACTGTTCGGAGCACAACGATGACGACGACGGAACAAAGGCCGGGGACGGCGCCGCTGCGGAAGCGAGCGCTCGAGAGCGGCGCCCGCCGGCAGTACCTGTACCTGGCGATCGGCTTCATGGTGTTCTTCTTCCTGCCCTTCATCCTCCCCGCCTCGGCGCAGCCCATCGTCATACGCACCCTGGTCTTCGCGCTGATGGCGGTCGGCTGGAACCTGATGAGCGGCTACGGGGGCATGTTCAGCTTCGGACACGCGGCCTTCTTCGGCGTAGGAGCCTACACCGACGCCTACCTGCTGACGGAATATGGCATTTCACCCTGGATCGCGATGATCGTCGGCGCGCTGATCTCTGCCGGCGTCGGAGTGCTCATCGCTTATCTGTGCCTCAGGTATAAGTTGGCAGGTTCGTATTTCGCCCTGGCAACCTTTGCCTTCGCGCAGATGTTCCTCCTGCTGACCGAGAACCTGGAATTCCTGCACAAGAGCGAGGGAATCAATATCCCGCTCCTGCCCCAGGAGTCGTGGGCGATGGTGCAGTTCGACCAGGACAGCCCTAACTATTACTGGATACCACTGGTGCTGCTCGCCTTGGCCGTGGCCGTTACGATCGCCTACGTGCACTCCCGCGCAGGGCAGTTTACCCAAGCCATCAGGGACGATGCGACGGCGGCTGAATCGCTTGGGATTAAGGTCATGAAGTACCGCCTGATCACGGTGGCCCTGAGCTGTGCCATCACCGCCGTGGCCGGTGCTTTCTACACCCAGTACTACCTGTTCATCGGCCCGGACCAGGCGTTCGGCATGCATGTGTCCACCGACGCCCTTATCCCCGCCGTGATTGGCGGGATGGGAACCATCTGGGGTCCGCTGGTGGGGGCGGCCGTCGTCGGGCCGCTGTCCGAACTGGTGGCCGGCGTGCTGCGCAACCCGCCGCCGTTCCTCGGATTCCTGCAGGGGACGAGCGGGCTGGATGTCGCGGTCTACGCCGTGCTTCTGATTGTCATCGTAATTTTCCTGCCCAAGGGTATCTACGGAACCATCCGTGAGAGGTTGCGCAAATGAGCCTGCTACGCGTGGAAGGACTGGGAAAGTCCTTCGGCGGACTCCGGGCCCTCCGGGACGTGGATGTCGAGATCCCCGAGAAGGAATTCTTCGGCATCATCGGCCCGAACGGTGCAGGGAAAACCACCCTGTTCTCGGTTCTGGCCGGACAGATCCGCCCTACGGCGGGCAAGGTCACTTTCAACGGCGTGGACATTACCGGCTGGTCCGCGAACAGGATCGCCTCCCGCGGGCTGGTGCGCACTTTTCAGCTGATGCGTCCCTTTGAAAGCATGACGGTGCTGGAGAACGTCGCAGTGGCCTCGCATAACAAATACCGTTCAGTGGGCAAAGCGCGCAGGCATGCCGCCGCCGTGATTGAGCGGGTCGGCCTGGAGCGGTATATGACGTCCATGTCCGGTACGTTGCCCACGGCAGGGCTGAAGCGGCTGGAGTTGGCCCGGGCCCTGGCCCTGGAACCCCAGCTCATCCTCCTGGACGAGGTCCTGGCTGGCCTGGTCCCCACTGAACGGGCGCCCATTATCGAGCTGCTGCGCGATATCCACCGCGAGGGCGTCACCGTTATGTTTGTCGAACACATCATGGCCGCCGTCATGACGCTCTCCGAACGGCTGCTCGTCATGCACGAAGGTCAGCAGTTGGCCCTTGGCCTTCCCGAGGATGTTATTCAGGACCCCAGGGTGATCGACGCGTATCTGGGAGAGGACTACTCATGATTCTCGAACTGCACGATGTGTGCGCCGGTTACCGGAAACTCGAAATCCTGCACAACCTGACTATGCACATTGAGGCCGGGGAAATCGTCTCGGTCATCGGAGCGAACGGCGCCGGAAAAACGACCGCGTTGCGGGCCATCGCCGGATTGATCAGCACCAGCAGCGGCCGGATCCTCTTCGAGGGCAAGGAAATCGGGAGGGAGCGGCCGGACCAGATCGTCAGAGACGGGCTGGTTCACGTGGCTCAGGACCGCGCACTTTTTGGCGGACTGCAGGTGATCGAAAATCTGGTCATGGGCGCCTACACCCAGCCCAAGACCTCCGTCAGCGAATCTCTCAATCAGGTATTCGAGCTCTTTCCCATCCTCAAGGACCGCAGGACCCAGCGCGCCGACACCATGTCCGGCGGCCAACAGCAGATGCTGGCCATCGGGCGCGCCCTCATGGCCAGGCCGAAGTGCCTGACCCTGGACGAACCTTCGATTGGGCTGGCGCCCAACCTGGTGGCGCAGGTCCTCGCAGCGATCACGAAGATCCGTGACACCGGAGTGACGGTGCTGATCGTTGAACAGAACGCGTCCCAGGCCCTGGCCATCTCCGACCGGGCGTACGTCATGGAAAGCGGTTCCATTGTCATGGAAGGAAGCGGGCAGGAACTGGCGGACAGCCCTGAGGTCCGCAAAGCCTACCTGGGGATGTAGCTGAAAGGATATCCGTGGAATACCTGGTCCATATCGACATCAACTGGCCACCCGAGGCTCCTGAGGCGCGCCGCAGCGAGATATTCGACCGCGAGCTCGCCCAGGGCCAGTTACTGGCCCGGGCGGGCAAGCTGCGAAGGCTCTGGCGCATTCCCGGCCGCTGGGCCAACTGGAGCCTGTACGACGTCCGGGATGCCACCGAACTTCACGAGGCGCTGACGTCCCTGCCGCTTTATCCGTGGATGGATATCCAGGTTCATCCACTCGCGGAGCACCCCAATGACCCCCGGGCGCTGGGGATCCTGCACGGCACCGAAGAAACGGGAGCGAAAGAAGAATGATGCGTCTGCTGGCAATTACCCCCCTGTGCGTCAGCGACGAGGAACTGGCCCGGCGCCAGCAACGCTATGACCGGCTGGCCCCACCGGATGTCAGCGTCACGCTGCTCAACCTGGGCACAGGCTCGGAGGTACCGCGCGCCTTCGATACCGCCGCGGATATAGCGGCGTCCGAGGCAGCCCTGGTGCAGCGGTTCCGCGCGGCCGATGCCGGCGGCTACGGGGAGGTGGATGCGTTCCTGCCGGACTGTGTCCTGGATCCCGTCGTCGATCTGCCGAATTCCGGGATCGCCACGCCGGTATTCGGGCTGCTGAAGCTGACGGCCCACTTTTTGCTTAGCCTGGGGGCCACAGTGGGGGCCGTGGCACGCAACGAGCCGATCGCCCGGGAGCTGGACCGCAAATTCGCCTCCTACGGGCTGGGCCAACTGCAGGGCATGACGTCAGTTCTGGGGCTCTCGGTGGACGACATCTCCCAAGACGCGCTCTGGGCCTCGGCAGTGTCCACCCAGCTGCAGACCATTGACGCGGAATTCGTAATCAACGGATGCTCCGCCGTCGAGGTCCTGAAGCCCGCCGGCCGGCCGAGGCTGGTCGACCCGACGGCGACGGCGCTCAAACTCCTGGGCCTCAGCACAGCGATCGAAGCCGCCCCTCGCCGGCAGGTGAGGCTGTGAGGCCGGGCGGAACATGAGCAGCCTGACCGAACACATTGCCGCCATCGACGAGCTGGCCGCCTTCGCCGCCGGCCTCAGCTACTCGGACCTGCCGCTCCCGGTCAAGGAACGCCTGAATCTGATGCTGGTGGACCTGCTCGGCGTGACCGCCGCCGGGGCGCGGACACCGGAAATGGCGAAGCTGGCCAGCACCTGGGGGGCCGAACAAGGAGGCGCTCCCCTCATTGGCGCCGCCGCAGGTACCCGTCCGGAGACCGCGGCCTACCTTAACGCCGTGGCCGCTTGCTGTCTGGAACTGGATGAAGGCAATAAGCATGCCCAAGGACATCCGGCCGTCCATGTGCTATTCGCGGCGATCGCGGCAACCCAGCTGGCCGAACATCCCGTCAGCGGAGAACAGTTCCTGGCCGCCGTTGCCGCCGGGTATGAGATAGCCGCCAGATTCGGTCGCGCCCTCGACCGCAACAGTGTCTGGCACACCCACGGCCATTGGGGTGCCACCGGCGCAGCATGCGCCGCAGCACTGATCCTCAGGGCCACCCAGGAACAGATCGCGGCTGCCATCGATGCCTCCACAGGCCTCATGCATGTCACCCCGTGGAGCGTGGTCCTGGAAGGCAGCTTCGTCCGCAATTTGTGGGCAGCCGGCGCCAACCTTGGGGGTCTGAATGCAGCCAGGCTCGCCATGGCCGGCCTGGCGCGAAACAGCGGCACCGCCGCCCAAACCCTCGGGGAGGTCGTCGGGTTCCTCGATGCCCAGGCCTTGGCCTGGGACCTGGGCCGGACGTGGCTCATCGCCAAAGGGTACGGCAAGCGCCATGCATCGTGCTCCTACACGCATGCTGCCGTGGACCTGGTCCAAGGCCTGAAGCAGGAGCGGGACTTCGTGCCCGACGACGTGGCCGCTGTGCTGGTCCGAACCCACTCGCTAGCCAAGCCGCTCCTTGCCCGGAATCCCACTAATCGCCTTTCCGCAATGTTCTCCTTTCCGTTCGTGGTCAGCGCAGCCCTCCTGAACGACCGGTTGGAGCCGGATGTGCTGGAGCCCGGGACTCCAGGCTTCGAGGCAGCCAACGATTTCTGTGAGCGGGTCACCATGGAAATCTCGGCGGAATTTGACCGCCGGCTTCCGGCGGAGCGATGGGCCGAGGTCCGGATCGACCTCCGCGACGGGACGTCCCTCTCCCGGGCACAGCCCAATCCGCTCGGCGATGTGGACTACTTCCCGTTGGGTGCCCCGGAGATCGCGGCGAAACTTGTTGCCCTGATCGGACGCCCCGACACCGACTCTATCCAGGCCGCCGTCGACCAGCTGCAGCACAGCCCCGATGCCAAAGCCACTCTGGCCACCCTTCGCGCCA
This sequence comes from Pseudarthrobacter sp. TAF60_1, assembly GCF_052113505.1. Taxonomy (NCBI): domain Bacteria; kingdom Bacillati; phylum Actinomycetota; class Actinomycetes; order Micrococcales; family Micrococcaceae; genus Pseudarthrobacter; species Pseudarthrobacter sp. TAF60_1. The sequence goes on from NZ_JBFRDI010000016.1 coordinate 87,779, forward strand.
TCTAGGCCACAGCTGCCGGATGCCCTGACCGTTACCCTCGTACGCCCGTCAGCGGCGTCTACCTGCAAGGAAAACAATATGAGTGATGAACGATTTGACGGACCGGACCTGGTAGTTGCGGGTGCCGGTGGCGGGCTGATCGCCGCACTGCGCGCCGCGCAATTGGGGCTCTCCGTCCTGGTCATAGAAGCCAACGAACACTTTCGCCGTGGAAACAACACAGCAATGTCCACCGCCATGATTCCCGGCGCCGGCAGCCGCTGGCAGGCAGCGGCTGGAATCGAAGACTCCCCGGAAATCTTCGTTGCCGACATCATGTCCAAGACCCGTGGAGAGGCCGATCGGGACCTGGCTGTCTCCCTCGCCAGCGTCAGCCACCGGTTGGTGGAGTGGATGGCCGATGACCTGAAGATGCCCATATCCCTGGTAACTGATTTCCCCTACCCCGGGCATTCCCGCTTCCGCTGCCACACCGTCCCCGGGCGCATTGGCACCGCCTTGCTGGATTTTATCCTGAACCAGGTCTGGGCCTCCGAGCTGATCGACCTGTACGTGCCGGCGCGCCTGGCCGACGTCGTCGTGACCGACGGATCGGTGACCGGCGTCGTCGTGCAGACCCCGGACGGCACGGAGGAAATCCCCACGCGCGCCGTCCTGCTGGCCACGAATGGTTTCGGCGGCAACCAGGAACTGGTGCGACGGTACCTGCCCGAGATTGCAGAGGCGGTGTACTACGGCAGTGAAGAATCCAAGGGGGACGCCCTGCGCATAGGGGAAAAGCTCGGTGCAGCCACTGCCTTTTTGGATGCCTACCAGGGCCACGCCGCCTTGGCGATGCCCTCCGCCACTCTGGCGGGATGGGCAACGGTGATGCATGGCGCCTTCCTGGTGAACAAGAACGGCGAACGCTTCGGTAACGAAACCATTGGATACTCCGAGTACGCCCGCGAATCATTGCTCCATGCCGACGGCCAGGCCTGGATCATCCTGGACGAAAGGATTCAGAGGGCCTGCCAAAGCTTCCAGGATTTCCGTGACACGGAAGCGTCCAACGGGGTTCGCTGGGCTGACAGTGCGGCAGAACTGGCAGCCGTTACGGGCATCGAACCCACGGGCCTTGGAGACACACTGGCGGCCACCCGACGCTGTGCCGACGGCCAGGCCACAGATGTCCACGGGCGCACCTTTTGGGAAGCCCCGCTGGCCGGCAGGCTGGGAGCGATCGCCGTGCGCGCGGCGCTCTTCCACACCCAAGGCGGCCTGCGCGTAGACGGAGACGCAAGAGTCCTCCAGGAATCCGGGGAACCCATCAGCGGGCTCTATGCCTCTGGCGGAGCCGCCATGGGAATCTCCGGCCACGGGGCCGCCGGTTACCTAGCAGGCAACGGCCTTCTGCCCGCGCTGGGCCTGGCCTTTCTTGCCGCCGAACACATCGCTGGAGAGGCTGCCGGAACCTGAGCTGTCCGTCGGATTACCCCCGATACTGACCTGAGGCAACGACCTCAATGAGGCAGGCATTGAGGATGAACCGCGGAATAGTCCATGGGGAATGTTCCCTCGGCGTCATCTCGCTGGCAGGGAATAGGCCTTCGCTGGCCTATTCCCACCCCGGGCAGGCCCACGGCGCGGGTTTGAAGCCCTGCCTTGGAGAGGGAGGGTGTTTCCCTGGATGGAGAGTTCCTGCGTCATGTGTTTCCTGCCTGCGTCTTGATGCGAGCAGTATGGTGACGTGCGCAACACCCTCTTTAGGTGCCCGGGTTTGTGACGCAATCGGGGAGCCATTGCCTCGTTGTAGTGCGCGGTCCAGTATGGAAGAACTGCGACGGCCGCTACGGACCGGACTACCTGCCATATGGCTCAAGGGGACATACATGGACCACAGCACCAGTTCTGTTTCCCCGAACCGACGCGCGCTGCTGAAGGCGGCCGGGATTGGGGCGGCCGGTGTTGCCGCCATTCCGCTCCTCACCTCATGCACCGGCGTGTCCGCACAGCCTGCGTCATCGACGGCGGCACTGCTGCCGGCCCCGCCGGGACAGGTCGAACCACTGCCGGCCCCGCCGGGCCAGGTCGAACCACTGCTGGACCGGCCGAAAGTTACCAGTGCGCTGGGCCAGCTCGAGGGGCTGATCCGGGATGCCATGGAGCGCACCGGGCTGCCGGGGATGGCCGTGGCCGTGGTGTATCAGGACGAGGTGGTGTACTCCAAGGGCTTTGGGGTTCGGGAGGTCGGAAAGCCGGAGGAGATCGGACCTGACACGGTGTTCCAGGTGGCTTCCGTGTCCAAGCCGCTGGCGTCCACAGTGGTGGCAGGCGTGGTGGGACAGAAGGTCTTCAGGTGGACCGACGCCGTCATAGAACACAACAAGGACTTCGCGCTCAAGGATGACTACGTCACGCGGAATGCCACCTTCGCCGATCTGATGTCACACCAGAGCGGGCTGAAAACAGGTTCGGGTGACCTGCTGGAGGACCTCGGATTCGACCGAGCGTACATCCTCCGCCACCTCAACCAAGAGCCGCTTGATACGTTCCGGTCCAGCTACAACTACAGCAACTTTGGCTTCACGGAAGCCGGCCAGGCAGCAGCCGATGCGATGAAGATGTCCTGGGAGGACTTGGCTGACGACGTCTTGTTCCGGAGGCTGGGAATGTCCGCCAGCAGTTACCGCCACTCGGACTATGAGAAGGCTGCAGACAAGGCCACCCTTCATGTGCCGCTGGGGAACAAGGAGTGGACGGCAAAATACCGCCGCGACGCCGATTCCGAGGCTCCGGCCGGTGGCGCAAGTTCGTCGGTGCGGGACCTGGCGCAGTGGCTCCGGCTGCAGCTTGGAAACGGCAGCTACGAGGGCCAACCAGTGATTGATCCCGTAGCCCTCCAAACAACCCGCGTTCCGCACGCAGTGTCCGGGCCTGCGCTGGCTCCGGCTGCCCGCTCCCGTTTCTACGGGCTGGGCTGGAACGTTTCCTACGACGACCAGGCCCGTGTCCAGTTGGGACACTCCGGAGCGTTCAATCTCGGCGCAGCCACCGCCGTCTCGATGCTTCCCGGCGAGCAACTGGCCATTGTGGCACTGACCAACGGGCGCCCGCAGGGGATCCCTGAAGCAATCTGCGCCGGCTTCCTGGACGCAGCTCAGCACGGATCGTCCACTGTCGACTGGCTGACCTTCACCGCCGGTGTCTTCAAAAGAATTGACGAGTCCGACAAACCTGAGGTCGACTACACCAAGGCTCCGTCCACACCCTCTCCCGCCAAACCAAACAGCGCTTACATGGGCACCTATGACAACCCCTACTTTGGCCAGCTTGTGGTTCTCGAAGACGGCGGGAAACTGGCCATGAGAATGGGGCCGCCTGGCAGTCCCACCACCTTCCCGCTCACTCACTTTGACGGTGACACGTTCAGCTTCGAATCCATCGGCGAGAACGCCAATGGCCTGGCCGGCGCACTGTTTGCAGACCCAGGCAGTGGCTCCTCGCCCCGCGTCACCCTGGACTTCTACAACAGAACCGGGCTGGGGACCTTCACGCGAGCCTCCTAGGGCTGCTGAGGTTACCTCGCAAAACCGTCGGCGCGGTGAACTCCTGGAAGCCTTGGAGTTCGTCTGCGGTGGGCGGATTGGCGCCCTGCCGGCGGACGGTGATGGCGGCAGCTCTTGATGCAGTATGTCCCAGGGTCTCCAGTACGGCAGGTGCCAGCCCGTCCGTCCCGCGGGCCAGCAACCCGTAAATCAGCGCCGCCATGTAGGCGTCGCCGGCGCCGATAGTGTCAGCCACCACCGATGTAATGGCCGGGATGTGCATCTGAGTCTCCCGCGTTGCCAGCAGGGATCCCTCGGAACCGCTGGTAACCACGGCCAGCCCTGCACCGAGTTCGAGGATTCGGGCCGCGGCGTCCTTGAGGCCACGCCCCGGGTAGAGCCACCGCGCGTCCTCGTCACTGAGCTTGACCACGTCGGTCAGCGGCACCAGGTCCTCAAAGATTGAACGGGCCTCGGCCTGGCTGCCCAGGAGGGCAGGCCGGATGTTGGGATCGTAGGTGACCATGCAAGCGCCGTGGGATTGATGGAGAAGGGTCTTGACCGCGGCGGCGCCGGGCGCCAGGAACGTTGCGATCGAGCCCGTGTGGAGCACCTTGGGGAGATATGCGGGAGCTATGGGACCCAGTTCCCAGCTGATATCGAAATCGTACGTGGCGGAGCCATCGGCCCCGAGGACGGCGGTGGCCGATCCGGTGCGGCCCAAGCTCTTGGAACCCTGGAGCAGTTCGACGCCGGCGCTGCCCAGGTGCGCTTCAATCGAGGCTCCACGTTCGTCGTCGCCGATGGATGTCAGGAGGGCGGCTCTCACGCCGAGCCGTCCCAGCCCGTACGCGACGTTCATCGGCGATCCTCCCGGATGCTCGATCATGCCGTCGGCCGAGGCAACGACGTCGACCAACGCTTCGCCGACAACGATGACATCAGGGGCGTCCGCGGGATCGCTGCCGGAACGGGTCTTGAGCATGGAGGGCCTTTCGTGGAGCCGTCCGCGGGCCCGGGTCAGGGCCCGCGGACGGGGCAGGGAGGAGGAGGAATCTGGTGCAGCTCAGCCGTACGTGGCCACGCTGAGGCTGTTCAGGGTGGCCGGGCCGCCGTTCGCGTAGAGGGAGAGCTCGGTGCTGGACTCGTCCGGGAAGATGAGGTCAGTCAGCGTGAGGCGCCCATGCTGGGCGAAGACCTCAACGGAGCAGCTGTCCACGTACACCGTCAGCTGGTACATGCCATCGACAGGCAGGATAGGTGCGCACTCCACTGAGGCGAAGGAGTCATGGAAATCCGTCAGGCCGGACTCCCGGCGGTCGAGGATGAGCTGGCCGGCGCCGGGCCTTATGCCGATGCGGGTGCCCTTGGTTCCGTTGCCGCGGACGATCAGGCCGAATTCCTCGGCAGTGCCCGCCGTGAACCATGCGTCGATGCGCTGGACCCGGCCCTGTGGGCCCTCGATGAGGTGCTGGCCTTCCGGAAGTTCACGCGCGCGGGACTCAAACTCGGTTTTGGGCGGCAGGGCAGTCATTTCCTCCGCAGGGTGCTGGAGAAGCCTGCGGTTGCCGTCCACTGTGGCGAGGGTGACTTCCCGGACCAACGACATGGGGCTGCGCCATGGGGCGGTGGGGATCTCGTTGCCGTATTGCCAGTTGTTCATCCACCCGATCATGAGCCGCCGCCCATGCGGGACGTTGCTGAAGGACACGGCGGCGTAGTAGTCCCGGCCCCAGTCCAGCCACTGGTACTCACCCAGCCGGTCCGGGTCCTGAAGTCCTTCAGTCACGGTGGTGGCCGAGGTGAACGTGGTGCCGTCGAAGTCTCCGACGAAGTACTGCCCGGCCGAGCCGCCGTTGGGGCCGCCGGGGTTGAGGTTTACGGTCAGGACCCACTGAAGGTTCTGCGGATCGCCGTCGACGGGGAGGGGGAAGAGATCCGGGCATTCCCACACGCCGCCGGTGGCGTTGGCCGGGCCGAAGGTACTCAGCAGCTCCCAGCTCTTGAGGTCGTGGGATTTGTACAGCACCACTTGGAAGTCCGTCGCTTCCACGGCGACCATGACCCAGTAACTGCCGGCACCGCCGTCGTACCTGATGACCTTCGGGTCGCGGAACTCCGCGGATCCGCGGCTCAGGACGGGGTTGGCGGTGTGTTTGGTCCACGTGTAGCCGCCGTCGCGGCTGAAGGCGAGGGACTGGGCCTGAAGGCCCTCATGGGCGGAGCCCGGTTTGAAGGCGCTGGTGTAGACGGCGACCAAGGGCGGAGCCGCGCCGGTCCCGAATCCGCTGGTATTGTCCTGGTCGAAGACGATGCTCCCGGAGAAGATGTCTTCTTCCTCATCACAGGAGATGGCGACGGCGTGTTCGGTCCAGGTGGTCAGGTCCGGGGAGGTGGCGTGTCCCCAGGACATGTTGCCCCAGACGTTATCCAGCGGGTTGTTCTGGTAGTAGAGGTGGTAGAGACCGTCGTGAAAAATCAGGCCGTTGGGGTCATTGAGCCAGGTGTTCCGGGCGGCGTAGTGCAGGGCCGGCCGGAAGGTGTCGGCCGTGGTGGCGGTCGCGGCAGTCATGAAGGTGAGGTCTCGTTTCTGTGCAAGCGTGGGGAGCCCCCTGAGCAGGGTTCCCTGAAGATGGGGTGGGCCGGTTGCGCCGGCCCACCCGGTTCTGGAGCTAGGAGTTCTTTTTGTAGCGGTCGTAGGCCTGCTGGTAGACCTCGATCATTTTGTCGACGCCGACGTTCTTGAGCTGGGAGACGTAGCCGTCCCATTCCTGCTCGATGCCGCCGGAGACGATCCACTTGGCCATGTTCTGCTTCACGAGGGACGTGGTGTCGGTCTGGATGGTGCTGATCTGCTGCAGTTCTTCGTTGGAGAGGGCGACCGGGGGGTAGCCGTCGTTGCCGGCGAAGGGCTTGTAGAACTCGTCGACGTTCTTTTGGCGTACCGCGGCACGCGGTTCGGGAGCGACGACTTTCTTGAAGTTCTCGGCGGTGTTGGCCTTCGGGCCGCCCGGAGCAACCTTCTGGCGGCGTTCGCCTTCGCTGGTTCCGGCCGCGGCTGGGATCTGGGTCAGCAGGCCGCTGGTGTCCTTCTGCAGGGTTTCACCAATCGGTCCCCAGTTGGCCTGGGCGGACTGGATGGGGTCATAGAGGTTGTCAGCCCAGCGCATGGTCGCTGCCGGGTATTTGTTGGTCCGCGTGATGGCGAACGCGCCGCGGGCGATTTCCTGGTTGTTGGACTGGCTGGCGATCCGCTTGCCGTTCACGCCTTCCAGGACAGGTACCAGGGAGTAGTTGTTGGTGCGGTCGGCGCCCACCATCTCGGGGATTTCCCACCAGACGAAGGAGCCGAGGTTTTCAGTGGCGGCCTTGCCCTTGGCCAGGTACGCCTTGTCATCCTGGGAGAAGGACTCGGGGTCAATCAGGCCTTCCTGGTACCACTCGTGCAGGGTCTGGATGGCTTTTTTGTAGCCGTCCTGCGTGGGGGTGAAGATGACTTTGCCGTCCTGGACGATGCGGTGATCCATGTTGTCCGGCACTCCGCCCAGGGCGGCGATCAGGTCAACGATGTCCCCGCACCAGGAGCCGGGCATGAAGCTGAGCGGGATGGTCTTGCCGGTACCGGAAGCGTCCTGCGTTTTGAAGGCCAGCAGTGCGTCGTGGAACTCAGCGATGGTTTTCGGCATGGGTATGTTGAGCTTTTTCAGCCATCCGGTGTTGATGGCCAGTTCGTCGGGGAACTGGACCAGACCCAGTTCTTCGACGGACGGCAGGGAGTAGATGTGCCCGTCCGACGAGGTGATGGCGGCCTTGATGTCGGGCCGGTCCGCGAGCAGCTTGGAGAGGTTCGGTGCGTTCTTCTCGATGAGCCCCTCGAGGGGGATGAGCGTACCGCTGGCGGAATAGGTGGCGATCTCGGCGTCGGTCAGACCTGTGTTGAAGAACGCGTCGGGCAAATCGCCGCTGGCGAGGATGAGGTTCTTCTTTTCCTGGAAGACCGTTTCGGGCAGGTTTTCCCAGTTGATGTGGACGTTGGTGGCCTTTTCCCATTCCTTCACCACGGTCATGGTGTTGTAGTCCGGGGCCAGCGCTGCCTTGGTGCCGGAGAACGTCAGGTCGAGTTGCTTGCTGACGATCGGGAAGCCTGTTGCCTGGAAGCCGAAGTCCGCGGAAGCGTCTTTGACCTCCTTGGCGCCGGAGCCCCCTGAGCAGGCGGTGAACGTCAATGTACCGGCCAGGACGGCGCCGAGGACGGCGTATTTGCGGCTAAATGCCATGGTCATTCCTATTCTGAGATGGGTGTGCTGCCGTCCGGGGGCGGATGCCCCAGGCGGTGGGTAACGGGGGAGGGGGTCTACTTGACGGCGCCGATCATGGCGCCCTTGGTGAAGTGCTTCTGCATGAATGGCAGGGCAATCATGAGTGGCAGGCTCGAGACGACGATCATGGCGTACTTGGTGAGCTCCGCTATCCGTTGCGCTGCCGCATAGGATGCGATGTCCCCGCCGGTGGTTCCGGTGGAGGAGACGTCTGACTGGATGAGAATGTTGCGCAGGACGAGCTGCAGCGGGTACTTGGAGTCGTCATTGAGGAATATCAGTGCGTCGAAGAAAGAGTTCCACTGGGCGACTACGTGGACCATGATCATGAGCATGATCAGTGGCTTGGACAGCGGCAGCACCATTTTGAAGAAGAACTTGAAGTCGGTTGCCCCGTCCATCTGGGCAGCTTCGCGGAGTTCGTTCGGGATGGTGTGTTCGAAGAAGGACCTGGCAATGATCAGGTTCCATACGCCCACCGCGCCGGGCAGGACCACGGCCCACACGGTGTCCAGCATGCCCAGATCGCGGACCACCAGGTACTTGGTGATGAGTCCGCCGTCGAAAAACATGGTGATCACGAACAGGAGCATGAGGATCTTCCGGCCGGGCATGTCCTTGCGGGACGGGGCATAGGCGCCGCACAGGATGGTGCTAACGCTGATGGCCGTACCCAGGACGGTGTAGATGACGGTGTTGCCCAGGCCGTTCCATATCCGGCTATCGGCGAAGATCCGCTCGTAGCCTTCAGTGGTGATGCCGGAGGGGAAGAGCCAGACCTTGCCTTCATAGACGGCGTTCGGATCGCTGATGGAGGCGATCACGATGAAGTACAGCGGGTACACCACGGCCAGGATGGACAGCAGCAGCACGGCGCTGGCGCCGATGTTGAAGGCGCGGTCGCCATATTTATCCCGCAGGGTCTGCTTGGGGCGGCCCTGGCTGATGGTCCGGACTGGGGTGTCGGTTGTGCGGGGGTTGGTTGTCAAAGACATTTCGGCATCACCACAGGGTCGCTTGGTTGGCCCGGCGCGCAATCGTGTTGAAGACGAGCAGCAGCGCAAGGTTGAGGAGGGAGTTGAACAGGCCGATGGCGGCCGAGTAGCTGAACTGCGCCTGCTGCAGTCCTGCGTGGTAGACGTAGGTCTGAATGATCTCGGACGTCGAGAGGTTCAGCGGCGTCTGCATCAGCAGGGCTTTTTCAAAACCGACGTTGAGCAGGTTGCCGATGGCAAGGATGAACAGGATGGTCACCACCGGCATGATGCCCGGCAGGTCGATATGCCGGATGCGCTGAAGCTTCGAAGCGCCGTCAACCTTGGCCGCGTCATGCAGTGCCGGTTCAATGGCTGCCAGCGCCGCCAGGTACACGATCATCGAGAACCCGGCGTTCTGCCAGACATCGGAGATCACGTAAATGGGGCGGAACCACTCCGCCGAGCCCATGAAGAAGATCGGCTCGCCCCCGCCCAGCTGGATGGCGTTGTTCACCAGGCCGGATCTGGGGGAGAGGACCACGAACATGATGCCCACCACCACGACTGTGGAAATGAACGCGGGCGAATACAGCACCGTCTGGGTGAACTTCTTGAACCTTTCACTCTGGAGCTGGTTGACGAGCAACGCCAGGATGATGGGGATGGGGAAGGCAATCAACAGCCCGAGCACGGCGATCCACAGGGTGTTACCGACCACCTGCCCGAACTGGTACGAGTTGACGAACCGGATGAAGTGCGTGAGGCCCACCCAGGGGCTGTCCGTGAATCCGTCCACCGGGTTGTAATTCTTGAAAGCGATCTGGACGCCGTACATCGGCCAGTACTTGAAGACCAGGATGTAGATCATCGCCGGAGTTAGTAATACGTATAACTGCCAGGCACGGGAAATTCTCTTCAGGCGGAGCGAAAGTGAATTTTTGCGCTGCGGCAACGGCGCGGCAGCAGGACGCCCGCGTTTGGCCGGGATGGTGCGGCTCATGGCATCTCCTTAGGGTGAGTCACTGAATTCCGTTCAATGAGGGGGCAGTCCATCAGCTCGACCCGGCCGTCGGGTTCCGCATCCTGGAGGATCAGGTCAACCGCGCGCCGGCCCATGGCGACGAACGGCAATTCAAAAGTGGTCAATCCCGGGCGAAGAAACGGCGCCAGGGTCGCCTGGTTATCGAACCCCACGATCGAGACGTCGTCGGGGATTGTGAGGCGCAGGTCCGAGGCGGCCTGGTAGGCACCCCATGCGCCGCGGTCATTGGCGCAGAAAATTGCGGTGGGCGGGTTGCTGGAGGTCAGAAGCTCCATCGTGTACTTGTAGCCGTCTTCCTCGCCGCCCGAGCCGAAGCGAACCAGCGACGGATCAACGTCCAGCCCCGCTTCCTCAAGCGCCGCGCAGTAGCCCTGGTAACGGCCGACGGCGGCAGGAAGGTCACTCTCGAGGGTTTCGATGTTGATCATCCCCACTTTGGTGTGGCCCGCCTCGAGTAACCGGCTGGTGGCCGCGTACCCGCCTTTGACTTCGTCCGGGGCGACGCTCGGGACCTTTCCGGCCCGGTCCTGCGAGTTCAGCACTACCGACCGGACGCCAGCCAGGGCGTCCGGAACTTTCAGCCGCCGGTGGTACATGGCGGCGTAAACCACGCCGGCAACCTTATACGAGAGCATGGCGTCCAAAGATGCGGCCTCTAGTTCCGGATCGCCACCGGTGTTTATTGAAAGCAGGAGGAGCCCGTCCTCCCAGGCGCGCTGCTGGGCGCCTTCGATGATGGCGCCCGCAAAAGGGGTGGTGGCCACGGAATCGCCGATGAACCCGATCATGCCGGCTACACCTTCGCGGAGAACTTTGGCGTGGGCGTTGGTGCGGTAACCCAGCTTGTTTACGGCGTCCCGAACCCTCTGCTGGGTCTCCTGCGAGAACCGGGACCCAGCGGCCGAGTTCAGCACCAAGGACACTGTTGCCTGCGAAACGCCTGCAGCGGCAGCGACATCATGCATCGTCGGACCTGTTTTTGGCCGTATTCCAGCCATGGGCACCTCCTCGGGCCGTTTACAAATGGGAAGGTTATTCGTATAACTGGGAAAACTGTAACTGCTATCACATTCGGCGTCAACAGGTGCTCGGCTTCGGAGCTGCCTGGGGGTGTCTGATAGACACTGCCACCGGCTACTGAGCCTGCGTAGCGTGGTGGTTGTGGACAGAAAAGAAGACATCCGTGAGTTCCTGGTCTCGCGCCGCGCGAAGATCAGTCCGGAGCAGGCCGGCATCCCCACCTACGGGGAACTGCGGCGTGTTCCGGGCCTGCGCCGGAAGGAAGTGGCGCAGCTCGCCGGTGTCAGCACGGACTACTACACGCGGCTGGAACGCGGCAGCATCCGCGGCGTTTCCGATTCTGTGCTTGAGGCCGTGGCCTCAGCTCTTCAGCTGGACGAAGCTGAGCGGGCACACCTGATGGATCTGGCGCGGACGGCAAATACGCCGTCGCGCCGTACACCCCGCCGGCCTTCCCAGCTGCGGGTCCGTCCCGGCGTGCAACGTCTGCTGGACGGGATGACCGGGGTGGCCGCCATGGTCCAAAACGGCCGCAGTGACGTGCTCGCTGCCAACCTGCTGGGCCGGGCACTGTATGACGAGGTATTTAACTCAGCCGTGTCGTTGGGTCCGGCCAATCCCGGCCGGCTCCCGAACCAGGCCCGCTACCTCTTCCTCGACCCCCGGGCAGCCGACCTCTACCCCGATTTGCCAGCGGTCGCGGCCACCACGGTCGCGATGCTCCGGCTGGAGTCCGGCCGGAACCCCCACAACCGGGCCCTGAACGAGCTGATCGGGGAGCTGACCACGGGCAGTGGCTTGTTCGCGGCGCTGTGGGCCGGGCATGACGTGCGCATCCACACCACCGGAACGAAGCGTTTCCACCACCCGGTGGCGGGGGACCTGTCCCTGCAGTTTGAAACGCTGGACCTCCGTTGCGACGAAGGACAAACGCTGTTCGCATTCACCGCCGAGCCAGGCTCCGCCTCCGAAAACGCGCTGGCCTTCCTCGCCAGCTGGGCAGCATCGCCGCCCGCAACCACCACCGCCGGCGATCCTGCCGGCGGATCCACCGGCCCCGTGCGCGCCCCCGCGCAGCAAGGCCGCAACCCAGGAAAGACAGAACCCTCACATGACTGAACAGAACACCATCCCTGAGAACGACAACATGACCGGCAAGAAGGTCTGGTTCATCACAGGCGCAGGCCGTGGCCTGGGGACCGGCATCGCGAAGGCCGCGCTCGCCGCCGGGCACGCCGTCGTCGCTACCGGCCGCAGGCCCGAAAAGCTCAGCCAGGCCATCGGCGAACATGAGGATCTGCTGGCAGTGAAGCTCGATGTCACCGATCCCGCCGCTGCGGCCGCTGCTATTCAGGCAGCCATGGACCGGTTCGGCCGGATCGACGTCCTGGTGAACAACGCCGGCAACTTCTACGCAGGGTTCTTCGAGGAAATCACCCCGGCGGACTTCCGGGCGCAGATCCAAACCACCATGTTCGGACCCATGAATGTCACCCGCGCGGCACTGCCGGTCCTGCGGGCACAGCGCTCGGGCCTGGTGGTCATCATCTCCTCAACCGCCGGCCTCGCAGGCGGCGAGTTCCTCACTGCCTACGCCGCGTCGAAGTTCGGCGTAGAGGGCTGGGCAGAGTCTCTCGCCCCCGAGGTGGCCCCGTTCGGCATCCGCAGCATGATCGTGGAACCAGGCTTTTTCCGCACGGAACTGCTCACCCCTGAGTCCGCCCGCTACGCCGAATCCACCATCGAGGACTACGCCGAGCGCACCGAACAGACGGTCAAGACCTGGATGAGTATGGACGGCCAGCAGGGCGGGGACCCGGCCAAGCTCGCCAACGCGCTCATCCAGTTGGCCGAACTGGACGAGCCGCCGCTGCGCTTCGCCGCCGGAGCAGACGCCGTCGCTACGTTCGAAACCCGGGCCAAAGCGCTCCAAGCTCAGGCGGATGCCCACCGCGAACTCTCCAGCAACCTCGCGCACGACGACGCCTGATAAACGGAAGCGGTCGACGGCGGGAGGTCCCGCCGTCGACCGCTCTCTGCTTTGCTCCCACCGGGGAGTAGGTGGTCCCTACAGGTATGCCTTGACGCTCGCGCGCAGGGCTTCGGTGTGCTCGTAGATCTCTTCCAGAGAGTTAATGGGAACCCGCGTCTCTTCCCTGTTGTCGTCAAAAATGCCGATGTACTTCTGGGTGCGGTTGAAGTGCAGGCGCGCGATTGGCTTGCGGTTGTTGTCGTCCAGGAGCACCGCGAAATACGATTTGGCATCCCTCTGCGCTACACGAGCTGGCTTCACTTCGCTGCAGACGATGGCCCGGACGATCTGATAGCCCTCGATCTCCTCCAGCGTCGTTTCCAAGCCGTCAGCTTCGGCCAGATCGGCTTCGGCCACGGGTGCGCTGGTGACGCTGGCCGCTATTGCTGCGTCGTCATTTTGTGGGAAGCCGGGAGCACCTAGCGCCTTCTTCAAACGCTCGTTTACCTGGTCGTTCAGGAACTGTTTGGAGGCTTTGGCCACTAGGGCAGTGAACTGTTCGCGTACCTTTTGCGTATAGGGTCCGGTATATACGCGACCCGTCAGGAACTTAACCCACTCATCCTCGGGCTCCTTGAATTGCGATGCAAGTGTCCGCTTGAGTTCGCCGATGTATTTCAATTCTCCCGCCGCGCTAATAATCGAGTCTAGGTCGAAGACGTCCTTGGACAGCTTCTGCAGCTCCGGAATGAGAGATTCGTCGATATCGTTCAAATCGAGGACGAGGAACGGTTTCGCATCCATACGGTTCGGTGCATCGAGATCCGTGAAGAACTGATAAACCTCACCGTTGGTGAGGATAGCGATACGGGCACTTGTAACAGCAAAGTACCGAAAAAGTTGAGAAGCGTGCTCGATCTTCACGGGCTCCGTGGACTTCTTGCACTCGATCAGGATCTGAACCTCGCCGTCTTTGACGATGGCGTAATCGATCTTCTCACCCTTCTTCAGCCCTACATCCGCAATGAACTCTGGGACAACTTCCATGGGGTTGAAGACGTCGTAACCGAGGATTGTGGAAATGAAGGGCATGACAAAGGCATTCTTTGTCGCTTCTTCCGTTTGAATCACACCTCGCTGCTGGCGCACCTTTGCTGCCAATGCCGCAAGCTTTTCTGCAAATTCCATATTTCCCCCTTGAAATTGTCGATGCTGCCTACCGTAGCGCAGCATCAAGAGATATGGGGCTCGTCTTCGATTGAGGTTTCGCTTAACCGCGCAGCAAGTACCTGGCTACACCCTGGGGGTTTGCCAGGGCGAGGAGGTGGCCGCCCGGCACTACGTCCGGCTCGATGCCGAGGCGTTCACGGGCCACTCGGCGCTGGAAGTCCAGGGGAAAGAACCGGTCCGCCTCGCCGGAAAGTACGCGGGTCGGGACTTTCGGCCACGCTGTGAAGTTGCAGACCGATTCAAAGACGGTGTTTGCTTCAGGGCGCTGATGCGGCTCCCCTTCAGCGGCGATTGCCGCGGGAACGTCGTGCAGGAAGTAGGTGTCCGTGTCGAAATCGGTGCTGTAGCCGCGGGCCTTCGCCGCGCTTTGCTGCGCCGCAGCCCACCCGGTGTTCTCCCACCACGCGCCCGGCGTCTCGCCCGGCTCGGGGACCATCGCATTCACCAGCACCAGCTCCCCGACGGAAGCCATTTCGCACACCAACGGCGCGGTGAAGCCACCCAGCGACTGGGCCACGAGCACCACGTCCGGGTGCTCGCCGATGGCGTCCACCACCAGGCTCGTGTACTCGCCGAGCCCGGCGCCTTCGTCGTCGCCGGGTAGATCAACCGCGACGGCTTGGTGGCCGGCGCCCTGCAGCAGGGGAACGACGCGGCTCCAGTACCAGGCTGCGCCGCCAGCGCCCGGGATCAGGACGAACGTACTCACTGCAGCACCAGCCACAGGCCGACGGCGGGACCGCGGTCCCGGACGAGCAGCCGGCTTGTGTGCCGGTTTTGTGTTGGTGCGGAGCTCATTGCACTATTCTCACCCCATCTGTGGGCTCCGCCACTCCTTTCTAGCCGTCACCCCTCAGCATTCGGCACCGGCCCGGGATCTTCAGCCCCGTCACCTACCGTTGGCTCACCGCCGGGACGCCGAAGATGGTGTCCAGCAGCCCGTTGCGGAATTTTCCCTGCGGGTCGTGTGCGGATGCCAGTGAACGGAAGTCCGCAAAGCGAGGGTAGAGGGACTCCCAGTCGTGGGCCCCGGGGGTGAAAAGCTTGCCCCAGTGCGGCCGGGCCCCGAAGGGCCGAAGCAGCTCTTCGAGCCTCGGAAGCAACGCTTCCACCTGCGCCTGCAACGGCTTCCAGGTAAAGTGCAGGGCAACGCTTTGCTGCCGGTAGAAGGGGCTGAGCCAGAATTCGTCAGCGGCGCCGGTCCGGATTTCGGAGACAAACAGCAGGGGCGCAAGTTTGTGACCCAGGCTCCGCACCGCCTCGATTGCAGCAGGTGCCTGCTCCAGGGGCAGGATGAATTCGCTCTGTAGTTCCTCGCCGTTGCTGGGGGTGAACTCGTGGCGGAAGTGAGGCAGCCGGTCCAGCCATGGCCCGGGCTCATCCATCTGGACGGTGCAGTTCTCCCCCGACATCCCCGGCAGCGGGTGCCGCGGGAGGGTGGCAGCCGTGGCGCCGAACAGTTCTCCGACGGGAGGCTCCGAGTCCAATGCCTTGAGCCAGACTTGGCTGATGGTATCGCCCAGATAGTCGGTGAAGAGACTCACGCTGTAGGCGCTGGATACAAGCGGGGCGAAATCCGTCAGCGCCCGCTTCCATGGCAGGTTTTCCCAAACGCGCTGACGCATGCTGAAGCTCGGCCGGACGGCAAGCTCGAGGCCGGTGACGATCCCCAGAGCGCCAAGGCCCACCACGCTGCCCAGGAACTCCTCTCCGTCCGTGCGGCCCAGCGACACCCGCTCGCCGGAGGGCCGGACCAGGTCAATGCCCTCCACTGCTCCGGCCAGCGAGGCGTTGTTGACACCAGATCCGTGGGTGCCCGTCTGAACTGCCCCTGCCACGGATATGTGCGGCAATGATGCCAGGTTGTGGATGGCCAGCCCGGACTTTTGCAACGCACGGCATAGGGCGCCGTAGCTCACTCCGCCAGTGACGCGGACCGTCTGCCGTTCCGAGGCCAGCGCGATGTGCTGCGGCAGGGCGTCCAGCAGGACGTGCACGCCGTCAGTGTCCCCTACGCGGTTGAAGGAGTGCCGCGAACCCAGGGCCTTGACGCGGCTGGAGCGGGCCACCACCTGGGCGAGCTCATCCACCGACTCCGGGCGCACGACGTCCGCTGATGCGTACTTGAAATTTCCTGCCCAGTTTTTCATGCGCTCGGCTTTCGGGTGAATTTTAGGGTCACCCGACCTACTGTGAACGCTAACAATTACTCTGTCAAGCCCTCCACCGCCTCTTGTTGAGGCAGCAGGTAACATCGTCAGCAGGCCATCCGCCGCGGCAGCCGCTGCCGACGATAGCTGGGAGGCTTTGAAAGGGGAGCGGTGCGCGCAACAGTCAAGGACGTCGCGCGTCGCGCCGGAGTGTCCCCGAAAACCGTCTCAAACGTCATGAACGGAATAGTGCCCGTCAGCGGCCCCACGCGGCTCAGGGTTGAGCAGGCCATGCAGGAACTGGACTACGTCCCGAACCTGTCCGCGCGTGGATTGCGCAATGGGAGGTCCGGTGTCATTGCCCTGGCGTTGCCGGACCTCGCCACCCCCTATTCGGCGGAAATCGCGCACAGCATTGTGGAAGTGGCGCACGAGCAAGGGTGGATCGTCCAGATCGAGGAGACCGGCTCTGATCCCCAGCGGGAGCACGAGCTTATGGTCCGGGCCCGCTCCAACCTTATTGACGGTTTGATCCTCAACCCTGTGGTGCTGGACGAAAGCGCCGTGCGGGTGGGTGTCACACTGCCTCCGGTAGTCCTGCTGGGGGAGGTCTCGCAAAAGCTTGCTGACCGGGTCTTCGTGGATAGTGTCGCTGCCGCCCGCGACATGACAATCGCCCTGGCACGACCCGGACGCCGACGGATCGCCGTCCTGGGAACCACTGAAGGCCGGGGATCGGCTGCTGCGATCCAGCGAACTCAGGGCTACGAGAAGGCCCTCGGGCTCCTTGGCATCGAACGGGACGAGTCACTCCTGATTCCCTGCGAAAAGTGGACGCCGCAGACTGCCGCCGAAGCGCTCACCGCCTACCTGGACGCCCACCCACTTCCCGAGGCACTGTTCTGTTTCACCGATTCCATGGCCATCGGTGCCCTGAGTGTGTTGTGGAAGAGGGGCCTGCGCATCCCGGAAGACATTGCGGTGGCCGGCTTTGATGACATCGCCGACGGCCGCTACGCGGTTCCGTCATTGACCACCGTCTCCTTCGACAAGCGTGCCATCGCCAGCCAAGCCCTGCGTCTGCTCACTGAGCGGATGGCCGACAGGAGCCACAAGCAGCGCGTGGTTTCCCTTGACTACACCATTGTGGAGCGGGACAGCAGCCGCGCCTGAAACGAGAGCATTCCACCACTTGTTTGCGCTAACAATTTTCTCTTGCCCCGCTTATTACATCGATGTAATGTGAGACCTGCGTCACCCAGCTGCTGAACAGTGGCCCAAGACGGGACGCACCGGAACCGGAGCTTTGAGCAACACGAGTAACAAGAATTGACCTTTCAGCGGACCCATCCAAAGGAGTGACGGGTGAAGCAGTTTGAATCCTTGACCGGGAAGCAGTTGTCCCGGAGACAGTTATTGGCGGGGTCGGCGATTTTTGGCGGCGGCCTCCTGGCCGCAGGCCTGACGGGCTGCGGCGGCGCGGCCCAGGCCGCTACGGTCCAGGACATCGGCTTTTGGCACCTCCTGTCCGGCGGTGACGGTGTCAAGATGCAGGCCATGATCGACGGTGCCAACCAGGCCAACCACGGCTTCAAGGTGCACCCCACGGTGCTCGCTTGGGGTCCGCCGTACTACACCAAGCTGGCCATGGCTTCGGCAGGCGGGCGTCCTCCCGAAGTCGCCATCATGCACGCCAGCCGGGTGCCCGGATATGCTCCCGGTGGACTCATTGAGCCCTGGGACCTGGATCTGCTCGCAGAAAACGGTGTAGCAAGCACCGACTTCGCGCCCCGAATCTGGGAGAAGAGTCAGCAGAACGGCAAGGTCTTCTCCATCGCGTTGGACTCTCACCCGTTCGTCATGTTCTACAACACGGACGTGGCCGGCAAGGCGGGGGTCCTGGGAACCGGCGGCAAGTTGCAGGAGGTGAGCTCGCCGCAGGAGTTCAAGGCCATGGCATTGGAAATGCAGAAAGTCACGAAAGCCCACGGGTTGTCCTTCGGCTACCTGGGCAGCGGTTCGCAGATGTGGCGTCTCTTTTACACGCTTTACAAGCAGCACGGCACGGACATGGAACTGACCCCGGGCCAGCCCATGAGGGTTGACCGGGACGCGGCCATTGAATCGCTGGAGTTTATGGCGTCCCTCTTTGATGACACCATCGCAGCCCAGGCCGGGGACATCAGTACCGGAATCGCGGAGTTTGCCCGAGGAGACTCCGGAATGCTGTTTAGCGGCGTATGGGAACTTCCCACCATGAAGAAAGCCGGTCTGCCCGTTGATGCGGCCACCATTCCAACCCTCTACGGAACGCCGGCGGCCTACGCGGACTCTCACTCGTTCGTCCTTCCACGCCAGCTCAACCTCAACGAGGAGAAGCGGCGCGACGTCTACAAGTTCGTCAGCGACGTCCTTAAAGGGTCCTTGTCCTGGGCCGAAGCCGGGCACATTCCCGCTTTTCAGCCGGTGGTGCGATCCCAGGCCTACCGTGAGCTCACGCCCCAGATTCACTACGCCAACGCGGCGGACATCATCGCCTACGACCCCGAGGCCTGGTTCAGCGGCTCCGGCTCCGACTGGCAGACCTACTTCGCGGAGACCGTCCAGAACGTGCTCCTGGGACGGGACAAGGCGTCCGCAGGCTGGGACGCTTTCGAGCTCCGCACCAACACTCTTCTATCCCGCCCCAACCCGGTCTAGCCGGCCCACGCACACCGAGCGATAAAGGAGTCCTTCATGAGTTCTTCACTAGCGTCCCGGCGCAGCACCGGTCAGCCGGACCTCGCCCCAGGGATCCCACCCCAACAAAAGCACCGCCCATCACAGCGCCGCACCCGGAGCAACCTGAGCGGCTGGGGGTTCGCCGCCCCCTTCCTGGTTTTCTTCTTCGCCTTCCTCGTCTGGCCCATCCTTTACGGCTTTTACATGAGCCTCACAGGCAAGTCCCTGACCGGCGCCAACGACAGCCTTATCGGCTTCGCGAACTACGCCGAAGCCCTTGCCGACGCCGACATGTGGCACTCGCTTGGCAACACGCTCTACTTCACGGTGATCAGCACAGTGCCGCTGGTCCTGGTTGCCTTGGTAATGGCGGCACTGCTGAACATCGGGCTACCTGCCCAGTGGCTGTGGCGGCTCTCCTACTTTGCGCCGTACCTGCTGGCTTCCACAGTGGTTTCCTTGTTTTTCACCTGGATGTACAACCCCCAGTTGGGGCTTATCAACGAATCCCTGTCAAAGATCGGCCTCCCCAAAGTTGCCTGGCTGAATGATCCGAATGTGGCCATGTGGGCGATCGTGATCGCCACGCTGTGGTGGACCGTGGGCTTCAACTTCCTGCTCTACCTGGCAGCCATGCAGAACATTCCAGCCCAGAACTATGAGGCTGCATCCCTGGATGGTGCCGGAGCGTGGAGGCAGTTCTTCTCCATCACGCTGCCGCAGCTGACCCCCACCACCGTCATGATCGTCCTGCTGCAGATCCTCGCCTCCCTCAAGATCTTCGATCAGGTGTACCAGATGACCGCCGGAGGTCCGGGAGGATCCACCAGGCCAGTGGTGCAGTACATCTTCGAGACCGGCTTCACCGGTTACCGGCTGGGCTACTCCGCAACCATTTCCTACATCTTCTTCGGACTGATTGTGCTGGTCTCCGTCATGCAGTTCGTCATCACCCGTCGCAGGAGTGCATAGCCATGGCAACCCCCACCCTCACCCGCCGCACGTCCGGAACCGCGGCCGCCAACGCCGCCCTGACCATCCGTCAGCCACGCAAGAAGCCGACCGTCGGCAGGATCGCCGCAATCGTCGTCGCGGCCTTGATCGCGGTCCTCTGGCTGATCCCCTTCGCGTGGGCCACCGTCACCGCGTTCAAGTCCGAGACGGATGCCGCCGCTCCGAGCGTCAGCTGGGTGCCGCCGTCGGGCTTTACCTTTGACGCGTTCGCCAAGGTGTTCCAGGACGGCAACATCCCGCTCTGGACCTGGAACTCGCTGCACACTTCGGCGGCTATTACGGCCATCACGCTGGTCATCTCGGCGTTGGTTGCATACGCCCTGTCCCGCATCGACTTCAAAGGCAAGAAGGTGCTGATGACGGTGATCATTGCCTCCATCATCATCCCGCCGCCCGTGCTGATCATCCCGCTCTTCTACCAAATGCTTGCGCTGAACCTGATCGATACCTCGTGGGCCATCATCCTGCCGCAGGTCATCCACCCCGCCATGGTGTTCGTCCTGAAGAAGTTCTTCGACCAGATCCCCCGTGAGCTCGAGGAAGCCGCCGTGATGGACGGCGCCAGCCGCCTGCGGATCTTCACCCAGATCATCCTGCCGTTGTCCCGGCCCATCCTGGCCGCCGTCGCGATCTTTGTGTTCATCGGTGCGTGGAACAACTTCCTATGGCCTTTCATCGCCACCAACGACGGCAATCTGCTGACCCTCCCGGTGGGCCTCCAGACCATCAAGAGCGCCTACGGCATCCAGTACGCGCAGAACATGGCGTCCGCGCTGCTCGCTGCTCTGCCGCTCATCCTCGTCTTCCTGTTCTTCCAGCGCCAGATCATCAAGGGCGTTGCGACGACGGGACTCGCCGGCACCTGACCCGGCACTTCCGCTGACCAACAGTTTCAGAACACAACCAAGGAGATACATGTCCCGCGCACGCATCACCCTCGACCGCGACTTCACCATCGGCGAGGTACCCCGCCGGCTCTTCGGCTCCTTCGTGGAACACATGGGCCGCTGTGTCTACACCGGCATCTACGAACCCGGCCACCCTGAGGCCGACGAAAACGGCTTCCGCCAGGACGTCATGAAGCTCGTCAAGGAACTGGGTGCCACCGTCATCCGGTACCCCGGCGGCAACTTCGTCTCCGGCTATAACTGGGAAGACGGCATCGGCCCGAAGGAAGGCAGGCCCAGGCGCCTGGACGGCGCCTGGCACACCGTGGAAACCAACGCGTTCGGCCTGCACGAATTTGTGGACTGGTCCCGCCAGGCCGGTACGGAAATCATGGAAGCCATCAACCTGGGCACCAGGGGAGTGGACGCGGCACGCGAGATCGTGGAATACGCCAACCATCCCGGCGGCACCTACTGGTCCGACCTCCGCGCCAAGAACGGCCATAAGGATTCGTTCAACATCAAGCTTTGGTGCCTCGGCAACGAGATGGACGGGCCATGGCAGATCGGCCACAAGACCGCGGAGGAGTACGGCCGCCTCGCGCAGGAAGCCGCCAAGGCGATGCGCTTTGTCGACCCGGACATCGAACTGGTGGCCTGCGGAAGTTCCAGCTCCAGCATGCCGACGTTCGGCGACTGGGAGCAGACCGTCCTCACCCATGCCTACGAGGAGGTGGACTACGTTTCCCTTCACGCGTACTACCAGGAGCACGAAGGTGACGTGGGCAGCTTCCTGGCTTCCGCCGTCGATACTGACTACTTCATCGAGTCGGTGATAGCCACCGCGGACGCTGTGCGGGCCAAGGGCAAACACAAGAAGCACGTCAACCTATCCTTCGACGAGTGGAACGTTTGGTACCAGCGGGGCCTGGACACCGAGGACCAGCCACACAATGTGGCCAATGTCGGCTGGCGCGAGCACCCCCGCGTCATCGAGGACAAGTACAACGTGACCGATGCCGTGGTGGTTGGAACGCTCCTCAACTCGCTGCTCCGGCACGGCGACCGTGTCAAGATTGCCAACCAGGCACAGCTGGTCAACGTGATCGCCCCGATCTTTTCGGAGGAGAACGGGCCAGCCTGGAAACAGACCATCTTCCACCCGTTCGCGCGGATGGCGGAGCTGGCCAAGGGACAGATTCTGCGGCTGTCCGTGGATTCGGACAAGTACGAGAACGCACGCTTCGGCGGCACCGACCTAGTGGACGTCAGCGCCACGTGGAACGAGGAAACCGGCCGGGTGGCTCTGTTCTTCGCGAACCGCGGACTGGAAGAAGCTGCCGACGTGGAGGCTGCGCTGCGCGGTTTCGATGCCCGCCAGGTGCTCCGTGCCGAGGTCCTCCAGATTCCCGAGGACGGCGACCGCTTCACCATCAACACCCAGGACCTGCCTAGCCGCGTTGGTCTGACGGCGCTGCAAGGCGTCAAGGCGAGCGGATCAGAGCTGCGCCTGACACTGCCCGCCCTGTCCTGGGCTGTGGTTGAGCTGGACGTCGTCAAGAATTGACTGAATCCCGCGCCAACTAGGGGCGGACGACTGCGGGAGGTCCCGTCGTCGTCCGCCGAGCGGCACGTGGCCGTTCAGGATGCCGACTGCATGTTGGAGGTTTCTAATTCGCGCTGGGAAGGTTGTACGAGCGAACTCACTCAGACGTCGAGAGGAACAGACCAGTTGTTCATCACTTCAGCCATGCAAAATGGCATTATCGGCGGCCGGCATGCATGAGCGTTTCGAGATGGTCGTGCCTCTCCGCTGGTCCGATCAGGACGTCAACGGGCACATCAACAACGCCCGCATCGTGACCTTGATGGAGGAGGCGCGCGTGCGGTGGCTGAACATTGACGCAGCCGCTGACGGGCTGGACTCGTTCCGGTGCCCCAAGGTGGTGGCCTCCCTGAACGTTGAGTACAAAATGCCCGTCAGCTACGAGGATGAGCTCACGCTGGTGCTCGACATTTCCAGGGTGGGCAACGGATCCTTCACCGTCCGCCATACCGGGATCCAGCAGGGTGCCGCCGCCTTCACTGGCACCACGGTGGTGGTCCCGCTGGACGTTGGGTCCAACCGCCCGCGGAAACTCACCGCCGCTGAGACCGCCTACCTCGCGCGGTACGCCGAGAAGGCGCCGGTGGCGGGGTAGCCGCGCCCCTATTGAACTAGCCAAGTGATCGGACGACGGCGGAGGCACCGCCGTCGTCCGCTCACCTTTTGCCCTTAAAGGGGAGTCCGACGCGTCAGCTACTGAGGTTCCAGTGCGCGCGGATGGCCTCGACAATTGGACCGGCCGCGACGTCAACTCGAAAAGCCACGGGCGCGGTCCCTGTCTCTTCGATAACCGCGTCGCGGTATACGCGGCCGCATGCGGGGCACAGCGTGTAGAGGTCCTCGTCGGCAGGCCATGCCGCCAGTTCGGCGGGAACCGGAGTGTTCTCTCCGATGTGGACGGGGACGCCTTCTGAGTTGGCCTGAATCAAACCGTCCTTGCTGACGGTGTTCCCGCACAAGCAGGTGATGGTGGTGACATCATGACCTGTCACTTCGGCGGTTTCCGCGTCCATGATGACCTCCCCGGCCTGGAAGAGACGTGCTGCTATCAGCTTAGGCCTGGTGGACCTATCATGGACCTTCCGACGGGCTTAAACTGGCCTCCCACGGGACACTTGAACTGCCCGCACAGCTGAGCCGGTCCGAGGAAGAACTCCGTGTACTAACGGAAGGCCGACCCGTGGAAACAGACGATAACAAAGCGCTCGTGCGGCGCTTCTACGCAGCGATTGACGCCGGGGACGTCGATGCCATGGATGACGTGGTCGCCGAGGACTACCTTGACCACAATCCGCCATTTCCTGGGCTGCCGGCAGGACGGGAAGGCCTGAAACAGGCCTTCCGCATCTTCTGGACGGCGACGCCGGGCACCCACCAGATCGATGACCAGGTCGCCGAAGGGGACAAAGTGGTCACCAGACTGACCGCCACCGGCAGGCATGAAGGTGAACTCCCCGGGCCCATGGCTCCGACAGGCGCCGAGTTGCGGGAGACGGCCGTCGCAATCCACCGGATCCAGAACGGAAGGATCGCTGAGCACTGGTCAGCCAGGGACGACCTCGGACTGATGCAGCAACTCGGCGTGATCCAAATGCCAGGAGGCTAGCTGACGGGGCTCACGTCCAGCGCGTACTTGTATAGATGTATACAAGTATGATGGACGCGGAGGTCACCACATGGCAGATTCACCGTCCCGGAACACCGGGGCACACGTTGTCTACGCGGAGCTGAAGCGGCAGATCCTGAGCCTTGAGCTGAAGCCCGGGGCGCGCATCTATGAACCGGCAATGGCTGAGGCGCTGCGGGTGAGCCGCACGCCGCTGCGGGAGGCCATCCGGGGGCTCATTTCGGAGAGCCTGCTGGAACAGCAACCTACCGGGGGCGTGCTGGTGCCGGTCCTGGATGAGGCAGTAATTTCCGAGCTGTACGAGGTGCGGGCGGCGCTGGAATCGCTGATGGCACGCCAGGCGTGCGTGAAGGCGACGGCCGCCGACATTGAAGCGCTCAACGGCATTCTTGAGCGGAACGCCGCCATGGTGAAGTTTGCCGATGAAGCCATGAAACAGGGCATGGCGCTGCACGCAAAGATCGCCGGGATCGCGGGGAATTCGTGGGCCCGGCGGTTTCATGACCAGGTCTCCAGCCAGATGGAGCGCTACCGCCACTTCACCAACAGCACGCAGCAACGGCGGGACCAGGCCTTGGCACAGCACAGGATCCTGGTGGACGCGGTGGCCGCCGGTAACCCGGAAAAAGCCGCCAAGCTCGCCTTCGATCACGTCATCGGAGCCCGGGATGCGGCGCTGCGTGCCATCACGGGCAACAGCCTCCACACCGCATGATTGGTGAACTCGGCCGCCGCTCTGCCACAGCCCTCCTCACGCACTCCGCCCTGATCCAGGCCGTCACCTTCCTGGTCCGTCCCGCCGCCACGTACCGGGCGCTTGAGCTGGATGTGCCCGCTTTCGCGCTGGGTCTGCTCGCCGCCAGCTACGCCGTCTTTCCCCTCCTGCTCGCGGTCCCCACGGGCGGACTGGTGGACCGCCTGGGCGAGCGCCGGCTGATGGCTATCGGATCCGCCGTCGTTCTTGCCTGCTCGATCTTCCTGCTGCTGTGGGGATCATCCATCATCACCCTGGTCATCGGAACCGCTCTCCTCGGCGCCGGGCAGCTTGCCTGCGTCGTGGGGCAACAGGCCGTCGTGGCCAACAACGCCGCCTCAACCAGGATGGACTCCGCCTTCGGCTACCTGACCTTCGCCGCCTCGCTGGGGCAGGCCCTGGGGCCGTTGGCGATTTCCCTTGTGGGAGGCGCCACCGTCCGCCCCGACACTCAGGCGATCTTCTTCCTCTCCGCCTGCATGAGCCTGGTGCTTTTCGCGACCACTTTCGGCATCTCGGCCAAAGTCAGCGGCGGCAACAGGAATGCGGTTGTAGGTGACGGTGATGGCGGCCAAGGCAGCGTTCTTTCGCTGCTGAAGACACCCGGCGTCGCCCGGGCTGTGGCCACCAGCGCCACCGTCCTGGCCGTGGTGGACCTGACCATGGTCTACCTCCCCGCACTTGGCGCCGAGCGCGGGCTCACTGCGGCAACGGTGGGCCTGATGCTCACCACCCGCGCCGTGTTCTCCATGGTTTCCCGGCTCGTGTTGGGGCAGATGTCCCGGAAGCTGGGGCGCATGCGCCTGATGGTGTTCAGCCTTGCGCTGTCCACAGTCGCCCTTTCCGCGGCCGCAGTTTCGATGCCGGCGTGGCTGCTGTTTGTGGTCATGGCTGTGCTGGGTTTGGGGCTCGGTATCGGACAACCCCTCACCATGTCCTGGCTTTCCGCGCAGGCTCCGGCGGGGCAGCGCGGCCGGGCGCTGGCCTTGCGGCTGGCAGGCAACAGGGTAGGCCAGGTGGTGCTGCCCAGCGCCATCGGCGTGGTGGCGGCAGGGCTTGGCGCAGGAGGGGTTTTCCTGGCGTCAGCAGTGGTGGTGGGCGGGACGCTCCTGCTGCTCCGCGGCGTGCGCCTGGACGGCTAGGCTCTCACCCCAGCAGGTCGTCCTGGTAGCACCAGCGCCAGTCCTCGTCCGGCTCGATGCTCCGCATGACCGGGTGCCCGGTCACTTCAAAGTGCTTGGAAGCGTGGGTGCCGGGCGAGGAATCACAGCACCCCACTTTGCCGCACCGCAGGCACATCCTCAGATGCACCGACGTCGTACCCTCCCTGAGGCAGTCCGCGCAGAACGCGTCCGCGGGCACCTCCGGGGACCGGGCCGACTCGAGGTGGCCGCAGACCCCGCCGGGCCTCGCGATCCCTTCCCCGCCTCCCTCGCCGGAGGTGTCCACCTCGTCGAGCGAGACGTCCAACATGGACTCCTCGACGTCCAGCCGGTCGAGGACGGCACTGAGGACCTCCTGCGCATATTCGCCCCCGCGCCGCAGCTCCAGCACCTTGGCCCGTTCGGCTTCCAGCATGGCAAGCCGCAACCGGGCGTAGCGCTCGCTGGGTGTCGCCGTTTCCGCGGCCGGCCGGCCCAGCCGTTCCCAGGCGGCCAACCCGCGCTCCTGGGTGCGCCGTTTCAGCATGGCCACAACCTCCGGCGGATCGTCGTCCGTGCGCAGTTCCTGCAGGCGGGCCACGCCGGCGGCGGTGGCCTGCTGCATCAGCGAAGCCTGGTTCAGCGCGTCCTCGCGCTGGTCCGGGCCCGGGATCCGCAGGAGGCGGACCAGGGCTGGAAGCGTGAAGCCCTGCAGCGTCAGCGTGCCGCCCACCACCACCAAGGCAGCGAGAATCAGCACGGAACGGTGCTCCAGATCCGCGGGCAGGACCAGCACCGCGGCCAGGGTGACCACGCCCCGCATCCCTGCCCAGGAGACAATCGCCGGGAACTGCCACTGCGGCGCAGGATCGTTCCGCCGCACCGCCGGAATCAGCCGGGGCAGGTAGGTCGCCGGGAACACCCACACGGGACGGAGCACCAGCACCGCCAGCAGGATTAACGCGCAGCCGGCCCAGATCCGGCCGGCGCCGAGGGAATCGTCCTGCACGCCCTCGATGATGGACCGCACCTGCAGCCCGATCAGGAGAAAGACGGAGTTTTCCAGCAGGAACTGCACCGTGTTCCAATTGCTGCGCTGGCTGAGCCGGGCGGCCCCGTTGGGCATGGACGGCGCCTTCGTGCCCATCACCAGTCCGGTCACGACGACGGCGAGGACACCGGACGCGTGGATCGCCTCCGCGGGCAGGTACGCCACGAGCGGCGCTATCAGCGACGTTGAGGTATTGATGGCAACGTTCCGGATCCGCTTGCGGAGCTCGGTCAGGACATAGGCGGCGGCCATGCCCACCACCAGCCCGCCCCCGACGGCGAGCACGAAGTCCCCGGCGATCCCGGCAACGGATACCGTGCCTGAGATGGCGGCGATTGCGGCGCGGAGGCAGATAAGGGCCGTGGCGTCGTTGACCAGGGATTCGCCCTCAAGAATGGTGACGATCCGCCGCGGCATCCGCACCTTCCGGGCAATGGCCGTCGCCGCCACTGCATCCGGCGGTGCCACCACGGCGCCGAGGGCGATCGCGGCCGCCAGCGGGATCTCCGGGAACAGCCACCACACCACCAAACCCACCGTGATGGTCCCGAAAATGACATAGCCCACCGAGAGCAGCCCGATGGCGCGGCGGTTGGAGCCGAAATCGAAGAGGGAGGTCCGCAGCGCAGCGGCGTACAGCAGCGGCGGCAACAGGCCCACCAGGACCAATTCCGGGTTCAGCTCAACGTTCGGAACGAAGGGGAGGAAGGAACCGGCGACGCCGGCCAGCACCAGCAGTAGCGGAACCGAAATGTTGAGTTTCCGGCCCAGGGCGCTGCCCGCGCAGACCACCGCGACGAGAACCAGAAGTCCCAGTGCGATCTCCATTGGGCCATTGTCTCAGGCCCGCGGCGTTCGAACCCGTTACGACGGCGGGAGGTCCCGCCGTCGTCCGCTAATCACGGTTCTGGTAGTACCGCACTTCGAACATCCTGGCACCGTGCTCGGACACCCAGGGGCCGTGTTCCATGCCCGGAGGCCGCACTGCCCAATCGCCCGAGCTGAACGTTTGGTTCAGCCGCAGATCGGTCACGGAACCCTCGATGATGAAGATTTCTTCCCAGAAGTCATGGGTGAGCACACCGACCGGGGAAGTGTCCGTTCCGGGGTCAAACTTCAGGATGCGCGTGACGGCGCCGTTCGCGTCATCGCGTGCCAGGACCGCTTCCCAGAGTCCATCGATTGGCGGGCTGCAGGGCCTGAACTCAACGGATGAAGTGGCGGTAAATTCGACCTCTGGTTTTGCCATGGCTACCTTCCTTCGGATGCCATACTGACTCCATGCCTGTGGGGGGAATGACGGTGCGTGGAGCGGTACTGCGGTATTGCACCGCCCACCATCGTAGGGCTCAAGTACCTGGTCTATGAGTTCTCCGTGCGCGCCTTCACCGGAACCACCGGGAATCTCGCCACCAGGGTTTGCTTCTACGCAGGCTATGCCGTCGCGCTGGCGATCGACATGATGTCCGTCTTTGCGGCGTCGAAACCTATTGGTGCCGCGCCACACTGCCCGGATCTCAGGGCACCTGCAGCACGCCAATCGCCGCCAGCAAATACGGCACCGGGTCAGGATCCGTTCCCGCGGCCCACTGCATCCAAGCCTCAAAGGTCGCCCCAAGGTACGCGGCACACAAATACCCGGCAACGTCCTCGCCCACCCCGGCCGAAACCAGATATGCACGGGCCCGCTCGCGCTGCGGCGCCAGGGATTCGTAGCTTCGGCTGGCCAGTTCGGGGTGCTCTGCGATCAGCCGCAGCCGCCCGCGCGTCACGGCCAAATCCGGAATCGCAGCAGCCCCCGCAACCGCCGCCTCGCGCAGCCCTGCCGGCACGCCGCCGTCGGACGTTCCGGCAGTGCGGGCGGAATCCAAAACCCGGCCGGAGGCCTCGACCACCGGCTCCATGCCGCCCCAGATGAGCTCGGCTTTGCTGGAGAAGTACCGGTAGAGGCTCTTGCGGCCGATTCCCGCCTCGCGCGCAATGTCCGCCATGGAGGTCGGCTCATAGCCGCGCTCGGCGAACAGCCGCAGCGCGACGGCGGCCACGGCGTCGGGGTCGATCGTCACCGGACGCCCCGCGGGCCGCGGAGTGTCCGTCCCATCCGCCTCCGACGGCATCCCATTCTTCACCCTTACATAATGACACAGTGTGTCATAAGGTGGATTACATCACGATAAGCAGCGTCTGGAAGGACATCATGGGCACCGAAGCTTCATGGCAGGAAGTCACCACCAGCGGCAGGTTTGCCGGCAAGACGGTCATCGTCACGGGGGCCGGCTCGGGCATCGGCCAAGCCACCGCCCTGCGGGTCGCCAAGGAAGGCGGCCGCGTCATCGCCGCCGACATCAGCAAGGAACGCCTGGACACCCTCGTGGAAGAAAACGCCGGGCTGGACCTGGTCCCCGTGGCGGGCGACATCTCCACCGAAGAGACAGTGGCCGCCGTCGTCGCCGCCGCCGGCGGTCGCGTGGATGCCCTGGCGAACATCGCCGGCATCATGGACAAGTTCGCGCCCATCCACGACGTGGACGATGAGACCTGGGACCGGGTTTTCCGGATCAACGTCACGGCCCTCATGCGCCTCACCCGCGCCGTGGTGCCCCTGATGCTTGACGCCGGCACCGGCTCCGTGGTCAACGTCGCCTCCGAGGCGGGCCTCCGGGGTTCCGCCGCCGGCGCCGCCTACACCGCGTCGAAGCATGCCGTGGTGGGCCTGACCAAGAACTCGGCCGTGATGTACGGGCCCAAGGGCCTGCGCTTCAACGCCGTGGCTCCGGGCGCCACGATCACCAACATTGTTGCCGACTGGGGATCCCAGCTGGCCGCCGAACGCCTTGGCCCGCTGATGCAGGCCAACATCCCCACGCCCGCCACGGCCGCGCAGCTCGCCGCGTCCATCACCTTCCTGCTCAGCGACGACGGCACCAACGTCAACGGCGCCATCCTCGCGTCCGACGGCGGCTGGTCGGCGCTGTAGGGGAGCAGCACCAACGGAAGAGGACGACGGCGGGACGTCCCGCCGTCGCCCGTTCAAGTCCCCATTGTGGTCGCCCACCAACAGGGCCACCATGATCGTATGAACGCTGAAACACCTCAAACGGTGGAACTTAACCTTCCCCAGGCTTTTCTCCTTCTGGCAACGAACGACACCACCGGCAAACCCGAGGTGCCGGTGTTCGCACTCAGAACCACGGTGGCTGGGGCCATCCTTGCCGAACTGGACCTGCTAGGCGCGATCGAGCTGCGTGGGAAGCGCGTCATAGCGACCGGCACCCCGGCAACAGCCCTCCAGCGCGAGCTGGAAGTCATCCGGGGCAAGTCCCGGCCGCACAGTCCAAAGAGGTGGGTCTCCATCTTGGAGGGACGCGCCGAAGTGCAGCGCGTCTACGAGGACATGGTGTCCTTGGGCATTGTGGAGCATGTGGGTGAAAAGCACCTGGGCCGGTTCCGGGCCGTGCGGTACCCCGAGAAGAACCATGGCCCGGAGGCAGCGCTCCTGGAAAAGATCAAGGCGGCACTCAGCGGTCCACCGTCCCATCTTGAGGTGCCCGATACCACGGCTCCGATCGATGCCGCCGTTGCGGGGGCACCTCAAGCCGATGCCCCCGTTGCAAAGCCCGGTTCCAAGGCGCCCGATGCCAGGACCATCGTGCTGATCGCCCTGCTTCAGGTGGCCGGACTGCTTGGAAAGCTTTTCCCCACAGCTGATCTCACCCGGGCGGATGAGCTGGCGAAGGACTACTGGCCGTCCCGCGCCGTGGAGGATGAACTTCGGATGATCCGGCTGGCGGAGCAGGAAGCCGCGACGTTGTGATGTTTTGCAGAGGCAGCCTCCCGGCTCAGTAACCCGCCCTGCAAATAAACACTAACGGACGACGGCGGGAAGTTCCGGCCGCCGTCGCATTCACCTCGGCGCTGTGCTCAGCGACTTTTTCCAGTTGGACTTCGCATGCGGCGGGATTTGCCTTTCTGCGCAGCAGAAAAATTGCAGACGCATTTCCCATTAGGCGTATGTGCCCGGATTGACTAATTCCGTGATGGCGGCCACCTAACGCCGACGGAAATCACGGTAGGGATCCCGGCAAAGCCAGGGTAGGCGCTACAGGGAGCCATTCATACCCTCCTGC
The DNA here is from genome assembly GCF_052113505.1 of Pseudarthrobacter sp. TAF60_1. Taxonomy (NCBI): domain Bacteria; kingdom Bacillati; phylum Actinomycetota; class Actinomycetes; order Micrococcales; family Micrococcaceae; genus Pseudarthrobacter; species Pseudarthrobacter sp. TAF60_1. The sequence continues at coordinate 118,945 of NZ_JBFRDI010000016.1, forward strand.
GGGCTTCTTCGGGGAACTGGCATAAAAAATATAAGTGTGTATGGTATCGGGTAGACACACAGGATAGAAAGGTGGAATTCCATTGTCGGGGAAATCGCCCAAGAGCGGTAGCGTCAAAAAAGCTGGAAAGTCAATTCTCGAAAAGCGAGCCGAAAAAAGAGCTAAAAGCGAAACTAGCGACATTCAGTTCATAAAGCCGCGCAAAAACCAGCGCTGATATACCGCGGGCAGCCGACTGCGACACTCCTAGACCCGGTTGGCTGCCCGCCACCCACTTCTCGCCGCCACTTGAGGCCGCAACTGAGATCGTCGTTTCAGTCACAAGGACCAGACCATGAACACCACCTATAACGCCCTGATCGTCCCTGCCCACCTCACGCAACCGGTGCGCATCGAAACCGTGGACACGGACATGGAAGCACTGCAGAAGCTGGTGGCAGGGAATATCGAGTCCATCACCAGCAGGGACTGGCACGTCTATCTGAACGATGAGGGAAGCCGCCTGCCCCAGAACATGCGGGCGGAAGTGCTCGCCCGCGAAGCAGGCATTTCCCTGGACGACACCCTCAACGGGACGGCGGTGTTCCTCGGTCACGGGCCGCGCGGGCACGAATCAGACGCCCCGGGCCACCTGATCCGTCTTGCCGAGGAGCTCTTCGACGCGCCCCTGGCTGCGTAGCTTCCGACCCCGCGGCGCCGGAAGCGTCAGAACGAACAGACTGGCCGCGATCATCGCGGCGCCAAGCCAGCCCAGCGCAGGTAGGCGTTCGCCCACCACCGCCACAGCGAGGACGGCCGCTACTACTGTCTCCGCCAGGGACAGGGTGGTGGCCGTGCTGGCGCGGACCCGGGCCAGGCCCCACCCGAACAAAACATAACCGGCGAACATGGGTACCGCGGCCATGTAGGCGGCCACCGCCTCGTTCTGCCAGGATGCGACGATCGGCGCCCCGGTGGCCGCCAGTACCGGCATGAGCAGCAGTCCGCCGGTCCCGAAGATAGCCCCCATGACCGCTCGTGATGGCACGCCTGTTTTAATAACGCGGTGCGCCGCCCATGAATAGAGGGCGTATGTCAGTCCGGCCAGAAGCCCCAGCGAGATGCCCGCCGGAGTGGACCATCCCGGCGCCGCAGCCACGGCGGAATCAGCCTTGCCGTCGTCCGCGACGCACAGGAGCGCCGCACCAACCACACCGAGAACCGCACCGCCAACCCAGCGGCGCGTGAACGGCCGCTTGTCCACCACGCGTTCAATGACGGCAGACGCCAACGGAGCCGAGCCGATGGACACCACCGTCCCCACGGCCACGCCGGCCAGATGCATCGAAGAGTAAAAGGCCAGCGGGTAGAGAGCGACGGCCAGTGCGCCCAGTGCAATCGTGCGCCACTGGCTCTGCAGGCTTGAACCGAAAGCCTTCATGGGTCGTGCCGCAATCGCCGCCTGAAGCAGGCCGCCGAAACCCATGGCCGCCGCCCCGATCGCCAGCGGGCTCACATCCGGCGCGAAAGTGGCCGCCGTCCCCGTGGTTCCCCACAGGACAGACGCGGCCAGCACAAACAGCGCACCCCACGTCATCCCGTGGAAACGAGCCGTCCTCACAGGCTGTCCAACAGGCCGGCCGCAATTCCACGGGCTTCCAGGACGCAGCGGTCGTCACCTTCCAGGCCGGCGCGGACCATGGAACCCTCAAGGAGGAAGGCCAGATGCCGGGCGAGGGGAGCGGTCTGCCCGGACGGGCCAGGCAGTTCAGCCAGATGCCCGGCCAGCAACGCCTCCACCTCTTCTTTGTGCCGGCGGACCACTGTGCGGCCGGGGTCATCGGCGGGCAGTTCCGCGGCCGCGTTCAGCAGGCCGCAGCCACGGAAGCCATGCTCGTATGCCAGATCGGCGTGGTCGGCGTAGGCATCAAAGACGGCAAGCACGCGGTCCTTCGGAGTGGCCGCCTTTTCCAGCCTCGCCCGGTAGAGCCCGAGCCATTCCTCATGCCGCGCGTACAGGTAGGCGGTGACCAGGTCCGCCTTCGACGCGAAGTTGTTGTACAGGCTCTTCTTGGCCACACCGGCCTCGGCCGTGATGGCGTCGATGCCTGTGCCGGTCAGGCCATGGGCGTAGAACCGCCTGGCCGCCGCTTCCAGCAGCGCCTCCCTGGCGGGCCGCCGGGAAGGGCGGGTTGCCGTTGCTACTTGTTTTGCCATCATGGCCGGTCCCCGATCCCTGGTTGGGTAGGTAGATCAGTCTACCTACTTTGCAGGAGAAATGCACGACGGCGACCTCCCGCCGTCGTCCTTCAGCGTGAGACGCGCTTCCCGGCGCTGGCATACGGTGGGACGATTTCCTTATGAATGAAGATAACGTTGACGGCATCCAGGACCATGGCCCGCACCAGCACGCGCATGTGGCGCCTACGACGCAGCAGATGCGGACTGTGGGTCAACGCCGCCGCGACGCGGAGGAAAAGCTGGAGCACCATCTCCAGGAAGCCCGCCACAAGGACGATCCGCATCCTGACGAGGTTTCCGAACCTGGGCCGGAAGGCAGCCAGGACGTTGCCGCTATCCAGGACGATGACAAGTTGACCGCCGCAGACCGCGTGGACCTGATCGCCAACCAGGTGGTCGCCGAGGATCAAGCGTCCCCGGACGAGAAATAAACGAGCCGGGGCCGCCCTTCCAGTGGAAGGACGGCCCCGGCGTGCGCCAGCTGGGCTTACGTGTTTTGGACGTTGTCCTTGGCGTCGGTGGCGCGGTCTTTGACGTCGGCTGCGGCTACCTGGCCTTCGGCTTTGACGTTTTGGGCTGCGTCGGTGGCGGTTGCCTTGACGTTTTCCATGGCTTCTCGGGCTGGTTCCTTGAGGCCTTGGGCCATGTCTTTGGCGGCTTCGGTCAGCTCGGTGGTCATGGGTTCGGCCGCGGTTTTGAGGGCGTCGGCTGCTTCGCGTTCCTTTTCGCTGGCGGGGATCAGCGAGGACAGGAGCAGTCCGGCGCCGAACGCGATCAGGCCTGCTGCCATGGGGTTGCCCTGGGTTTTGGCTTTGACCTGGTGCGGGGCGTCGCCGATGGCCTGGCCTGCGTCGCTGAATTTTGCCGAGACGGTGTCGGTGGCGTTGTGCAGGGTGTCCCCGGCACTGGTTCCCTGGCCCGCGCGCTGGCCGGTGTAGGCGTTGGTGTAGGCGGGTGTGGTGTCGTTGGTTCCCATGACTTTTTCCTTCACTC
>NZ_JBFRDI010000017.1:0-122050 GCF_052113505.1 Pseudarthrobacter sp. TAF60_1
CGCTGCCTTCAACCGCTCCGCATTGATGCCGTTCAGCACCACCGTCGCCCCCGCCTCAGCCAACGCCCGCGCCAGCGCATTACCAATCCCCCGGCTCGACCCCGTCACAAGGGCAACCCGCCCCGTCAGGTCAAAAAGTCCACTCATGCGAACGGTCCTGCCTGCACCAGGTTCGCCGGAAGGCGGCCCGCAGCCAGCGCTTCCAACTGCTTCGCCAGGAGTTTGAGGATCCGCGGTTCGAACGCGGATGCGTTGCCACCAACGTGGGGAGTAATCAGGGCGTTGGTGGAACCCCACAGGGGGTGGTCGGCGGGGAGCGGTTCCGGATCCACTACATCGAGTGCGCACTGCAGCCGCCCGGAAATGACTTCCTTAGTGAGGGCTGCCGTGTCCACCACGGCTCCCCGGCCAACGTTGACTACCAGCGCGCCGTCGGGCAGTGCTGCGAGGACATTCTCCCCGATCAGGTGGTGGGTCTGATCGCTGAGCGGCAGGACACTGATCAGGATGTCGTGGCTGGCTGCCAGTTCTGCCAGCTCGGAAGACGCATGCACGTGTCCCTGTGCGTCGTCGCGCGCTGCACTCCCCACACGGGTGACGGACACTTCGAAGGGCTCCAGCCGCCGCGCTATTTCTCGGCCGATACCGCCGACGCCGGCCAGCAGCACCCTCCGGTCCGCGAGGGACTGCCGGCGCTGCGGCCGCCAGGCCGCTTGCTGCTGGTCACGGACGGCCTGGTCGATCCCCCGAAGTTTGGCCAGGATAAGGCCCAGGGCGAGCTCGGCGGTGGCCGCGGCGTGGACTCCGGCAGCGCTTGACACGGCGGCGCCCGGTCCCGCCGCCTCACGGACACCGTCGAACCCGGTGGACTGGGTCTGGACGAACTTGAGTTTCGGAACTTTAGCGAGCGCCGGGAGCACCGCGCCGGCGTCGAGGTATGGCAGGACCACAGCATCGATCTCGTCCAAAGAGCCGCCCTCGGGACCGGACTTGAGGTCCCAGATGATGCCCCGGAGTCCGCCTGGCAGCGGCTCCAGATCTGCAAGCAGCTGCTTGTCGGGGAAACTGACCGTTCGGATGACCTGCATTGGGGACCTATCTTTTCTGCTGTTGGCTGGCTGGGGCCGGGATGTTCGGGAAAGCTGGTGGATTAGCGGCGATCGAAGGTGAGTCCGCCGGGGACCTGGAACGTAGGCATCAGTTCGAGCATGCCCACATTCACGTGCCGGGGTGTCTCAACCGCGTAGTCCAGCGCGTTGACGATGTCGTCCGTGGTCAGCGACTCGTAGCCTTCGTAGTAGGTCTGCCAGGCTTCTTCCATGGCTTCGGGCGTGCCGCCCATGTTGCGGCCGAAGATTTCGGTTTCAACCCGACCGGGGCAGATCTCGGTGACCCGGATGCGCTTACCCACGGTGTCGTTGCGGAGCTGGCGTGAGATCTGGTGCACAGCGGCCTTTGTGGCGTGGTAAACCGTGTGTCCGTAGAAGTTGTAGATACCTGCGATGGAGCTGATGTTGATGACGTGGCCGTTGTCCCGCTCCACCATGCCGGGCAGGACCAAGCGGGTCAGCTGAAGGAGGGAGCGGAGGTTGACGTCCACAAGTTCGTCGATGTCGCTTTCCGACGAGTCCAGGATGTTGCCGGGGCGCGAGACGCCAGCGCAGTTGACCAGAACGTCAACCTGAAGTCCCTCCACCGCTGCGGTAAGCGCTGCCGTGTCCGTCAGGTCCACGACGTGGGCAATTGCTCCGGTGCGGTCCGTCAGTTCCTTCAGCCGGACTTCATTGCGGGCAAAGGCATGGACCTGCAGTCCGCGCTTGGTCAACCTTTCGGCGATGGCAGCGCCCATCCCAGTGGATGCTCCGGTGACAAGGGCTGTTGAATAGTCTGAAAATGGCATGGAAGTCTCCAATGAGTGGGTTGGCGAAGATTGATCGGGCAGGGCCCGGGGGCGTCGGCCCCGGCGCGGAAGTGGTGCGCACGCGCGAGGTAGCGGTTAGGCGTCCCTGAGCGGCAAGTGCGCCCTGTCTTTGACGGTGCTGACGGCGGCCAGCGTGCCCAGTGCGGTGATCACGGCGTAGAAGGCTGGCATGTAGATGTTGCCGGTGGTTGAGATCAGCCAGGTCATGAGAAGCGGGGCCGTGCCTCCGAAGAGTGCCGAGGAGATGTTGTAACCGAGCCCGTAGGCGGAGTACCGCACCCGGGTTGGGAAAAGTTCAACAATCAGGATGTGGATCACTGCAGTGTGTCCGGCGAAGACCACTGCCATGACACAGGCGCCGAGGATCGCCAAGGCCATGTTGCCGGTGGCAATGATGGCGTATGCCGGAATACCCACCACGGCCATCGCAATCGCGGAGCCGGCTATGACCTTTTTGCGTCCGATACGGTCTGAGAGTGCGCCCATGAACGGGATGGCGATGCAGATGGCCACAAGGCTGCATGCCGTAACCAGGAGGGCTTCGCCGATAGTGAAGTTCAGCTGCTTGCCCTTGAGGAACGTTGGCATGTAGGAGAACAGCACGTAGTATCCGGAGCCGTTCATCAGGGGGATGAACAAGGCCAGGAGCATCGCGCGGCGGTGCTCAGCGGAGGCGAAAGCCTCCTTGAGGGGATTGGCGGACAGGCCGCCTTCTTCCTTGAGCTTCTGGAAGTTGGGGGTGTCGCTAATGGCCTTCCGGATATACCAGCCAATGACGCCCATGGGGATGGCCACCAGGAACGGTATGCGCCAGGCGAAGGAACCGAACCCGCCGCCTTCGATGGCCGCCTGCGTGAGCCATGGGGACATGGAATACGCCACCAGGGTGCCCGTCAGGAGTGCGGCGAAGGAGGCAATCTGGGCGTACGAGGTGATGATACCGCGTTTGCCTTCGGGAGCGTGCTCCGCAAGGAACGTCATGGCACCGGCAGCTTCGCCGCCGACCGAAAAGCCCTGAAGGAGCCTCAGGAGTATCAGGAGGACCGGCGCTGCAATACCGATCGCGGCATAGTCGGGCAGGACGCCGATGCCGGCGGTTGCCGCACTGATGAGCAGGATGACGAAGACCAGCAGTTTCTGCCGTCCGATGCGGTCGCCCAGGTAGCCGCAGACCACGGCGCCGAGTGGCCGAACGAAAAAGGATACGGCGTACCCTGCGAAGACGAACAGCAGGGCGTTGTCCGGGTTGCCGGGGGCGAGGAATACCAGGGCAAGGGTTCCGGCCATGAAGGCGAAGATGCCGTTGTCGTAGAGTTCCACGAAGATGCCCACGCAACCGGCGGTTACCACCTTCCGGGTCTGCCTGGCATCCAGGCGGTCGTTGTGCGGACCAGCCGCTCGCGTTGACGTTGACATCTTAGATCCTTACTTGTTTCTGGTGACTAGGGCGGGTCATGACTGGGCCTCAGCTTCCGGAGGCCGGTTTGAGTTCCCGCCAACTCGCCGGGGCTCCCACACCCAGCAAGCCGAAGACTGTATGTACTGACGTGCGCAGGGCCTCGAGCTCACGCACAGCGGCACGGTGCCGCGCGGTGGCCTCTGCGACGGTGGTCTTACGAAAGCGGACCGTATCTCCGGGCCTGGCTTGGGCAAGTGCATCCAGGGAACGGCTGGTGACTACACCGAGGACCGGATAGCCTGCCGTAACGCCGCGACCGCGGTGGAGGACGAGGAGTTCTTCCCTGGATGGCACCTCGATGGCGCCGACCGGAACCCCACGGGACAGGACCTCCGTCGTGGATTGCCGTTCCGGAAGTGCCCCGCCGAGGCGGAGCCCGATGTGGTTGCTGCGTCCGCTCACGGTGTAGCTGGTTTTGAACAGAAGGTCCGCGGTGTCACCGAATTCGTCGATGTCCGGCCCGTCTGTAACGTCGATGACAGGACGGCCGCTGATGCCCGGGCGGGAGAGCCCCAGCCGGAACAGCGGAAGGTCAAAGTACGGCTGCTTGATCGGGGGAACGGTCTTTCTGGCTCGGAGGGCGGTACCGTCGGAGAGTTTCAGGCCAAACCCGACGACGGTATCCGGTGCGCAGCTGCCCAGCAATGCCGGTGCCTCGAGCGAACCGTGAACAGCAATGTAGGCGCGAAGCCCGGCGGTGATGCCGCGCAGGGCCACGGTTTCCCCGGCCTGTACCGAGACCGGCTCCCATTGGGGGCATTCTCGCCCGCCGACAGTGAGGGTCAGCTGCGCACCGGTGACGGCGATGAGCACGTCGGTGTCTGCACGCATCCGGAAGTCCAGCGCGGTAACCTCGAGCAGCGGATCGTTGTCCAGGTTTCCTGCCAGTATGTTGGCCGCTCTGGCGGAAAACTGGTCGAGGGCCCCATTCACAGGGAGCCCATACCGCGGGCCCTTGAACCTGCCCAGATCCGTGACCACTGCGTGGCCCGCCTGCTGAATGGTCAGTGTTCCGCTCATGCTGATGCCTCCAGCTCACGGCCCGCAAGGCGGGCGAAATCTGCGGCCGGAATCTGGTGGAACCGGAGCAGATCGCCGGGCATGTAGGGAACGAGTGGCTGTTTGTTCGCGTTCAGCACGGTCAAGGGTGTCTGTCCGATGACGCACCAACCTCCCGGGGCCGCCGCGGGAGCGATTACTGCCTGCCGGCCGGCGACCGATACCGCACCCGCCGGCACCGAAAGCCGTGGGTCCTTGAGCCGGGGTACCGGCAGCGGGAAGTCCGGTCCGTCCATCATGGGTGATCCTGCCGGTGCACCCAGGCACCGGATGACGTACGCCTTGGCTGTGTGGAGGGCAATGATTTCGGAGACCGAGAGTCCCTCGTGGTCCGCGACTTTTTGGAGGTCGGGACCGTAGTCGCCGCCATACGCCACCGGGACCTCGAACTGCCGCGGCGTACGAGCGGGGGCGCCCACGAAATCAAGCTGGCGCATGCCAAGGAGAACAAAGGCTCGGATTTGCCGGGCAGACGTGATGTAGGGGTCGAACTCGACCAGCACCGAATCATAGGTGGGTACCGCACCATGAACACCGTCGACGTCGGCAGTCTCGAGCCAGGACGCCAGCGCGTGCACCGCGGCCCAGTTGCGTTCACGATCAGGGGACGTAGCCACGACGCGGAGGGCGGCGTCGCCTGATTCGTAGACCTCGACGGGAGTTGGGGTATCGGCCATGTCAGGCAGCTTCCGCTTTGGCGGCCAGAACCTGGGCCAGAGGGGCGATGGTGACACCGGCGGCGGTCAGTTCCTTGCGGATGAGGCGCGCCAGGTCCACTGCACCGGGGTTGTCCCCGTGCAGCAGGACGGTGTCCGCGACGACGGGAAGCTGCACGCCGGAAGCGGATTCGATGACGCCCTCGCACACCATGCGGATGGTGCGATCGACGATGATTGCGGGGTCGTGGATGACGGCGCCGGGCTGACTGCGGGGCACGAGGGTTCCGTCGTTCTCATAGGCGCGGTCAGCGATGCCCACGATGCCCACGGGCAAGCCGCGGCTGGCCGCGGCCTGGGCGAGCTCGCCATCCTGGGCCAGGACGATCAGGTCCGGACGCAGGCGGTGCGCGGCGTCAGCGACGGCGCTCGCGTAGTCCTGGCGGGTGGCTACGAGGTTACCCAGCCGGCCGTGGGGGGCCACGTGCGAAACGATGGTTCCGTGGTACGCGGCGAAGCCCGACAACGCACCGATCTGGTAGAGGACATCATTGCGGACTTCATCTGCGGTGAGGTCCATGGCACGCCGCCCGAAGCCGCGGAGGTCAGGGAAGCTCGGGTGCGCGCCGATGCTGACACCGCGCCGGACGCATTCTGCCACCGTGCGGTCCATGATGTCCGGATCCCCGGCGTGGAATCCGCAGGCTATGTTGGCGCTGGAGACGATTTCAAGAAGCGCGCTGTCGTCACCCATGGAGTAGGCACCAAAGCCTTCACCGAGATCTGCCACAAGATCAACTGTGCGACCCATAGTGTGTGCCTTCCTTTGATGTGTAGTGACTTGCAATGCTCCCGTTGGGGAGATGGAGAGCGGTGGCAGCTGCTGCGGTCCCTCCCATATTCAAGGGTGGCACCGTGCGCTGCCCCACACAAAGACGTAATCGGTGTCACGGGATAGGCCACGGTTATGGCCGGGGCCCATCCCGGGAGCGCCTAGCGCAGGGCTTTGCGGAGGCCCATGACCCGCTCGACCACGACGACGACGGCGAGCGAGATCAGGATGAGGATCACGGACAGTGCGGCCACGGCGGCGTCGGCCGAGTTCTCCACGTACCGCAGGACCTGCACGGGCAGCGTTGGCAGCCCGGATTCGGCGACGAACAGGGAGATGACCGCTTCGTCGAACGAGACGATGAAGGCGATGACGCCGCCGGCGATCACGCCGGGCTGGATGATGGGCAGGGTGATTCGCCGGAAGACGGTCCAGGGCCCGGCGCCCAGGATCCTCGCCGCCGCCTCACAGGACGTGTCCGTAGTGGCCAGGCTCATCAGCGTTGTCCTGATGACGAAGGGGATGGTGATGGCCACATGGCCGATGATGATTCCCGCGTAGGTGTTGGTCAGTTTGAGGGGCCCAAAAAGGAGGACCATGCCCAATGCCAGGACGATGCTCGGGATCAACAGGGGCGAGAGGAAGAATGACTGCACCGCTGCCTTGGCCTTGAACTCAAACCGGTCCAGGGCCAGAGCCACCGGGACACCCAGGGCCAGGACTATCACCGTGACGATAACCGCCACGATGAGGCTGACCCGCATGCCGTTCATAAACGTGCTTTCCTTCGGCAGCATCTCGTACCACTTGAACGTCAGGCCTTCCGGCGGAAAGGAGAGGTACTGGTTGGATGCGAAGGAGACAACAAAGACGATCAGCAGCGGTGCCAGGAGGAACAGGTAGAGCAGGAATACCAGGATCCCGAACGCCGGCTTGGCCGGGTTGAAACGCGGTTTGAAAAGGCGGGCCTCGGACATGGCTAGCCTCCGATCTTTTTGGTGAGGCGCTGGTAGACGGCAATGATCAGGCCGAACAGGACCAGCAGAATGACGGACAGTGCCGCGGCGAAGGGCCAGTTGAGAAGCCCTGTGGTCTGGTCGTAGATTTCAGTGGCCAGTACCTGCACACTGCCGCCGCCGAGGAGGCGCGGGGTGATGAAGGTACTGATTGACAGGACAAAGACCAGCAGGAACGCCGTGATGATGCCGGGCAGGCTCAGCGGAAGCGTGACCCTGGTGAAGACCTGCAGCTTGCTGGCGCCCAAGGATCCGGCAGCTTCTTCGAGTTGCGGGCTGAGCCGGCCAAAGCCGGAGATCATGGCGAGGATGGCGTACGGCATAAAGATTTCTACGAGCCCGATGGTCACACCGGTCATGTTGTTCGTCAGCTTCAGCGGCGCATCGATCAGGCCCATACCTTGCAAGGAGGAGTTAACCAGGCCGTTCGTGCCCAGGATGACCATCCACCCGTAGGTCCGCACCACCGCGGACGTAAGCAGCGGCGCGATTGCAATGGCGATGAGCAGGCCGCGGTATTTGCTGGTGCTCCTGGCGAGGAACAGCGCCACGGGGTAGGCCACCACGACGCAGAGCAGTCCCACGGTGACGCCCATCTGGAACGTGTCCAGCGTTACCCGCCAGTAATACGGATCGGTGAGCGGCTGGATGTACGTATCGAGGGTGAAGGTTTCCTCGATAATGCCGTCCGGTGCACCCCGGTTGAACGACATCCGGATCATGTAGGCGAGCGGAAAGACGAAGCTCACCAGCAGCCCAAGGAGACCGGGAAGGAGCAGGGCCAGGTAGGTGCGCCGGTTCCGGCGTCCAGTGGCGCGTTCGAGGTCGCCTTCAGCAGCGCCGGTCCGGCGGACGGACGAGGCCGGGGTCTGGGTGACGGTCATGCTGCCGGGACTTTCACTGCGGCCGGGGCCTTCACCGCGGCGGGCAGCAGATACGCGTCCTGCTCGTTCCAGGAAAGGTACGCCGCGTCACCTGGGCGGGGCAGGTCACCGCTGGAGGTGGGGACCTGTGCCTGCAGGACGCGGTTTCCGGCCTTGACGGCCACGGAGATGGCATCGCCGGTGTAGCTGACGCGTTCGATAACGCCCTCAATGGTCCCGATGCCCGAGTCATGCAGGGACACCTTGAGCCGGTGGGGGCGGATGACTAGTTCATGCGCAGATCCGGCAAGCCCGGGCGTCCCCACCGCACCGAACTGACCCAGTTGGTCGATGGACACCCGGTAGTGGGTCTCGCCCCGCGTGGCGGAGCCTGTCTCGGACAGGACCGTGGCGTCGAGGAAGTTTGCCTGGCCGATGAAGTTTGCCACGAACCGTGTTTGCGGCCGTTCGTACACTTCGGTGGGGGAACCGAATTGCTCGATGAGGCCACCGTTCATCACAGCAATTCGGTCAGCCATGTCCAGCGCCTCGTCCTGATCATGTGTGACGAAGAGCGTAGTCGCCCGGGTCCGCTGCTGGATGGAACGGATCTCGGACCGCATTGTTTCCCGGAGTTTTGCGTCCAGGTTGGACAGCGGCTCGTCCAGGAGAAGCAGTGTGGGTTCCACCACCAGGGCGCGCGCCAGCGCGATACGCTGCTGCTGACCGCCGGAAAGCTCCCTGACCTGCCGCTTGGACAGGTGACCAAGCTGGACCATGTCCAGCGCCGCGGCGACCCGGCGTTTCTGGTCGGGCTTTGAGGTCTGGCGCATCTGCAGTCCGAAAGCCACATTCTGTTCGACGTTCATGTGCGGGAACAGGGCGTACGACTGGAAGACCATACCCATCCCGCGCTTATTCACGGGCGTGTGGGTGATCTCTTTTCCATCCACCACGATGGAGCCAGCTGTGGGGTCCATCAGCCCGGCCACCATGCGCAGTGTTGTTGTTTTGCCGCAGCCCGACGGACCGAGAAGCGCCACCAGGTGCCCCTCTTCCACTTCCATGTTCAGGCGGTCGACGGCGGGGTCGAGCCCTGCAGCGTACCTTTTGGTCAGATCCACGATCGACAGTTTTGATTCAGTCACGAGTTCACTTCTCCTGAAGCGGGTTGGAAAGGGGCACCGTGGGCACGGTTATTTGGTGATGATCTGGCGCTTCCAGGTGTCGGTCCACTTGTCACGGGCGGAGGACAGGAATTCCACATCAAGCGGGACGATGTTCAGTGACCCGTCAGTAGGAACCACACGGTCTTTGACGTTCGCCGGAAGTTCGGCGTTGGTCACGGAGGGCGCATAGAACAGCGCCTTAGCGAAGGCTGTCTGTGCATCGGCGGACAGCGCGTAGTCAACGAAGGTCTGGGCAGCGGCCTTGTTCGGCGCATCCTTGACGATGTTCACGGTGTTGATCTGGTAGACCGTGCCCTCCTTGGGAAAGGTCACACCCATCTTCTTGTTGCTCTGGTCACTGTAGAACTGGCCCCGCGCATTCTGCCCCAGGCCCAGGACTGTCTGGCCGGTGATGACGTTCTGGTATTCGTCCGGGTTGGGCGCGAACGTCTGGACGCCGGGAGCCATTTCCTTCAGGCGGGCAACCGCCTTGTCGATGCTCTTCGTGTAGTCCTCGCCTTCCATCTTCGAGGTGATGGCGGTCAGCGAGAGGCCCAGCAGCGAGGGGGGAGCGTTGACGTTGATCTTGCCGGCGTAGGCCGGATCCCACAGCACGTTCCAGCTTTCCGGCGGCTTGGGGAAGGTTGCCGTGTCGTAGAGCAGGCCGACGGCGTCGAGCATGACAACCGGACCGAACCCGTCCTTGTTTTTGAACTTCTCGGGTACGTTCGCCAGGTTGGGAACTGCTGCGGCATCAATCTTGTCGAAGAGTCCCTGAGTGTTGCCAGTGGTCGAGACCGAATTGTCCATGATGGCAACGTCCGTGGACGGGTTGTTCTTCTGTCCCTGAAGGGCGCTCAGCATTTCGGCGGAGGAGCGCTTGGAGACGTAGTTGATCTTGATGTCCGGATACTTGGCCTTAAACGGCTCGATGACGGCTGCCGTGTACTGGTCCTGCCAGACACCGGAGTAGGCGATCAGGTTCAGTTCGCCGGACTTTGCGCTGGAGTTCCCGCCGCCTGAAGACCCGGCGCCGCCGCCGCAGCCGGTGAGCACAAGTGCCGCAGCAGTTGCGGCAGCAGCCAAGGCGATCTTGCCTCTGGTAATTACTCTCATTGTGGTGTCTCTTCCTTATTGGGGAGGAACCCCGGATCAGGTACCGGCGGATTCCGGAGGATGCTTCTAAAAGGTATGGAGCGGTTGTTTCGAGCACGTAAAAGAAAACGCGGATTTCTGTAAATACGGCAATTATGCAAAAGGCATATAGGGGCATCATTGCCGCTTATGACCCGAGGGGTATAATCGATTTCTCACAGAAATTGTGTTCTGAAGATCAACTTAGTGTCCGAGATGTGGATCACACAAAGACCTATTGCGTATCCCGCCATAGAATCCGCATATGACCCGTCGGGGCTTCAGGGCGCCGAAGACGAAAGATTTGCCGGTATGGACACTCGAAAACTTGCCTACTTTGTAAAGATCGTTGATTCAGGAAGCATCACCAAGGCGGCCGCTGCCCTGCACGTGGCCCAGCCCGCTCTCAGCCAGCAGGTTTCAGCCCTCGAAACGGAGCTGAAGCAGCGCCTCCTGATCCGCAGCAAGCAGGGCGTCCAACCCACAGCCGCCGGCCACACGCTTTACCGCCATGCACAGACGATCCTTCGCCTCGTCGATCAGGCCCGCCAGGATGTGGCGAGTTCAGGGGCAGCACCGGCTGGACGGGTGTCCATAGCCATCGCGCCATACAGCATGGCGTCGAGCCTCACTCCGCGCATCATCGGCGAGGTAGCCCGCCGGTACCCGGACATCGTGCTTCATTTGACGGAGATCTACGGCGGCGTACTCAGCGATGCGATAAAAAACGGCCGGCTGGACATGGCTCTCATCTATGAGCCCGGGCCAATTCGAGGCGTTCAGTTCACCACCATGATCGTGGAGGATCTGCATCTAGTGGTGAATGCGAAAGGGGCACAGGCCGTTAACGCTGACGCTTCAGGGGCGATAACCCTCGCGGAAGCTGCCAAGTTCAGCCTGTTCCTTCCCGAGCAGAATCACACCCTCCGCCAGATCATCGAAACCGGCATGCGGGAGGAAGGCCTGAGCCTCCGCCTGGTGGGCGAGGTGGAATCTGTGCCCTCCTTAACCCGACTCCTGCGGGCAGATATGGGCGCCACGATCTTGCCGAAGTCTGCAGCGGACGCACTCTTCCACGAGGAGGACTTCCGGGTTTTGCGGATCGTTGCGCCTGCCCTCCAGTGCAAGATAGCGCTCTGCACACCGGACCACGAGCCCCTCTCAGAAGCGGCGTCAGCCGTACTGATGGTCCTGAAGGAAATGCTGCAGGAAATGCTCAGCACAAAATACACGAGTTAGTTCGGCGAGCCACACAAAATCTCCTTATCATGGCAGATGGATTTGGTCTTAGTAAACATGATCCCAAGAAACTAATCTGTAGTTAAAGGCCGGAACTGTCCGGAAACTATTAACTCACTGGAATTCTTGATTGGGAGCACATCGTGAAAAAGATCAGCAGTGCACGCCGGAACCCTGCAACCGGCGCCCGCTTGGCGGCGAGAACCGGATCCCACTGCCCAGCGAACGGGTTCTGGCTTCCCGAGGGACAGGAGGGCCAAGCCGTGTTTGTTTTTGAAGGCAGCATCATGCCGATGTCCGGGTCAGGAGCAACGCTTTGGTTCTTGGACGAAACCCTTTCCGGCCAGCCCGCGTATCCACTGCCGGGACCACAGACTTCTTATGCGGTGGGGTCCTCGCTGGTCAGCTGACGCTCGACCGGCTCAGAGCAAAGCAAATGGGTCCATGTCCGGCAGGACATGGACCCATTACTTCGTAAGTGCAGACTTCAAGTGTGCTCGAACATGGGAGGTCATGCCGCGGTGCGCGGCACACCCTTCCGCTTCATCGGCTGGCGTCTTCGACCAGTAGGCCTTTTGCCTTGAGAACTTCAGTCAGGTTGCACAGCTCGATTGTGGTGCCACCCTCGTGGTAGCGGCGGATGAGGTCCCGCTCGGCGTCGTCACGCTCCTGGGAAAGTCGGATAACCTCTTCCAATTCATCCTTGCGGACCACCACTACACCGTCAGCGTCGCCGCGGAGGACGTCGCCGGGGTAGATAATTTCGTCGCCGAAGACCACCGGGTGGTTGATGGGACCGATGGTTTCCTTCACGGTGCCCTTGATGGAGATGCTGCCGGAGAAGACCGGCAGGCCCAGTTCGATAAGGTCCTGGGTGTCGCGGACCCCCGAGTCTGTCACGAGCCCGGCCAGGCCCTTGGCCTTCATGGCGTTGCCGAGGACGTCGCCAAAGGTGCCAGCTTCCTCGAACTCCCCTGCCGCGGCGAGGATGACGTCTCCGGCCTCGGCGTAGTGGATGGCCACCTGCAGCATGAGGTTGTCCCTGGGTGCACAGCGGACAGTGACGGCGGGACCGCAGAAGGACATGCTGCGGTCGATCGGCTTGATCTTCGAGCTGAGGGCCCCCTTGCGGCCCTGTGCCTCGTGGATGGTTGCGGAAGAGAACTTAGCCAGGCGGCTTACGGCATCAGCGTCGGGGCGGTCGATGGTGGTCTTTACGTGGATCATGGTGTTTTCCTTCATTGGGGAGGTGGTCAGTTGAGGGCCTGGACGGCTTTGTCGATGGCAGCAACGGATTCCTCGATAATGTCGAGGCTGGTTGCGTAGGAGATGCGGAAGTAGGGACCGAGTCCGTAAGCAGACCCCGGGATCGCTGCGACGGATGCCTGATCAAGCAGGTAAAGGACGAAGTCCTGGTCGTCGCGGATAACGTTGCCGTTCGGCGTCGTTTTCCCCAGCACCCCGCCGCAGTTGACGTAGGCGTAAAAGGCTCCCTCCGGCGTCGAGCATGACAGCCCTGTGATCGCGTTCAGCCCGGCGACGGCGGCATCACGGCGGCTGCGGTAAACCTCGGCGCTGGTCCGGATGAAGGACTGGTCGCCGGTGAGTGCTGCCGCGGCTGCTGCCTGGCTGATGGAGGAAGGGCAGGAGGAAATCTGCGACTGGAGCTTGTTGATGGCAGCAATTAGCTGCACGGGCCCGGCGGCATAACCCAGCCTCCAGCCCGTCATGGCATAAGCCTTGGAGACGCCGTTGACCAATAGGACGCGGTCCTTGAGTTCGGGGGCTGCTTCCACGAGGCCGGTCAGCTTGCCTGCCCCGAAGTAGATCTGGTCGTAGATTTCGTCGGTCAGGACATAGACATCGGGGAACTCGGCCAGGACGTCCGCCAGGGCGCGCAGTTCGGCGCGGGAGTAGACAGCGCCGGTGGGGTTGGACGGCGAATTGAGGATCAGCCATTTTGTGCGTTCCGTGATGGCGTCGCGCAGCGCTTCGGGAGTGATCTTGAAGCCGGAGTCCTCACCACAGGGGAGGATCACTGGGCGGCCTTCGTTGGCCAGGACCATATCCGGGTAGGAGACCCAGTAAGGGGCAGGAATGATGACTTCATCGCCGGCATCCAGGGAAGCCATAAATGCGATGAAGATGACCTGCTTGGCTCCCCCGCCGATGGTTATCTCGTTGGCCGAATAGTGCAATCCCGTGTTCAGTTCCAAGGCCTGCAGGATCGCCTTCTGCAGTGCAGGAGTACCGGTGACGGACGTATATTTGGTCTCGCCGTCCGCTATCGCTTGCACGGCTGCTGTCTTGATGTGCTCGGGTGTATCGAAGTCCGGCTCCCCGACGGTGAGGTCAAGAATTCGGCGTCCCTCAGCCTTGAGCTCCCGGACGCGGGCAGCGGCGGCCACACTTGGCGACGATTTGATGCGTGACACACGCGATGCAGGCACGAATTCAGACATGATCTCTTCCAATAGGTCATCAGTGAGGGGACTTGTGTCATTCGAGCCTATGGAGAGTTAGCCGCCGTGGATAAGACCTATTGTGCGTGGACGGATAAGTAACCCTTATGGCCCCCGCCAGCCACGCAATCTGCTTATCACTGCAGCGGATATCGGTATTTCCCGGGAGGAACGGACGCGCCTAACCTTGAGCCTAATGTTCAAGGGAGAGGCACACATGGCCCGCCATCAGCCGTCACAAGCCGCCCCGGGCGGCTACCGCTATCGTGGAAACCAGCCCCAGGTACAGGATAAGCTGCGAACCGAACTCAGCCGGCTGCTGCTGGCCAAGCAAGGGGCCCTCCGCTTCAGGTCGAGCCGGATCCGGGATCTCTCGACAAGCCTCAACCACATGGTCGCTCAGGCTCTTTGCGATGGCGCTTCGGTGACGGCTCTCTCGCGCCTTACGCAGCATTCCACGGGGGCTGTGCGCGGGACCCGCCTCGCGTTCGACGACCTGCAGCCCACCGGGGTTTCACCGACCGAGCACCTCAGGTTGATCTCGCTATTACTCCTCGAACTCACGGCTTTGGAAGCATCGAAGGCAACGGTGGAGGAGGAACGCCGGCACCTGCTGGCTTCGGCCAGCAGGCAGCAGGTTCTTGACGACTTCGAACTTGCATCGCTTACCGGGCTGAGGCCCGAACACATCAGGAAAATGACCCGCGGCATTCCGCCAAAGCAGCCCAGTAAAGTGCCGGGACGCCGTACGGGGATCAGCTCCCCGTAATCACCAGCGCAACACTGTGACCGCCGAAGCCGAAAGCATTAACGAGGCCGGCCGGTGCGGTGCCCGGGGCCAGCGTATGGGCGTCTTCCGTGACGACGTTCAAGTTCACTTCGGGATCCAGCGCCTCGATGTTAATCGTGCCCGGCAGTTGTCCGGTCTGCAGTGCCTGGACCACCACGACGGCGGCGAGTGCACCGGCGCCGCCCAGCAGGTGGCCGGTGTGGCCCTTCGTCGACGTCACCGGCACGTCCGCGCCGAAGATGGCGTTGATGGCCTGCGCCTCAAGGCGGTCCCCTACCGGGGTGGACGTGGCATGGGCATGGACGAAGCCGATGTCCGAGGCCTGCATCCCGGCCGAGGCAAGGGCTTTCTGCATCACCCGCTGCTGCATGGCCGGGTCGGCGGCCACGATGTCGTTGGCATCGGACGTGACGGCCCCGCCGGCCACGGAACCAAGGGCTGCGGCACCGCGGGCCCGGGCATGTGCTTCGCTTTCAAGCACTACAATCCCGGCGCCTTCAGCGAGGACAAAGCCGTCGCGGGCGCCGTCGAACGGGCGCGATGCCCGCTGGGGGTCGTCATTGCGCGTCGAGAGCGCGCGGATCTGCGAAAAACCGGTGACCACCAGGTCATTGACGGAGGCGTCCACACCGCCGGCAATGACGACGTCGGCTGCTCCGGACCTGATCATTTCGGCGCCCTGGACAATCGCTTCGGCACCGGACGCGCAGGCGCTGACCGGGGTGCGGGCTCCGCCGCGGGCGCCAAGGTCGATGGAAACCCAGGCTGCCGGGCCGTTGACCATCAGCCGCGTGAGGGTGTGCGGCGATACACGGCGCGGGCCGCCGGCGGCCAGGGCGCGGTCCTGCTCGAGGGTGGAGCCGAGGCCGCCATAGGCCGAGCCGATCACCACCGCAAACCGCTCGGGATCGACCTCCGGGGCTCCTGCCTGCTTCCACGCTTCACGCGCGGCCACCAGTGCCAGTTGTCCACACCGGTCCATCCGCTTCAGTTCGCGCGTTGTGAGGTGTTCAGAGAGGTCCGCGGTGACCTGTCCGGCCATCCTGACGGGCAGTTGCGCCGCCCAGTCAGCATCCAGTGCAGCGATTCCGGACTTCCCCGCCAGCAGGCCGGACCAGGTCTCGGCAACGGCGGAGCCGAGCGGGTTGATGGTGCCGACGCCGGTGATCAGTGCGCGGGGCTGGTCTGCCCCCTTGGGAACTTCGTTCATAGGTTCGCTACTTTGCGGGGTTGTGGGTGCCGATGGGCACCAAGGTCAGATCGGGGTGGTTCTTCTCGATCCGGCGCAGTGCCCAGACGTCGTTGAACAAGGCGAGGTACTCGCCGTCAGACCTCAACAGCACCTCGGCGCCGGGTACGTTCGCCAGGGTAGCCATAGCGTCCGCCGTCGAAATCCTGGCAAGGGAATAGGGCAGGCGTTCGAGGCGCATGGGCGCGCTGAAGTCGTGGGCCATACGGTCCTCCACCACTTCAAACTGCATGGGCCCGACGGCGGCAAGCACCGGGGCCTGGTCGCCGCGGACGTCGGAGCGGAGCACCTGGATGACGCCCTCGTGCTCGAGCTGCTCTATGCCGCGGCGGAACTGCTTGAACTTGCTGGGGTCCTTCGACCTGGCCACCTGGAAGTGTTCCGGGGCGAAGAGCGGGATAGCGGGGTACTCCACCGCGTCCTCGAGGAAGAGGCTGTCGCCTACGCGCAGCGAGGAGGCGTTGACCAGGCCCACAACGTCGCCGGGGTAGGCCTCGTCGATGACCTCGCGTTCGCGGCCGAAGACCTGCTGGGCGTACTTCGTGGCGAAGGACTTCCCGGTCCGGGTCTGCGTGACCACCATGCCGCGTTCAAACACGCCCGAGCAGACGCGGATGAAGGCCACATGGTCGCGGTGGGCCTTGTTCATGCCGGCCTGGACTTTGAAGACGAAGCCGGAGAACGGCGATTCCACGGGGCGGGGACTGCCGTCAACATCCGGGCGGGGCGCTGCGGGCGGCGCGAAATCCACCAGTGCGTCCAGGATTTCCTTCACACCGAAGTTCAGCGCGGCGGAGCTGAACAGGATGGGGGTGGCGGTGCCTGCGTGGAAGGCATCAACGTCGAACTCGAGGTTGGATTCGATCACCAGGCCGGCTTCGTCCACGGCGTCGGACCAGTTGTTGCCCTGGCTTTCCGCTGCTTCCTCCGGCGTGAAGTACTCGGTCAGCGCGATATTGGCCCCGGCGTTGTTGCGCTGGAACCGGGCAAATCGATCATTGCGAAGATCCCAGACGCCGCGGAAATCGCCGGAGATGCCCACGGCCCAAGTCAGCGGCATGGGCTGCAGGCCCGTGCGCTCAGTGATCTCGTCCATCAGTGCCAGCGCGTCCAGGCCCGGCCGGTCCCACTTGTTGATGACCGTGATGATGGGCAGGTTCCGCGCCTTGCAGACCTCGAACAGCTTCATGGTCTGGGTTTCCAGGCCCTTTGCGGCGTCAACCAGCATCACGGCGCAGTCGACGGCTGCCAGGACGCGGTACGTGTCTTCGGAGAAGTCGGCGTGGCCCGGGGTGTCCAGCAGGTTGATGACGGTGTCCCGGTAGGAGAACTGGAGCGCGGCCGAGCTGATGGAAATGCCGCGGTCCTTCTCCATCTGCATCCAGTCCGAGACCGTTTCCTTGCGGTTGGCTTTGCCGCTGGAGGCGCCGGCGGTGCCGATCACCTTCGCGTGCAGCGCCAACGCCTCGGTCAGCGTGGACTTGCCGGCGTCGGGGTGCGAAATGACAGCAAAGGTCCGACGCCGGGCCGCCTGTTTGTGAATCTCGTTGACCCGGGCGGGGCTAAGGACATCTTGGGACACGGTGCTACTTTCGCTGCGATGGGGTACCCCAAGACGCGCGGCGGGCCTAAAGGGGAAGTGTGGCTACGGGACAGCCAAGTTCCAGTTTATCGCAGCGGCGCCAGCCGGGCCCTATGGGAGGGCGGCGCCCGGGGAAGCTGGGGGCAAACCGCATTCCCCACAGCCGCCGTCGGACACGTTCCTGAGGCACTTTCGGGCATCCCCCAATGAGGCACTTTAGGGCTTGTCCGTGCGGTTGTTGCCCATTCTTACCTCTATCATTGAGCTTGCGGGAAACTGAGCACTTTTCATCCTGCCGGCGGAGGCTAAATCCGCCGCTCCTGCGGGCAGCGGTCCGCACCTTTGAAGGGAACACCTATGGCGCGGAGCCCCGAAGAATCGCTCAAGGCGACTCTGGGCAGAGTGGCTCCCGGGACGCCGCTGCGGGACGGACTCGAACGGATCCTCCGTGGACGCACCGGCGCACTGATCGTTCTGGGCATCGACCGGACCATCGAGTCGATCTGTTCCGGCGGCTTCGACATCGGCATCGACTTCTCCCCCACAAGGCTGCGGGAACTGGCCAAGATGGACGGCGCCATTATCTGCGACAAAGACGCCGGCAACATCCTGCGGGCCGCCGTTCAGCTCGTCCCGGATTCCAGCATCGAAACCCAGGAATCCGGCACGCGCCACCGCACTGCCGAACGCGTGGCCATCCAGACCGGCGTGCCCGTGATCTCCGTCAGCCAGTCCATGCAGATCATCGCCCTGTACGTCAACGGACTCCGGCACGTCCTGGAGGGATCCGAAAAGGTACTGGCCCGCGCCAACCAAGCCCTCGCCACCCTCGAACGGTACCGGTCACGGCTTGACCAGGTCACCAGCTCGCTTTCCGCCCTGGAGATCGAGGCCATGGTGACCGTCCGCGACGTCGCCGTCACCCTGCAGCGCCAGGAAATGGTCCGCCGCATCTCCGAGGAAATCTCGCAGTACGTCCTGGAACTCGGTGAGGACGGCCGGCTGCTGTCACTCCAGCTGGATGAACTGACAGTGGGCCGCGGCCCGGGCAGCGACGTCATCATCCGCGACTACGCCAGCCCCGACGCTTCCGCCACGGACATCGAGAAGGCCGTTAGCGCCCTGGTGAACCTTGGCCCCACCGAGCTGATCGACCTCGGCAAGATCTCCGGAATCGTCGGTTTTGCCGGCGGCGAAGCCAACCTCGACGCCGTGGTGCAGCCCCGCGGTTACCGGCTGCTCTCCGGCCTCAAGGCCGTCCCCAAGGCGGTGGCGGACCGCCTGGTGGACCACTTCGGCGGGCTACAGTTCCTCATGGCCGCCACCATCGATGACCTGATGACCGTCGACGGCATCGGCGACCAGCGCGCCCGCACCGTCCGCGAAGGACTGAGCCGGATGGCGGAGGCAAGCCTGCTGGACCGCTTCCTCTAAAGCATCCGTTGAACGGGTCAGTTGAGCTGGAACACTGCCTTTGGGCTGGCCTTCGACCCGAGCTTAGCCGTGAAGATGTAATAGGCGCCGCCCCCGCCGGGCTTCGTCGCGATAACCTGGCATCCTTCGAGCGAGCGGTTCTGCGCCCACTGGAAGTTGGCCGTCTCGCTGGCACCCGGCGCCAGGGTCTTCACGAGGTCTTCGCTCTTTGCCTGGCAGTCCTTTGACGAGAAGATCCTGTCCGCACCGCTGGTCACCAGGAACTCCATCTGGGACGTGCCGATATTCACTTCACACGGCATGGTGCCGCCGTTAGTCACCTTCAGGCTGAGCAGCGGCTTCTCGTCCCGGCCGTACGCCGGCTTGTCCGTCGACGCCGAAACGGTGACCAGGTTCTGGTTGCAGGCGGGAGTCGGCGTGGGCATCGGCGTGGGCGTCGGAGCCGCGCTAGGCGCAGCCGACGGCGAATCGCTGGGAGCGGGTGCCTGTCCGGCCGCGTCCGCGGTGACGCCGTCAGTTGAGGACACCTGCTTGCCGTTGAAAGCACCGGCGACGGCGAAACCGCCGAACGCCAGGCCCACCACGATGAGCAGTGCAATTCCAACAAAGAGACGGCGGCGGCGGTAGACGGCGGGGCTCGGCTTGCGGGTCGCCCCGGACCCGTCCCGGGAACCGGAAGCGGATGCCGTGCTGCGCTGTGATGAATTGCCTTGCCTGCCCATCCTTCTAGGCTAGAGAACACGCCGGAATCTGCCCGCCCACCACGCCGCAACCCAGCCAACGCCCAGGTCACAGTTTGCCGATGTGCGGCGTGGCGGCACTTGGCATACGCCACGAACCATCAACTACAGTGTGGGGATCGACGCTACAACCCTTTCAGCAGCCATGCCCGCAGGCGGTGCGCCTGAAGCCTTCCCCGGCCAGGCCAACCTCACCGCGCCGCAACTCGAGGAACTGCACGGCCGGATCACGGGCTGGTTCGCGGAGACCGCCCGGGAGCTCCCCTGGCGGGAACCGGACTGTTCGGCGTGGGGCGTCCTGGTCAGTGAGGTCATGCTGCAGCAGACACCCGTGGTGCGGGTGCTGCCGGTCTGGCGGGAATGGCTGGAGCGCTGGCCCACCCCGGCAGGCCTCGCGGAGGAACCAGCCGGCGAGGCAGTCCGTTCGTGGGGCCGGCTTGGCTACCCCCGCCGAGCACTCCGCCTGCATGCGGCCGCCACGGCCATCGTCCGCGATCACGGCGGCACAGTCCCCGGCACTTTTGACGAACTGCTGACCCTGCCCGGCGTGGGCAGCTATACAGCTGCCGCAGTAGCCGCCTTCGCCTACGGGCGGCGGGAAACTGTGGTGGACACCAACATACGGCGGGTTCACGCACGCCTCTTTTCCGGCGTCGCGCTCCCCGCCCCCTCCCTGAGCGCAACGGAGATGCGGCTCGCTGCGGAACTGCTGCCGGCCGACGACGGGACCTCCGTGCGCTGGAACGCTTCGGTCATGGAGCTGGGGGCGCTGGTATGCACGGCGCGTGCGCCCAAGTGCGCGGACTGCCCCGTTCGGGACTCCTGCGCCTGGCTGGCTGCGGGTGAGCCACCACCGTCGTACATCCCTAAGGGCCAGGCGTGGCACGGAACCGACCGCCAGGTCCGCGGCGCCGTCATGGCTGTGCTGCGGCTCGCGGACAGCCCCGTGCCGGCGGAAATGTTCCAACAGGAGCCGGCCGACCTGGGCTTCGCGGCGCACGGAATCGGCGTGCCCTTGGCGGCGCTGCACCGGTTGAACTCTGCGCCCGAACAACTGGAACGCGCACTGGCCGGGCTGGTCGGCGATGGCCTGGCCGAGCTGCACCAGGGCGGCTACCGGCTTCCGGGGTGAGGCATCTTTAGGGCAGTCCCGCGCCGGATGGCATACTTTCTGGTGACTCGAACCGGGGGAAGTTTATGAGAATCGTGCTGTACATCATCTGGGCGCTGTTCGTGGCGGGGGTCATTTTCGCCCTGGTCCATACACTGCGGAAGACCAGGCGCCAGGAAAAACTGATCGCCGGCTGGCCAAGAGTCCAGGCTACCGTCACTGGGAACGTCGGGGGCTGGAGCGGTGGCAGCGGTGGTTCATCGCGCAGCCGGCGCTTCTATCCCACGTATCAGTTCGCGGACCCGGGCGGGATTCTCTACGCCGGCGAATCGGAGGTTTCCTACCGTAACCAGCAGGTGCCGGGCTCACTGGTGGAGGTGGCATACAACCCCGCGAACCCCAACCAGTCTTTCCAGGTGGCGTCCGAATCCAAGATGATACTCGGCTGCCTCATACCTTTCTTCGCAATGTTTTCCCTCCTGCTGTTCTGGGTTGCCGGCGCCTTCCCGCTGCCCTGAGCCGTGGACTTCCTGAAGCTGATTTTTGTTGTGCTGCCGGGGCTTTTCGTTGTCCTGGGACTGATCATGGTGGGCCTGTCCCTGGCCTCGACTTTCCACCGAAAACGCAACACCGGCGGGTGGTCGCGGGCCTCCGCCACGGTGACCGGAAACCTTCACGGGAAGGACGGGCCGGGAAGTAACGGCAGGGACCGGTTTGCGGCGTCATACGTATTCGAGGACGCCGGCGGTAAACGCTGGCTGGGCCAGTCGGATATATACAGCCAGGACCAGGCAATCATCGGGCAGCGCATCGCGGTCCTTTACAACCCGGTCAATCCGGCCGAATCCACCCTGCCAGTGTTCGTGGTCGCCAGGGGCCGGCTGGCCACAGGTCTCATTCTGGTGCTCTTTGGCGCCGGAGCCATAACAATGTTTGGCTCACTTCCCTGGTAGCCGTGCCGCCGCCGGGGCCGCCGTCCTAGGCTGGAGTATGCGCAAGTCCGGGCTGCTTTTGACGCTGCTCACGACGACGGTCCTCACCTCCGGCTGCTACTACTACCCGGCGGGGACGCCATGTCCCGCGATCGCTCAGGCGTCCGTGGTCTCGGTGACTGTTCCCGTTTCCTACGTGCCGCACGTGGGGACACTGCGGCTGAAGGCCTGCCAGGACGGGACTTGCAAGGAAGACGCCGTGGAACTCCGTCCGGGGTCTGTGTCGGTGGACCAAGGCTGCCGCCCTGACGGCGCCTGCTCTGCCACGGCTTCCCCCGACGGAACGCTGGTCGGCATGCTGTTCCTGGACGCACTCACCGAGGCGCCCATGACTGTGACGGCCACAGGAACTTCCGCCGACGGGCAGGCCCTGCCGGTGCGTATGCTGGAATTTCGCCCCCGTGGCGCCTCCCCCTACGGCGCACAGTGCGGGCGGTTTGTCACCGCCTCTGTAGTGCTCGACGCCGGGGGGTTACGGGAGGGACAGGCCTGAGTCCGCCCTCTTTTGGAGCGGCCCAGAGGCTCTCCCGTGCCGCTGCGTGGGGTTTCGACGGGGCCCGTGGCACCCGGCACAGGGTGCTATTGACTTCCTCAGGCAACACTCTTAGCGTCAGCTTTACTAACACATCAAAGGTTAGATTTTCGAGTTCACAGGACGCCAGACGGGGGTTCCGATGCCACTTTCAGATCGGGAGCGCAAGCAGCTCGAAGGGCTGGAGGCGGATCTGGCGGCAGATGATCCGCAGCTCGCGCAAAGACTCTCGTCGGGTTCCGTCAGGCTTCGCGCCAAGTCCTACATCGGGCTGGTGCTTTGCCTGATTGGGCTGATAGCGCTGATAACCGGAGTGGGCACACAACTCATCGTCGTCGGCGTCGGCGGCTTCCTCCTGATGGGCGCAGGCACATACCTGGCATTGGGCACGCACCCCATGCGGCTTCGCTGACGCCCCAAGAACAGGCCCACTGCGCTTACGGTTCGCCGAAACCCGCCTGCACCAGGCCGCCAACGTAATTCAAGGCGCGCTCCGCGTCCGGTCCCCATGCCTCGACGTGGAGTAAGGATCCCTTCCCGGCGGCAAGAGTCATGAGTGCGGTCATGGAGGCACCATCCACGCCGTTGATGGTGACCTCGGCGTTCATTGATGACAGCCCGCCGGCAACCTTGGCTGCCGGGCGGGCATGCATGCCTGCCTGATTAATGAGTTCAAAGTCCCCGGTGAATTCCGGCCCGGCACCGGTCACCGAGCCCTCCGCAACAGAGCTGACGGGGGACGCCCCGGCGGCCCCTGACCCGTAAACAGCCTCAGCCGCCCGCTTGACGGCCAGGACGTCGGCGCCGCCCTGGGCGGCCACTGCGGCAGCCACCAGGCCCTCCACCAAGGGCGCGTCCGCAAGGAGCACCGCGGACGGGTCCTCTGCGAGCTCCTGCGCCGATTCCGCCGTCATCACGGCAGACCCGAGATCGGTCAACACCACTATGCCGTCGCCGCCAGCGGCCTGGTCCAGGGCGGACATGACCTTCTCCAGACTTGTTCCAATCCTGCCGTCCGAGGTGCCCCCGGCTGCGATCATCACCACGTCAGGCGCCATCTGCGCGGCAAGCTGCACGGCGCCGTCGGCGATCTTTTCGCTATGGGACACCACCACCAGGCGCACCGTCATGCAGCAGCCCCGACGGCGGCCCGGAGGATCAGGGCGCTGGAGGCAGCGCCCGGGTCGCGATGGCCGGCACTCCGCTCCCCCAGGTAACTGGCACGGCCTTTGCGGGCCACCAGCGGGTCCGTTGCCACCGCGCCTGCTTCGGCGGCCTCGGCTGCGGCCACCAGCACGGCCAGGACGTTGCCCGATCCGTCCGCGGCGGCCGCCTGAGCCGCCTCGGCGGCAGGGGTCCAGGCGTCCACCATGGTCTTGTCACCGGACTCGGCCTTGCCCCTGGCCACGATGCCGTCGCGGGCGGCCACCAATGCGGTGGCAAGCCCCGCGGGATCAACTTCGAGGGCGTCCCCGAAGGCGGAGGAGGCCCGTAGGAAGGCTGTTCCGTACAGCGGGCCCGCGGCACCGCCCACCTTGGACATCAGGGTCATGGCCGTCATTTTCAGCGCCGCGCCGGGTGTCTCAGGCGGCGTCTCTGCGAGTTTCTGGAGCACGGCCTGGAATCCACGGTCCATGTTCTCACCGTGGTCCGAGTCGCCTATGGGACGGTCCAGTTCAATGAGCCACGCCCTGTTTTCGGCCATCGCCTCGGCGCACATCGTCAGCCATTTGACGGCCCATTTAACATCGAGCAGCATCGTCACACGCCCCAGCGCAGTGCAGCCGTGTGAACAGGGGCGTCCCACAGCTGCGTGAGTTCATCATCGAGCCGGAGCACCGAGATGGAGCAGCCCTGCATTTCCAGTGCCGTGATGTAGTTTCCCACCAGTGAACGCTCCACGGTCACTCCCCGCTCCGCGAGCACCTGCGCCGCGCGGCGGTAGACGATGTACAGCTCGCTCAGCGGCGTCCCGCCCATGCCATTGACGAACAGCAGGACTTTCTCGCCACTGGAAATGCCGAGGTCGCTGAGGACAGGTTCCAGCAGCCTGTCCGTGATGCCGTCCGCATTCTCCATCGGGATCTTGTGCCGGCCGGGTTCGCCGTGGATCCCGATGCCGATTTCAATCTCGTTGTCCGCCAGTTCGAAACTCGGCGAGCCCGCATGCGGCACAGTGCAGGCTGAGAGGGCGACGCCCATGGTGCGGACATTGCTGTTGACGCGGTCACCGATGGCCGCCACCGCATCGAGGCTGTCGCCCCGTTCAGCGGCGGCGCCGGCGATCTTCTCCACAAGGACAGTCCCGCCTACTCCGCGCCGTCCGGCGGTGTACAGCGAATCCTCCACGGCGACGTCGTCGTTGACAAGTACGGTGCGGACCTCCACGCCCTCTGCCTGCGCCAGTTCGGCTGCCGTCTCGAAGTTGAGGACGTCCCCGGTGTAGTTCTTCACGATATGGACGACGCCGACACCCGAGTTGACGGCGAGCGTCGCCGGAAGGATCTGGTCCGGCGTCGGTGAGGTGAACACCGCCCCCGGCACGGCGGCGTCGAGCATTCCCAGCCCGACGTAACCGGCGTGCAGCGGCTCATGCCCGCTGCCACCGCCGGAAAGGAGGCCGACTTTTCCCGACACAGGCGCGTCTTTGCGCGTGACGTACTTCGGATCGGCGCTGACGGTGACGAGGTCGGCGTGGGCGAGGCCGAAGCCTTCCACAGACTCGTCGACCACGGAACGGGGATCATTGATGAGCTTTTTCATGGCAGAACTCCTGGGTGTGGGCTCGTGCTAGAGGATTGCACTTTGACCCTACTACCGCGGCATGTAACTCGGGTAGCCTCCGGCTTTCAGGGCATAGGTAAGGGACAGCCCCCAATGACTGTCCCTTACCGGCAGGCCCCAAACTGCGGCCCGCTCAGTTTATCCAGCAACTCGACTAAAGCCAAGAGGTTGGCGGACATGACGCTGGACGACGACGCGGGCGGCTTATGACGGCAGGTTCGTCACTGCGGCCGGAAGATGGCAGGTGCTGGCGTTTAGAGGAACTTGATCATGCGCGTGTTACCCAAGGTGTTTGGCTTGACCCGCGCCAGGTCCAGGAATTCGGCGACGCCTTCGTCGTGGGAGCGGAGCAGCTCGGAGTAGACCGCCGGGTCCACAGCGGACTGGTCCGCCATCACCTCGAAGCCGTGGCGTTTGAAGAAGTCCACCTCGAAAGTGAGGCAGAAGACACGCGCTACGCCGAGCGCCCGTGCCTCCTCGAGCAGGCTTTCCACCAGTACGTGACCCACGCCTTTGCCGCGCCAGGAGTCGGAGGCAGCAAGGGTGCGCACCTCGGCCAGGTCTTCCCACATCACGTGCAGGGCACCGCAGCCGATGATTTCGCCGTCGGCCGATTCGGCGATCCGGAACTCCTGAAGGCTCTCGTAGTAGGCGACCGTCTCCTTGGCCATCAGGATCCGTTGTTCCGCGAGCGGCGCCACCAGTCTCTTGATGGCGGACACATCGCTGGTGCGGGCAGGGCGGATTTGGAAGGAGTCAGTCACAGGTCAATCCTACGGTGGCTCCATGGTGCGCTCCCGTACCCGCGCCACTGCAGGGCACCAACGCAGAAGCCCCGCCGCTCCTTGCGGAGTGGCGGGGCTTCGGCTGCTGCTCGTTAGACGCTCGGGGCGATTTCCGGGATGCGCGGCTTGGCGTTGCCGGCGAAGGTGAACTTGGCGTCGTCGCCTTCGCCGTCCACATCCACCACCACGATGTCGCCGGCGTGGATCTCGCCGAACAGGATCTTCTCGGAAAGCTGGTCCTCGATCTCGCGCTGGATGGTGCGGCGCAGCGGCCGGGCACCCATGGCGGGGTCGTAGCCTCGGGTTGCCAGGAGCACCTTGGCGGCGGCCGTGAGCTCGATGCCCATGTCCTTGTCCTTGAGGCGCTTCTCCAGCCGGCCAACGAACATGTCCACGATCTCGATGATCTCGTCCTGGGTCAGCTGCGGGAACACCACAACGTCATCCACACGGTTCAGGAACTCGGGGCGGAAGTGCTGCTTGAGTTCCTCCGTCACGCGGGCACGCATCCGGTTGTAACCGGTCTGGGTGTCGGTGCCGGACTGGAAGCCGGTGGCAACGCTCTTGGAGATGTCGCGGGTGCCAAGGTTCGTGGTCATGATGATCACGGTGTTCTTGAAGTCCACCACGCGGCCTTGGGAGTCGGTCAGGCGACCATCTTCCAAGATCTGCAGGAGCGAGTTGAAGAGGTCGGCGTGCGCCTTCTCCACTTCGTCAAACAGGACCACGGAGAACGGACGGCGGCGGACCTTCTCGGTGAGCTGGCCGCCTTCCTCGTAGCCGACGTAGCCCGGAGGAGCACCGAAGAGCCGGGAAACCGTGTGCTTTTCGGAGTACTCGGACATGTCCAGGGTGATGAGGGCGTCTTCTTCACCGAACAGGAACTCGGCCAGGGCCTTGGCCAGCTCGGTCTTGCCGACGCCGGTGGGGCCGGCGAAGATGAACGAGCCGCCGGGACGCTTGGGGTCCTTCAGGCCTGCACGGGTGCGGCGGATCGCCTGGGACAGGGCCTTGATGGCCTCGTCCTGGCCTACCACGCGCTTGTGCAGTTCGTCTTCCATCTTCAGCAGGCGCGAGGACTCTTCCTCGGTCAGCTTGAAGACCGGGATGCCGGTGGAGTTGGCCAGCACTTCGGCGATGAGATCCTCATCCACCTCGGAGATGTCATCCATGCCGCCGGACTTCCAGTGGCGTTCCTTCTCCGCGCGCTCGGTGATGAGCTTCTGTTCCTTGTCGCGCAGCGATGCCGCGCCTTCGAAGTCCTGCGCGTCAATCGCGGATTCCTTCTCCATTTTCAGCTTGGAGATGCGCTCGTCCATGGCCTTGAGCTCCGGCGGAGCGGTCATGCGACGGATACGCAACCGGGCCCCGGCCTCATCGATCAGGTCGATGGCCTTGTCCGGCAGGAAGCGGTCCGAGATGTAGCGTTCGGCGAGGTTGGCGGCCGCAGCAAGCGCGCCGTCGGTGATGGTCACGCGGTGGTGCGCCTCGTAGCGGTCACGCAGGCCCTTGAGGATCTCGATGGCGTGGGCCACGTTCGGCTCGGCCACCTGGATCGGCTGGAAACGGCGCTCCAGCGCCGCGTCCTTCTCAATGTGCTTGCGGTACTCATCCAGCGTGGTGGCACCAATCGTCTGCAGTTCACCGCGGGCCAGCATGGGCTTCAGGATCGAGGCGGCGTCGATGGCACCCTCGGCAGCGCCTGCACCCACCAGGGTGTGGATCTCATCGATGAAGAGGATGATGTCGCCGCGGGTGCGGATTTCCTTGAGGACCTTTTTCAGCCGCTCTTCGAAGTCACCGCGGTACCGGGAGCCTGCCACCAGGGACCCGAGGTCCAGGGTGTAAAGCTGCTTGTCCTTGATGGTCTCCGGGACGTCGCCGCGAACAATCGCCTGGGCGAGGCCTTCGACGACGGCGGTCTTGCCAACGCCGGGCTCCCCGATCAGGACGGGGTTGTTCTTAGTGCGGCGCGAGAGAACCTGCATAACGCGTTCCATTTCGGATTCGCGCCCGATCACCGGGTCCAGCTTGTTCTCACGCGCGGCCTGGGTCAGGTTGCGGCCGAACTGGTCCAGGACCACTGAACCGGCAGGAGTGCCTTCGGGCTGGCCGGCCCCGACGCCTGCGCCGGTAGTTTCCTTGCCCTGGTAGCCGGAAAGCAGCTGGATAACCTGCTGGCGGACCCGGTTGAGGTCAGCGCCGAGCTTGACGAGCACCTGGGCGGCAACACCCTCACCCTCGCGGATAAGTCCCAGCAGGATGTGTTCCGTGCCGATGTAGTTGTGGCCCAGCTGCAGCGCCTCACGCAGGGAGAGCTCCAGCACCTTCTTGGCGCGGGGCGTGAAGGGAATGTGACCGGAGGGGGCCTGCTGGCCCTGGCCGATGATTTCCTGCACCTGCTCGCGGACGCCGTCGAGCGAAATGCTCAAGGACTCAAGAGCCTTGGCGGCAACGCCTTCACCCTCATGGATCAGACCCAAGAGGATGTGTTCGGTACCAATATAGTTATGGTTCAGCATGCGTGCCTCTTCTTGGGCAAGCACAACGACGCGACGGGCACGGTCCGTAAATCGCTCAAACATTTCGCCACACTCCTAGCTACAACGTACTTTGATGCTACGTGGCCGATCCCGTCTTGTGGAGCGTGTTCGCCACAGGGGAAACCGTGGTGATCCTCAGCTCTCCGGAATCGCGGCTGCCGGCCGCCGCCGTCGGTATTCCTCGGAGCTCACGCCGAACCGCCGCTTAAGAGCGATGCTGAAGCTTGAGGGACTCGCATACCCGATTTGACGGGGAATCTACGTAAGGGTGAGCCGTTGATGATGGGCTCGCCGGCGCGCTGCCAGCGTCTATTGCCCTTGCCTTATACACCGCCACGCTTGTCATTACCGTGTGCGCGAATATCCCCCTTAATATCAGGCTCGGCAGTGTTGGGACTTCGGAACATGCCGGAGCCGGCCGGGAATTTCTCGAGCGCCGGTGGACCCGGTGGAACATTTACCGCACGTGGCTGTCTCTGGCGACCTTGCTTGCCCCCTGCATTGCGTGGCGGCGCTTTGACAGCCCATTAGCAGCGGAATCGGCATTTTCGGCCAAGAGCGCCGGCCAGGTTATTCATTTGGCAGCAAAGAACCCTGTCCCGCCGGACGGCGAAACAGGGTTCTAAGCAGCAAAGAGGCGCAGACCCTAGGAATTGGCCTTTTGGTAGGCTTCCTGGATTTCAGCCTGAATTCGGCCCCGGCTGTTGACCGTGTAGCCATTATCCCGAGCCCACTGACGGATCTGGGCGGAATCATTGCCACGGCTCGGCGAAGCCGTTTTCGTGCGTGTGGCGCGCCCTGCAGACGTTTTGCGTGCGGCCCCTACAAAACGTTCCAGACTCGAACGCAGTTCGGCGGCATTTGCGGCTGACAGGTCGATTTCATAACTAGTGCCGTCAAGGCCGAACTGGACATTCTCATCCGCGGATCCCCCATCCAGATCATCGACAAGGATGATGTTCACTTTCTGTGCCATTTAAAGACTTCCTGTTCGAGGTTCGGGGGTGTGCAGAAAAGCAGGATGTTTCTACAAAAAGTATGACCCTCTTTATGGCAACGCGTCAAAGCGTGAAATGGTTCCTGTGGATATCCGCAGAATATCCTGTACCTATTTATCCGGCTCGGTATCCAGTCCATTCATTGGATTAGCGGCATGTGCGTCGGCCTCGGCCTGGGCACGCGCCTCCGCCTGCCGCTCGGATTTATCGGCGTTGAAGATCGATTTCATGACGAACCAGAAGATGAGGCCCACCACCAATGAGGGCAGCAGTACGGCTACGTATTCCATAATTAGTGCCCTTCGGGCTTCAGGAGCGGGAACAGGATGGTTTCACGGATACCGGCTCCGGTGAACAGCATGACCAGGCGGTCGATTCCGAGCCCGATTCCGCCCATGGGAGGGGCGCCGTATTCGAGGGCGCGGAGGAAGTCCTCATCCAACTGCATCGCCTCATCATCACCCGCAGCCGCGTGCCGTGACTGTTCGGTGAGCCGCTCGCGCTGGATGACAGGGTCAATGAGTTCGGAGAAGGCCGTGCCGCGTTCCATGCCGCCGATGATGAGGTCCCAAGCCTCGATCAGCCGGCCGTCCTCGCGGTGCGGCCGGGCCAGCGGCTGGGCGGACGGCGGGTAATCGTACACAAAGGTGGGGTTCAGGAGGGTGGGTTCCACGATTTCACCAAAGAGTTCCACGGCCAGTTTCTCGGCGTCCCATTTCGGGTCCGCCTTAACCTCGTGCTTCGACGCGATCTCGCGCAGCACCTCCAGCGGAGTATCAGGAGTGACTTCCTGGCCAACGGCGTCGGAAAGCCCCGGGTAGACCGAGACCCAGGCCCAGTCGCCGTCGAGGTTAATTTCCCCGGCTTCGGTCTGGAGGGTGCGGCCGGCACCCACGGCGTCGGCGGCGTCGAGGATGATTTCCTTGATGCGGTCAGCCATGACGAACTGGTCCGCCCACGCTTCATAGCACTCGAGGGTGGTGAATTCAGGGCTGTGGGTGGAGTCCACGCCCTCGTTCCGGAAGACGCGGCCCATATCGTAGACACGGTCGATGCCGCCCACCACGGCGCGCTTGAGGTACAGCTCGGTTGCGATGCGCAGGGTCATCTTCTGGTCGAACGCGTTCATGTGCGTCTCAAACGGACGCGCCAGGGCGCCGCCGTGGACCAGCTGCAGGATGGGCGTTTCCACCTCCACGTAGTTGTGGCGGTGGAGGCTTTCGCGGATGGAACGGGTAATCGCCGCGCGGGTGTAGACCATTTCACGGGCCTCGTCGCGCACCATCAGGTCCACATAACGCTGCCGGACACGGGTTTCCTCGTTCAGTTCCGCGTGCAGCACGGGCAGTGGGCGCAGAGCCTTGGAGGCCATGGACCACGAGTCCGCCATCACGGACAGCTCGCCACGGCGGGAGGAAATCACCTCGCCCTTGATGAACACGTGGTCGCCCAGGTCCACCAGGGCCTTCCACTCGGCGAGCGCTTCCTCGCCCACGTTGGCGAGGCTCAGCATGGCCTGGAGCCGGGTGCCTTTGCCGTCAACCCCGCCCTCCTGGAGGGTGGCGAAGCAGAGCTTGCCGGTGTTGCGCACAAACACCACGCGGCCGGTGACGCCCACAACGTCGCCGGTGGTGTCGTCGGCTTCGAGGTGCGCGTACTTTTCGCGGATCTCGGTGAGGGAGTGTGTACGTTCCACACCCACCGGGTACGCCTCGGTGCCACGCTCGATCAGCTTGGCGCGCTTCTCCATGCGGATGCGCATCTGCTCGCTGGCATCGAGGGGCTCTGGGGCATTTTTGGGGGTGGGGGTGTTTTGGGAAGTCACAATCCCCAAGTTTACCGGGAGTTCCGCCGGCCGGGTTCCGGCGGCGGCCCGGGCATAGACTCGGGCTGTGGAGTCCTGGAAACTAGAAACGGCAGATGACGGACACCTGGAGGTGCATTCGTTCCTCACCCCTGCGGAACAGGACCCGACGACGGCGGGCCCTCCCGGCGTCGTACTCGTCCACGGCACTTTGGTCACCGACGCCCTCTACCGCCCTTTTGCACGGAAGCTCAGCCTCCTGCTGGGCCGTCCGGTGCATTGCTACAACCGGCGCGGCCGGGCAGGGTCCTCGCCGCAGCCGGACGACTACTCGGCAAAAACCGAAATCAGCGACCTCGCCGCGGTCATGGACAGGACCGGCTCTACGGACGTCGTGGCACACAGCTTTGGCGGTTTCGTGGCCCTCCAGGCTGCCCGGACCCTGCCGATCGGCAGGCTGGTGACCTATGACGCGGCGGTTTCGCTGTCCGGAAACCTCAGCCACCGGTGGCGGCCCGAGCTTGAGGACGCTGTCACGGCGGGCCAGCTCAACCATGCCTGGGCGCACTTGGTCCAGGGTCTGGGCACCGCAGGCCCGCTGTCCTACCTGCCGCTGGGCGCGCTGCGGATGCTGAGCATCCTCTCCGCCAGGACAAACCTGGGCACGGAGATGCGCCAGCTGCTGCCGACAGCCGTGAAGGAAATGCGTGCCGTACTCGACGCCGACGCCGAGCTGGAGGATTTCACGGCCCTCACCACCCCCATCCTGATGCTCAGCGGCGGCTGGAGCCCTGCGTACTTCGCGGAGACCGGCCGGCAGCTGGCGTCCGCGGTGCCGTCGATTGAGTTCCGGGTCGTCCCCGGGCAACTGCATGAGGGGCCCATCCGGCCCGGCAAGGGACTGGCCGTGCGGATTGCCCGGTTCCTCAACGCCAGCGATGGCCAGATCCAGATGCTGGGGCGGCGCCGGTAGCGCGCTTTTCCCAGCGGGCGCCCAGGTTCGTCCGCCTAGGATGAGTACCGTGAAAGAGCAGGAAGTGCCCACGCACGACGGCGGCAGGCTGGGTTTGTACAGCTACGGCACCGAGGACGCGCCGGGAGAACGCCGGGTGGTGGTGATCGGGGGCGCCTTCCTGACTGCGCTCATATACCGGCCGTTCTCGGTGGCTTTGGCGGACGGCCTGGGCGACGGTTGGGCCGTGGACGTCTACGACCGGCGGGGGCGCGGCAACTCAACAGAACAGCCGGCCGATTACTCCATGGCCACGGAAGTCGCAGACGTCCGCACCATCATGGACGTCACCGGCGCCCGCAACCTGCTGGGCCACAGCCTGGGCGGCTCGGTGGCCCTGAACGCAGTGCAGGAGTTCGCGGGGACGCCACACGAGCCGGACAAGCTGGCGGTTTACGACGCAGCGGTGAACATCGAAGGCAGCATCGACACCTCGTGGCTGAGCGACTTTGAAGCTGCGGTCAACGCCGGCAAGTTAGGGCATGCCATGGCCCAGCTGAAAAAAGGGATGCAGCCGGCCACGGCATTGTCCAGGATTCCCGAGCCCGTCCTGGCCGGGCTCATGGCGTTGGTGTCCCGCACCAAGGTCAACAAGATGGCGCGGGAGCTGATGCCCACGGGTGTGGGCGAGTTGCGCGCAGCGTACGACGAGGTGGAGCAAGCCCGGGACTTCGCCGTGTTGCCCGCCAACACCCATTTCATGGCAGGCGGCAAGAGCCCGCGTTATTACAAGGTCACGGCCCAGCGCCTTCATGCTGCAGTCCCCGGAAGCACCTTCGAACTGTCCCCCAAGGGCTATCACGGTTCCATCCCGGCTGCGGTGAAGGAACTGGTCGCCGATATCGCCGGGTACTTCAAGGGCTAAGGCATTACGAAGGTTGCTCGGCTAGGCTCGGAACATGACGCGCGAGAACATCAAGACCCCCGACGGCGGCACCCTGGAGCTCTTCACCACGGGTGCGGAACTGGCCCCCGCCGGTTCCGGCGTGGTTGTGGTTCCGGCTTCCATGGTGACCGCAGCCGACTACACCCGGTTTGCCCAGAAACTCAGCGCCGCGCTTGGCCGGCCGGTGCACACGTTCAACCGCCGCGGCCGGGGAACCTCCTCGCCGCAGGCTCTGGACTACACCCTGGACGCGGACATCCGCGACCTGGACGCCGTCATGAAACACACGTCCAGCACTGACGTGTTCGGCCACAGCTTCGGCGGCGCGCTGGCCCTGCACGCAGCCCGGACCCTTCCGGTCGAGCGTTTGGCGGTTTATGACCCTGCCGTGTCCGTGAACCACAGCGTCACGGCCGACTGGACACCTGAATATGAGCGCGCCACCGCCGCCGGTGATGACGACCGCGCCCTGGCCGTCCTCACCAAGGGACTGGAAACCGGCGGCGCCTTCTCCCGGATGCCGCTCTCCATGCTCACCATCGCCAACAAACTCACCGCAGGGACACACCTCGGTAAGCAGATGCGCGACATGATGCGCACGGGCGTCCGGGAAATCAAGGCAATCATCGCTGCGGACATGCCGGCCGAGCCGTTCCTGGAGCTGCCCCTGGAGACCCTCATTGTGGTGGGCGAAAAGAGCCCGGCCTACTTCGGTGTGGCCTGCGGCCAGATCCACGACGTCCTGTCCGGTTCCAGCTACACCATCCTGCCGGGCTTCGGCCACGACGGTGTGATCAAGGCGCCGGACAAGCTCATCACCGAACTCAGCGAGTTCTTCGCCGGCTGAACCCGTCCATCCACATCAACGCGGGGTCACATACAGCCCGTTCCGGTCATCCGGATGGGATTTAGTGAC
The DNA here is from genome assembly GCF_052113505.1 of Pseudarthrobacter sp. TAF60_1. NCBI lineage: Bacteria > Bacillati > Actinomycetota > Actinomycetes > Micrococcales > Micrococcaceae > Pseudarthrobacter > Pseudarthrobacter sp. TAF60_1. The sequence continues at coordinate 33,969 of NZ_JBFRDI010000017.1, forward strand.
CCCGCGTTGGTCCAAAAGTGGGTTAGTGGGCGGCGTGCCCCGGCGCGGCACCTTCGGTTTTGCGCATCATCGCGGAAAGCACGACGGCGGCAAGGGCTATGACGGTTGCCGTCAGGAAGGCGGCACTCATGCCCGCCACCAGCCCGGAGGACGCCGACACCACCGCGAAGATGGACACCAGCAGCGCCGTGCCGGCGGCACCGGCAACCTGCTGCGAGGTGCTCATGATGGCGGAGCCGTGGGAGTAGAGGTGCGGCGGCAGCGGGTTCAGGCCGGTAGTGAACGCGGGCGTGAACAACAGCGCCAGGCCGAAGCTCAGGAGGACGTGAAGGGTAACGATCCACCACACCGGAGTGCCGGCGTCGAGCATGGAAAACTGCCACAGGGTCAGCACCATCAGGACCGAGCCCGTCACGGTGAGCGGCAGCGGGCCAACCTTATCGAACAACCTCCCGATGAACGGGCCGAGCAGGCCCATCGCCAGACCGCCCGGCAGCAGCGCCAGGCCTGTCTCCAGCGAACCCAGGCCGCGGATTTCCTGCAGGTAGAGCGGGAGCAGAATCACCGCCCCGAACAGAGCCATCATGGCCACCACCATCAGCAGGACTGACACCGTGAACATGCGGAAGTTGAAAGCGCGGAGGTCCAGCAGCGGAGCATGCGACTTCTGCAGCCGGAGCTGACGGAGCACGAAGACGGCCAGGCTGGCCACGCCGATAGCCAGCGCGGCGATGGCGGCCGTCTTGGGGCCGCTCTGGCCGCCCTGACCACCGCCAATCTGGCTCAGGCCATACACCAGGCCGCCGAAGGCGGGAACTGTCAGGAGTACGGAGAGGAAGTCGAGCTTGGTCTTCTCTGTTTCGCCGACGTTCGTCAGGTACTTCGCACCGATGGCCAGGGCAGCCAGTGCCACCGGAAGGACGAAGACAAACATAAAGCGCCACGTGAAGTGCTCAAGGATCAGCCCGGAGACCGTGGGCCCCATGGCCGGTGCCACGGAGATCGCGATGCTGACATTACCCATGACGGCGCCGCGCCTGGACAGCGGGACCAGCGTGAGGATGGTGGTCATCAGCAGCGGCAGCATGATGGCCGTACCGCCGGCCTGGATAATGCGGGCCAGGAGGAGGACCTCAAAGCCCGGTGCAGCGGCTGCCAGCGCGGTGCCACCCGCGAACAGGCCCATGGCCAGCATAAAGACTGCACGGGTAGACAGGCTTTGCAGGATGAACCCGGTGGTGGGGATGACCACGGCCATGGTGAGCATAAAGCCGGTGGAGAGCCACTGCACGGTAGGCGCGTCGACTCCGAGGTCGACCATCAGCCGCTGCAGGGCAACGTTCATGATGGTCTCGTTCAGGATCACCACGAAGGTCGCCACGAGCAGGGTGGCGATGATGGTCACCGACTCCCGGGACAGTTTCTCCGGTGCGGAGGACTCCGACGCAGGTGCGTGGCCTGTTTGTCCGGATGGGCCGGGTGGGCCCGGCTGTCCGGAGGCGTTTGGAGAGACTTCTGTAGACATGGGTGTTCCCTCAGGGAGTAAGAATGAAGTGGCGCGCGAGCATCGTCGCTGCAGATTCAAACACTGTACTCTCCGCTGCCATTCCTGCGCACGGGTTTTTTCTTCGCTGCGCGTAGGCTGTTTTGCGTGGACACCCGGAAACTGAAGTATTTCCTGGCCGTTGTTGACCATGACGGATTCAACCGGGCAGCGGAGCACCTGCTGATCGCCCAGCCGTCGCTGTCCCAGACCATCGCCAGCTTGGAAAAGGAACTGGGTGTACCGCTTTTTCACCGCATCGGACGCAGGGCTGTGCTCAGCGAGGCAGGCAAGGAACTGGTGGGTCCGGCCCGGCTGGTGATGCGGGACCTGGACGCTGCGCAGTCAGCCGTCCAAGCCCTGCGGGGCGTGCGCAGCGGCAGGCTCGACATCATCACCATGCCCTCCCCCGGCATCGAGCCGCTGACGTCCATGATCGCTTGCTTTAGCAGGGTCCACCCGGCAGTACGGCTCAACGTCAGTGCGGCGTTTACCCCGGAAGAAGTCATCGAATCGGTCCGCAGCGGAAGCACGGAAATCGGGTTGGCCGGCTCCTCCACGCCCATCAGGGTGCCTGGCGTCAATGTCCTCGATCTTGAGCGCCAGCCCCTCATCCTGATCGTCAACCCTCAGGCGGACACGTTCCACACGGGGCCAGCCATCCAACGCGAAGACCTGGGCGGCCACCGCCTGATCGCGAGCCAGCGCGGGTCGCTGATGCGGTGGCTCGTGGACGACGCCCTGGCGCACGGCGTCGAGGTAGAGATCGTCGTAGAAGTGGCGCACCGGACCTCCATTCTGCCGCTGGTCCTGGCTGGTGTGGGGCACGCCGTGATGCCCTCGTCCTGGGCGCCCACTGCACACAAAGCCGGGCTCCGTACGCTGCTGGTCAAACCGGTGTCCCACCTCGATGTGGCCATCCTGAGCCGGAAGGACGGCCTGACCCCCGCGGCGCAGGCCTTCCTGAAAGTGGCGGCTGAGCACGTCGACCAACACGCTGACTAGCATCCATTGTCGGAGCAGTCGATGCATTGATCGGTAGGTAAAACCTATTTAGCGGATCGGATCTTGGTCTTGGACGCTGCCTGCCCGCCGCCCGTCTACTTGAAGAGGAAGAACAGCGTGACCCGGCTAACAGGCTCACTGCTAACAACTCAACGAGGAGGTAGGCACATGAGCGCCACCCAGAAATTCAGCATCGCATCCATCCCGGCAGACGGTGTGGGCCAGGAAGTGGTTTCCGCGGGCCGCCGCGTCCTTGAGGCCCTCGCGGAGAACTCCAACGGCAGGTTCGCTTTCGACTGGACCGAGTTCCCCTGGGGCTGCGGCTATTACGAGAAGACCGGCCAGATGATGGACCCCAAGGGCCTGGAAGCCCTCAAGGACTTCGACGCCATCTACTTCGGCGCCGTCGGCTGGGAGAACGTCCCGGATCACATCAGCCTCTGGGGCCTGCGCCTGAACATCACGCAGAACTTCGACCAGTGGGCCAACATCCGTCCCGTGAAGTTCCTGCCCGGCATCCAGTCCCCGCTGCGCAAGGCCGACAACACCGAGCTGGACTGGGTTGTGGTCCGCGAAAACAGCGAGGGCGAATACGCCGGCCTGGGCGGCCGCAACCTCAGCGGCCGCGGCCCCGGCAACGAGGTGGCACTGCAGACCGCACTGTTCACTGACAAGGGCTGCGAGCGCATCATGCGGTTCGCCTTCGACCTCGCCCGGACCCGCACGGTCAAGAAGGTCTCCTCGGTCACCAAGTCCAACGCCCAACAATACGGCATGGTCCTCTGGGACGAAGTCTTCAACCGCGTGGCGTTGGACTACCCGGACGTGCAGACCGAAAGCGTCCTGGTTGATGCGATGAGCGCCAAGTTCATCCTCAAGCCCGAAGACCTGTCCGTGGTGGTCGCGTCCAACCTGAACGCAGACATCCTCTCCGACCTGGGCTCCGCACTCGCGGGCAGCCTCGGCCTGGCGGCCAGCGCCAACCTGAACCCGGAACGCCGCTTCCCGTCTATGTTCGAACCGGTCCACGGCTCCGCTCCGGACATCGCCGGCCAGGGAATCAGCAACCCGATCGGCGCGATCGCCAGCGCCGCCCTCATGCTGGACCACTTCGGCCTGCACGAGGAAGCCCGCCAGGTGGAGGCTGCCATTGAGGCAGCCACCGGCTCCGGCCACCTGACCCGCGACGTCGGCGGCGACGCCAGGACGGACGACGTCACCGAAGCGATCATCAAGGCGCTGACGCTCGCACCCGCAGCGGTCTAGCGAGTCTTTCGGCAGAGGTCCCAAGCTAAGCGGCGTCCCGAGGGCCCCGACGCGAGCTTGCGAGCGTTGGGAAGGGACCTCCGCGGGCGGCCCTCCCGCCGCCGTCGGACGCTTACCTTTCCGATTTAGAACCCCTCCAGCGACTTTCCACAACGAGGTAGGAATCATGGATCACAGCAGCACCGCCGACCCAGGCGCAGGCACCGCCAAGAGCGCGGCCCCTAAAACACGTTGGTACCGACAGCTCTATTTCTGGGTACTGACCGCTATTCTCGTCGGTATCCTCGTCGGCTGGCTCGCCCCGACCTTCGGCATCGCCATGGAACCGATCGGCACCACCTTCGTAAACTCCATGAAAATGCTTATCGGCCCCATCGTCTTCCTGACCATCGTGGGCGGCATCGCCAGCGTCGCGGACCTGAAGAAGGTCGGTATGACGGGACTGAAAGCCCTGACGTACTTCCAGGTCGGCACCATCTTCGCGATGATCTTCGGCCTGGTGGCCATCAACATCTTCCGCCTCGGGGACGGCGTCAACGCTGACGCCGGCTCCATCAAGACCTCGGACTCAGCCGCCAAGCTCATTGACGCCGGCGCGAAGCAGGAGTGGTGGCAGTTCCTTACGCACATCATCCCCAACAGCATCGCGGGCCCCTTTGTTGAAGGCGACATCCTGCAGATCATCTTCATCGCGGTTGTGTTCGGCATCGCCCTGAACGCCATGGGCAAGGTGGGCGCCCCAGTGCTGGACGGCGTACAGCGCCTCACCGGCGTGATGTTCAAGATCCTGGGATTCATCATGAAGGCCGCTCCGATCGGCGCTTTCGGTGCGATGGCCTTCGCGGTCGGCAAATACGGGGTCTCCTCACTGACCAGCATGGGCGGACTCATTGCCCTCTTCTACGTCACCTCCATCCTCTTCGTGGTGGTGATCCTTGGTTCGGTGATGGCGTTCCTCAAGCTGAACATCTTCACCATGATCCGCCACCTCAAAGAGGAATACATGATTATCCTGGGCACCTCCACCGCCGAGCCTGCGCTGCCCGGCCTGATGCGCAAGCTCGAGCACGCCGGGGTGAAAAAGGAGACCGTGGGGCTGGTTGTCCCCACGGGCTACAGCTTCAATCTGGACGGCGCCGCGATCTATCTCTCCCTCGCCGCCCTCTACATCGCCCAGGCCACCAACACTGACCTGACCATTGGCCAGCAGTTGGGCCTGCTTGCAGTCATGCTGCTGACCTCCAAGGGCGCGGCCGGAGTGGCCGGTGGCGGCTTCATCGCCCTGACCGCCACGCTCACCACCATCGGCACCATCCCCGCGGCCGGCATCATGCTCATCTTCGGCATCGACAAATTCATGTCCGAATGCCGGGCCTTGGTGAACTTCACCGGCAACGCGGTGGCCACCCTCTTCATCGCCTGGTGGGACCGCACCCTGGACGCTGACCGCGCCCGCCGCGTCTTCGCCGGCCAAACAGTCGAGCCCATTCACGGGGTGAGTGAAGGTCCGGCGCCTGCCCTCCATGAACCTGCAATGGCCGCTGACCGTCGCCCTGCCTACTCGGAATCCGCCTGACATGAACAACACCACTGCACAGAAAAACGTCCGGACCCTCATCGCCCCCGATAAGTTCAAAGGCAGCCTCACCGCCGGCGAGGTGGCAGACGCTCTGGCAGCGGGACTCCGGTCAGCAACCGGCGCCGGGACCGTGCATTGCGAGATCCTTCCACTGGCAGACGGAGGGGACGGCAGCGTGGATGCCGCCGTCGCCTCCGGCTTCGGCCGGCGCAGCTACACCGTGGCCGGACCCACGTTTCAGCCGGTCCAGGCGAGCATCGCGTTCGACGGCGTCACAGCCGTTGTGGAGGTGGCAAACACCTGCGGCTTGGGGCTCCTGCCAGACGGGCGGCTCGAAGCCATGGCAGCTTCCAGCCGCGGATTCGGCGAAGCAGTTTTATTTGCCCTTAGCCTCAATCCGGCCACCATAGTGCTGGCGCTCGGCGGCAGTGCCAGCACCGACGGCGGCATGGGGATGCTCACCGCTCTGGGATTTACCTTTCGGGATGCCGCTGGGCGTCAGCTGGACGGTTCCGGCAGTTCCCTGGCCCGGATTCATTCCATCCACCGGGCAGCGTTCCCGGAACTGGCCGGCACCGAGTTGATCATCGCCAGCGACGTGCATAACCCGCTCCTCGGGCGCCAGGGCGCACCGGCCGTCTTTGGCCCGCAAAAGGGGGCCGGACCCGCCGAGATCTCGGCATTGGAGGAGGGCCTCACGCATTTGGTGGCCCTCCTGACCGAGGCCGGGCTCCCAGACCCCGCGACGGCGGCGCGCCATGAGGGCGCGGCCAGCGCGGGCGGAATTGGCTTCGCGTGCCTGCTGCTCGGGGCGCGGCAGGTATCGGGGGCAGACTTCTTCCTGGACCTGCTCGACTTCAACATCCGCAAGGACAGCTGCGACGTGGTGATCACGGGCGAGGGGAGCATCGACGAGCAGACCCTGTCAGGAAAGCTGCCGGCCGCCGTCGCCCGCCGTTCTGGCGCCAGGCCGATTATCGCTGTAGCCGGACGCTCCCTGCTCCCGCGCGAGCGCTGGCCCGACTTGGCGCTCACCAGCGTCTACACGCTCGCCGAGTATACGGACCTGGACTCTTCGAAGGATCCCGAACTGTCCGCGGCGCTGCTCCAGCGGATCGGCCAGGACATCGGCGCCAGCCTTCTTTAGCCCAGCGCCAACCAGGTCCGGCGAGCCGCCCCAACCGGAGCTGTCGCTGAGAGAACCTGGCCGCCTCAGGCGGCCAGGTTCTTCTGCCGCTTGCTCACGCTCGGGCGCTTTTCCGTCACCGCGTCAGCCCGGCGCCGTGGCTGGGCGGTGACGCGACCGCCGTCGGGCACTGTGCTGTCGGCAGCCAGCCGCGCGCCATGCTCAATGACGGCACCGGCGCCGATACGTGAATGGCTGCCGATGTGCACGCGGTTACCGATGATGGCTCCGTGGCCCACTTTCACGGCGTCGCCGATAATGGTCCGCTCCCCCACCTGCACCTGACGGTCGATCCAGCTGCCGTGCCCCACCCGGGTGCACGCTCCGACACGCGCGTGCGGCTCAACGTACGTCATGGGCTCCAGGCGGGCCGAGTCAGCCACAACGGCCCCGCGTCCCACAAGGCCGCCGCCGTTCCCGTGCCGGTGGTAGTACACCACGGCGCCGGAATCGTCCTCAAATGATTCAACCTGCCTGGTCATGCCAATCCTTAGCCATCATCAATCAAGTTGGGGTGGTTCCCCCGCTCATGAGTATTAACGGCGGGGGAACCGGGCAGATTCCTTAGGCAGTCTGGCCAGCGTGCTCGCCTTCCGAGATTTCCTCCACCAGCTTGCTGTTGAAGGCGGGGAGGTCATCCGGGTTACGGCTGGTTACCAAGCCCTGGTCCACCACCACTTCCTCGTCACTCCAGTTGGCGCCAGCGTTCTTCAGGTCGGTCTGGAGCGTGTGGTACGACGTCACGTTGCGGCCGCGGATCACACCGGCCTCGATGAGCAGCCACGGCCCGTGGCAGATCGATGCCACCGGCTTGTGCTGCTCGAAGAAACTGCGCGTGAAGTTCTGCGCGTCCTTGTCCACCCGGAGATGATCTGCGTTCACTACGCCGCCGGGGAGCACCAAGGCGTCAAAGTCCGAAGCGTTGGCTTCTGCCACTGTGAGGTCGACGTTGAAGGTGTCGCCCTTGTCGGTCCCGTTATAGCCCTGCAGCCGTCCGCTGCTGGGCGCTACCAGCGTTGGTTCGCCGCCGGCATCCTTAACCGCCTGCCATGGGCTGGTGAGCTCAATCTGCTCAACGCCGTCCGTCAAGAGGAAAGCGACCTTCTTGCCTGCGATGTTCTGTTCTGACATTTTTCCTCCTTCGCCGAAGCGGACCGGATGTGTTTCCACGTCGGGATATCTGCTTCGGGAGTTGTGTGCCTGACAGCATCCAGCCTAGGAAAGCCCCAAGTGATAAGCAAGCTGACTATTTGGCAACTGCATCTGAGCTGCTCCGGAATCGCTCCGCAAGGGAGGGTTTAGATGGTGTGGTGCTCGATCAGCCAGCCGGCCATCTGCTGGGCCCGTTTCGCTGCCTGCGTGTCGCCTTCAGAGGCAGAGACGATGGACCCTTTCATGAGGATGTGCCAGGACCGGGCGAAATCCTCCGGGCGGTCCAAGCCGGCCTGCTCTGCGAGGGCCTGCACGTGACCCCTGATCCTGGCCAGGTAATCGATGCTGGCCAGGCCGAGCGGATGCGAAGGGCCCATTTCCAGCAGGATGTTGATGAAGGAGCAGGCTTCAAAATCGTCGCGGAGGAACCATTCGCCGAAGACGTCGAAAATGGCCAGCAACTGTTCCGTGGGTTTGGTGGCGCGAAGCTTGGCTTGGCCGACGATTGTGTCCACAGTCCAGACCTGGTCCCGCAGCTCGAGGAAGGCCAAAACCAGCGCATCCTTGGACGGAAAGTGGCGGTAAAACGTTGCTTTGGCCACGCCGGAACGCTCGATCAGCTCATTGACCCCGACGTCCCGCACACCGCGGCGGGAGAACAGCTCGTAGGCCACGGCGAGGATCCGCTCCCTGGAATCTGCAGGATGAAGCGCCACCGCTGCAGTGTTCCCGGCAGGCGGCAGTGTGGCATCTCCGTCTGAAATCATCGTGATAACAGTTTACTCCCGAGTGCAGACAGACCGGTCTTCCTGCATGTAATGTTCTTCCAGATGCAAATTCCTGGATGCTGAACGCATCCCCACGGCCGTCGGCATGGAGCAAGGAGGCCCCTATGTCAGCAGAGCGAGCATTCGAGTTCATTCCCTTCGATAATCCTGACCCATGGGTCGTCGATCATGCCGGCGCGTCAGAAGCACGGCAATTGGCAACAGAGTCAGTGCGGTGGCAGGCGCAGGAAATCATTGACGAGGTCCTGAGCGGAACGGATCCCAGCGAAGAGCTGGCCAGGGCCAGGCTCCGCCGTTGCGTGGCCCAGAACCCCGGCAGGCCCGAACGCGCTCTCCTCCAGCAATTGATGGTCAACCGAGACTCACAGGGCGAATCAGTCATGTAGTGCGGCCCGGGTCCTTTCCGTGCAAACGGCCTGCCCGCTGCTTCCGCCGATATCAGGAACTCAGCGGCGCGTTGTCGATCAGCCGGACAGGGCCCACTTTGGCCGCGATGAGAGCCAGGCCTTCGCCGCGGAAGGGGACCTTCCGGCAGTTTTCGGCGAGTGGTTCGAGGGTCCGCGGGTCCACCACGTCGAAGTAGTCAAGCTCCACCAGGGGCTGGGATGCCACCAAGGCCTGGGCCGAGTCGAGGTCCAGCGGCTCGTGGGCTTGGGCGCGCTCCTCAAGCAGCCGCAGGGCCCGCGAGAGCACCAACGCTGCTTCCCGCTCCTCATCGGACAGGAAACGGTTGCGGCTTGATAGGGCAAGGCCCTCCTCGGAGCGCACCGTGGGCACCGCAACGATGTCCACGGGGAAGCTCAGGTCTGCCACCATCCGCCGCACCAGTGCCAGCTGCTGAGCGTCTTTCTGACCGAAGTAGGCCCGGTAGGCGGGCAGTCCGGCGCCGCCGCCCGTAACGAACGCACCTGCGGACGGAAGGCCCGCGCCGGGAAGGCCGTAATGCAGCAGCTTGGCAACCACAGTGAGCGCGCCGTCGAAATGCCCCGGCCGGGAGGCGCCTTCCCATTTCTCCCCCAGGGAGCCGGCCGTGACGCGCACCAGCGGTTCCCCGTCCGGGTAAACCTCCTCCACCGACGGTGCGAAGACCAGGTCCACGCCTTGCGCCTCGAGCAGTGCAACGTCGGCTTCGAGGGTCCGCGGGTACCGGTCAAGGTCCACCGCATCGCCGAACTGCAGCGGATTCACAAAGATGGAGGCCACCACAACGTCGTTCTGTTCGACGGCGGTCCGAGCCAGCCGGGCGTGCCCTTCGTGGAGCGCGCCCATGGTTGGCACCAGGCCTTGGGACCTGCCTTCCTTTCCGGCCAGGAGGCGCGCACTGGCCTCGCGCAGTTCCGCCGCTGTCCGTACCACTTGGGTAGCCACGTCAGTCTCCTTCTTCCAGGGCCGATCGGATGGCCCCTAGTTGATCGGGTTTGAGCAGCCCACGGTTTTCCGCCCGCCGCGCGGTGGCACGGGCCATGGCGAGGTAGGCCTCGAGGACATCGCCGTGCGCCCCGGCGTCGTACTCGCGCAGCGCCTCGGCGTGAGCCGCCACCGTCCCCACGTCACCGCGGGCTACCGGCCCTGTCAGGGCCGATTCGCCGGACGCAAGGGCATTCTCGAGCGTGGCACGGAGGAGCGGCCCCAGCATGCGGTCCGGCGCATCCACGCCCACATCCCGCAGCAACTGGGAGGCCTGCGCCACCAGCGTGACCAGATGGTTCGAGCCGTGGGCCAATGCCGTGTGATACAGCGTCCGGTCCGCCTCGGCGATGGCAACAGGCTCGGCGCCCATCTCCACCACCAGCGCCTGCGCGATGGGCAGCATCGCGGCGTCCGCGGTCACTCCAAAGGTGCAGTCAAGCAGGCGGGTCAGGTCCAGGCTCATGCCAGTGAACGTCATGGCCGGGTGCAGGGCCAGCGGGATCGCGCCCGCGGCCCTCACGGGCCGAAGTACCCCCACCCCGAACCTTCCCGATGTGTGTGCCACCAACTGTCCGGGCTGCCAGGCCCCGAGTTTGGCGAGCCCGTCCACCAGGCTGGCCAAGGCGTCGTCCGGAACGGCCAGGAGCACCAGTTCGGCGCGCTCGACAATCTCCTGGATCTCCAGGACCGGGACGCCGGGGAGCAGGGCTTCCGCCCGCTCCCGGCTTGCGTCGGACACTGCGGAAACCCCGACGACGGCGTGTTCCGCGGCGCGGAGAGCCGCACCGAGCACGGCACCCACCTTGCCGGCGCTGATGATTCCGACGCCAAGGCGCCCCGGTTTAGCCACGGTTGGTGCTCTCCTGTTGGTTATTCGTTTCGCTCGCCGGCCGCTCCGCCGCAACGGGCCCAGCCGCCGGAGTAGGGGCCACCTGCGCCAGCCATTGTTCGCTGGTCTGCCGTTTGCGGGCCAGGCGTGCGCGGGCGGACTGTTCATCAAAAAGGTTACGCGCCTCGTCCAGGCCGGCCTGCCTCAGGCGGGGTGACACAGGGCCCGCGGTGGTGTGGAGGACCAGGTCCGCCAAACGGAACCGGCGGGCGAGCGGGCCTTGGTGCAGCGCCATCGACTGAGTGCGCTGGTGCGGGACCATCACCAGTTCGCGCCACCACCGGCCCGAGCGGATCAACAGGGCTGTGTCAGTGGAAGCGAAGCCGTTGCGGCGCCAGCCCAGCGGCGACAGGAACCGGCCGCGGCGCGGCGTGGTGACAAATCCGCCGTCGGAATCCTGCCCGCCGAGACCCGCCGCGAAAATGCGTCCGGGTTCCGGCGTCCCCGGGTCCGGCAGGACGAGTGCAAGCATGCTCATCACGTCCGGGAGCTTGCCGACGGGCAGAAGTGTGGTCCGTGACGCTGACTCGCCGTTACTCCCGGGCGCACCATAGCCTGCAACGTTGACTTGAATCCGGTACCAGCCGAAGTTGCGCCATAACGGGGACTGGACCACTTTCAGGGCCTGGATCCTGCCGGGCGGGAGCGTCTGCGCCTGAGTGTCCAAGAGCCCGTAGCGGAGCCGGATCCCGTCAGGCGAAATGGCCGCGGTGAAGTTGTAGCCCTTGTTGAAGGAGCCCCAGTAGCTGGCGGCGAGGCCCAGTGCCGCCGGGATCAGGTAGAAGTAGAAGCTGCGGTTGTCCGTCACGGCGGACAGGACCACGGACGCGACGCCGCCCAGCACCACCCCGACGCTCTGCTCGCTGAGGAGCAGCGAACCGACAAGGCGTGACGGCGGCACGGACAGCACCGGAAATTCGGGCGCCTCCGGCGGGGCAGCGAGGGGCATGGCCGGGTCAGGGAGCACCCCGGCGGCGCGTGCCAGGATGGTGGCCCGGAGATGCCGGGCATCGTCCATCCGCAGGTAGGCGAGCTTGACGGCGGATTCGCCGGCGTCGGCCACCTCGAATTTGAGTTCTGCCAGGCCGAAGATCCTGGCCAGCAGGGGCTGGACGATGTCGATGGCCTGGACGCGGTCCAGCCGGGCCTGCCGCTGCTGGCGGAAGAGGAAGCCGGAGTTGACCCGGACGTAGCCTTCGGACACCTGGTATTTGGTGAAGTACCAGGTCAGGATGAAGCCCAGGACGGCAAGCACCAACATGATCCCGCCGCCGGCCACCAGCCAGGGCACCCGGCCGGCGAAGTCATCCTCGATGAGGGGACGGCCCTGCAGCAGCCGTTCGAAGGTGTCCCGTCCGAAGAAGAACCCGATGGCCGCCAGCGCCACCCAGCCGCGCACAAAAGGCGACGCCGGGTGCACACGCAGCCACTCGCCGTCGGGCGTTATTCCGGGCCCGGGGACAGGCGTCCCCGGCGTTGCGGTGGAAACGGCCGGAACATCCGGAGCGCCCCGCTCCGGAACATCAGCGGTCACAGCCCTGCCAGCCTGGCTTCGCCCCGGGCGGCGAGCTGCTCGCGCAGGCGTGCCCCCTCCTCGGCGGGCAGGCCGGGGATGGTAGCGTTCGTGCCGGGCGAGGCGGTGTGGAGTTTCAGCGTGCACAGCCCCAGCCCGCGCTCAACGGGGCCCACCCCGATGTCCACGTACTGCATGCGGCCGTAGGGAACTGCCATGGTCCGCTGGAAGAAGATGCCACCGCGGATCAGCAGGTCGTCGTCCCGTTCGGCATAGCCGATGGCGCGCACCTGGCGCGGAATCAGCACCAGCCGCCAGACTGCCAAAACCAGGGTCAGCGCCGGCACCAGGACTGCCAGCCACAGCGGCGGCCAGCGCCACCAGCCAAGGAGTACGAAAACCAGGGGCAGGCTCAGGACAAGCACGGCAATCGCGTTTGCTACGGCCCATTCCACCAGCCGCACAGTGACGTACTTTGGCGACACCCGCTGCCAGGTGATGCCCGTTGGATCAATCGCCTCGGTAGGCATATTCGCCTTCCCCTGCGGCTTCGCCGCGGACCCCGTGGCCGGGTTTCCCCTCGCCGGGCGCGTCCGTGTCTTCGGGCGGGATCCTGCAGAACCGCTCCACCAGCAGGCCCACCACGATCATCACCAGGCCGCCGCCGGCCACAGCGACGGCCACCCACGTGATGCCCTGGTCGCTGCGCAGGTTCCAGATGCGCAACTGGTCCAGGAAGATCCCGGCATGCCAGCCCAGCAGGACGGTCCCGGCGTACGCGCAGGCCTGGGCCAGCACCAGCGTCCGCGCCGCGAGGATAGGATCAAGGGCCTTCTTGCGTTTGGTGCTGTTGCGCCAGCGAAGGACGCGAATGCCAAGAATCAGCGTGATCACAACAATGACGGCCATGGTGGCCAGGGCGGTCGCCGGAAGCACCGGCGTTGCCATGCTGTACCGCGTGGTCACCACGGTGGCTGACCAGCCGGCAACGGTCAGGACCAGGCCGATCAGCAGGAGCCGTCCAGGGCTGATGGGTTTCACTTCTACTCCACCGCCCCTGCGGTCGGAACGCCGTCGTAGTCCCCGAAGCCGTCGAACGGCACGATGTCGGCAAAATCCGTGGCGCGCGCGGCCAACTCACCGATCCGTTCCCCGCCCAGTGTTGCCGCCGGGTCGATGAGGGACCAGGGGTACAGGACGAAGGCGCGTTCCGCAGCACGGGGATGCGGCAACGTCAGGTCCGGATTGTCGCTGGTGACGTTGCCGTAAGTGATGATGTCGACGTCGAGCGTCCGGGGTCCCCAGCGCACGCCGCGTACCCGGAGGTGCTTGTTCTCCACCGCGTGGCAATGCTCCAGGAGGGCCTCCGGGGACAGGGTGGTTTCAACTGTCATGACCATGTTCAGGAAGTCTGGCTGCCCGGCCGGGCCACCCACCGGCTTGGTCTGCACCACCGGTGAAACGGCCAGCAGGCGCACCTCCGGCGGGTCCACGAGGTCCGCGACGGCTCCGGACAGGGTGTCGTTCCGTTCGCCCAGGTTGCTGCCGAGGGCCAGGACCGCCTTGGTGTAACCGGTCATGGTCGCTCCCGGTGCACGCTGACGGCCACATCACCGAAGGGTACCTCGATGGGCGCCTGCGGCTTGTGAACAGTGATGTCCACGGCCCCGATGTTGAACCTGACCAGCAGGTCTTCGGCAATCTTCACGGCCAGGGCCTCGATCAGGTTCAGGGGCTCCCCCGTGATCCAGTCCGTGATCCGCTGAGCCACTTCGCCGTAATGGGCAGTGTCCCGGACGTCGTCGGATTCCGCGGCTTTGGTGAAGTCCAGGTGCAGGACCGCGTCCACCACAAAGGGCTGGCCCTCCCGGCGCTCAAAGTCGAACACGCCGTGATGGCCGACGGCGGTGACGCCGCTCAGCGTAATCCTGTCCATGGGTCCCCCGGCCCTAGTGAGTGGTGCGGGCAGCCGCAACGCGTGAAGCGACCTTAACAGCGTCAAGACTGGGCCCGACGTCGTGCACCCGGACGGCCCAGGCACCGCGGTAGGCGCTGATGGCTGTAATGGCCGCGGTGGCCGCGTCGCGCTCCTCCGGGGCAGCGGACTTGCCGGCCACTGTCAGCAGGGTGCCCAGGAAGCGCTTGCGGGATGCCGCAACCAGGACCCGGTGCCCCAGGCTGTCCAGCTGGTCCAGCTTTTGCAGGAGCTCCCAGTTCTGGGCATCGTTCTTCGCGAAGCCCAGGCCCGGGTCAACGATGATCTGGTCCGGGCTTACCCCGGCGGCGAGGAGCTTGTCGCGCACACCGGCCAGTTCAGCCACCACCTCGCCCGCAACGTCCGTGTACTCAGCCAGCGAGTTCATGGTGCGGGCATCGCCACGGCGGTGCGTCAGGACATAGGGAGCTTTGGACGCGGCCACCAGTTCAGCCATTTCGGGCTCCATGGTGAGGCCGGAGACATCGTTGATGATGGCTGCGCCGGCCTTCAGCGCGGCCGCCGCCGTGGACGTGTGCGTGGTGTCAATGGAAACCAGCGCACCGGCCTTGACCAGGGCTTCGATGACAGGGACCACCCTGCGCTGTTCTTCCTCCGGGCTGACATCCAAGGCACCGGGGCGCGTCGATTCGCCGCCGACGTCGATGATGTCCGCGCCCGCGTAGAACATCCGCAGGCCGGCAGCGATGGCAGTGTCCGCTGTGGCGTGCTTCCCGCCGTCGCTGAAGGAGTCCGGCGTGACGTTCAGGATGCCCATGACCAGGGTGCGGTCGGTGGGCAGGTCTGCGAATTTCGCGGCCGGGCGCGGTTTGCGCAGGATGGGCAGCGGGGACGTTGCGGGCCCGGTTCCCGGGGCTGCAGCTAGTGAGTCCATGGTCTGATACTTACCTTCCGAGGATGAGGCTCATGGCTTCGGCACGGGTGGCCGGGTCATGGAGCTGCCCGCGTACCGCACTGGTGACGGTCTTCGCTCCGGGCTTGCGGACACCGCGCATGGACATGCACATGTGCTCGCATTCAACAACAACAATTGCGCCACGCGGCTTGAGGTGGCTGACCATTGCTTCGACGATCTGGGTGGTGAGCCGCTCCTGCACCTGGGGGCGCCGGGCGTAAATATCCACGAGGCGTGCCAGCTTGCTCAGGCCGGTCACTTTGCCCTCGTGCGAGGGAATGTAGCCCACGTGGGCCACCCCGTGGAACGGCACCAGGTGGTGCTCGCAGGTGGAGTAGAACGGAATGTCCTTGACCAGGACCAGTTCCTCGTGGTCCAGGTCAAAGGTGGTGGAGAGGACGTCCGCGGGGTCATGGTGAAGGCCTGCGAACACCTCAGCGTAGGCCTTGGCCACCCGCCGGGGGGTGTCTTGGAGCCCGCTGCGGTCAGGGTCCTCACCGATGGCCAGCAGGATCTCGCGGACGGCAGCTTCGATGCGTGGCCGGTCCACTTTCTCGTGCTTTTTGTAGTGGGATCCGTCCTCCGCCGGGTGTCCGGCGGAGGAGGGCGCGTCGTCGTCGTCGAAGTGGTTCACAGAAGAAAGCTTAGCCGCGGAGGGCGTCAGGCCCCGAGTCGGGAATGCCACCCTGGAAGGGAGCATCCTCCGTAACACCCTGCGGGTGCGGAGGCTGGGCGTCCAACGGTTCGTCGAGGCGGGCCTTTTTGGCCTCTTCCTGGGCTTCGCGCTCCGCCCTTTCCTGCCGCGATTCCACCGGGCCAGCCTGCTGGACGGGCCGGGATTCCTTGGACAGCCATACTTCGCGGAAGTCACGTAGGCGGATGTCCCTGAAGATTTCCGCGATTTCTGCCTGGTTCAGGGTTTCCCGTTCCAGGAGTTCCAGTGCCAGGGAGTCCAGCACGTCGCGGTTTTCGGTGAGGATCGCGTACGCCTCGTCATGCGCCTGGTCGATCAGGCGGCGCACTTCCTCATCCACAACGTAGGCGATCTGGTCCGAGTAGTTGCGTTCGTGGCCGGCGTCGCGGCCCAGGAAAGGCTCGCCGCCGCCCTGGCCCAGGCGCACCGCGCCGACCCGTTCACTCATGCCGTACTCGGTGACCATTTTGCGGGCCGTGCCCGTGGCCTTTTCGATGTCGTTGGAGGCACCGGTGGAGGGGTCGTGGAAGACGATTTCCTCCGCCACGCGGCCGCCCATGGCGTAGGCCATCTGGTCCAGCAGCTCGTTGCGGGTCACGGAGTACTTGTCGTTATCCGGCACCACCATGGTGTAGCCCAGGGCCCGGCCGCGGGGCAGAATGGTGATCTTGGTGACCGGGGCGGAGTTCCGCAAGGCTGCTGCCACCAGTGCGTGTCCACCTTCGTGGTACGCGGTGATCTTGCGCTCGTGTTCCTTCATGACGCGGCTGCGCTTCTGAGGGCCGGCCATCACGCGGTCGATGGCCTCGTCCAGGGCGCGGTCGTCAATGAGGTTGGCATTGGAGCGCGCAGTCAGCAGCGCGGCTTCGTTGAGGACGTTGGCCAGGTCAGCACCCGTGTAGCCGGGGGTCTTCTTGGCCACGGCCTTGAGGTCAACGCCCGGGGCCATGGGCTTGCCCTTGGCGTGAACCTGCAGGATCTGGTCGCGGCCAATCATGTCGGGCGCGTCCACACCAATCTGGCGGTCGAAGCGTCCCGGGCGCAGCAGGGCCGGGTCCAGAACGTCCGGGCGGTTGGTGGCAGCGATCAGGATGACGTTGGTCTTGACGTCGAAGCCGTCCATCTCCACCAGCAGCTGGTTGAGGGTCTGCTCGCGTTCGTCGTTGCCGCCGCCGATGCCGGCGCCGCGGTGGCGGCCGACGGCGTCGATCTCGTCCACGAAGATGATGGCGGGCGAGTTGGCCTTGGCCTGCTCGAAAAGGTCGCGGACGCGGGAGGCACCAACGCCGACGAACATTTCAACGAAGTCGGAGCCGGAGATGGAGAAGAACGGCACGCCGGCCTCGCCTGCGACGGCGCGGGCCAGGAGGGTCTTGCCGGTTCCGGGAGGGCCGTAGAGCAGCACACCCTTGGGGATCTTGGCGCCCACGGCCTGGAATTTGGCGGGCTCCTGCAGGAATTCCTTGATTTCCTGCAGTTCCTCCACTGCCTCGTCAGCACCGGCAACGTCATGGAAGGTCACCTGCGGCATGTCCTTGCTGACCATCTTGGCCTTGGACTTGCCGAACTGCATGATCTTCGAACCGCCGCCCTGCATGCGGGTCATCAGGAACCAGAACAGTGCGCCGAGGAGGATGACGGGGATCAGGAGCGAGAGCAGTCCGGAGAACCAGTTGCTCTCGATCGGCTGGTCAGTGTAGCCGTTCGTGGGCTTGGCGTCGGTGACGGCCTTGACGACGTCAGCCGCGCGGGCGTCCACGTAGAAGAACTGGACGCTCTTGCCCTTGTCCTGGCCGTCTACGTTCAGGCTGTCCTTCAGGACCAGGTCAACACGGTTCTCGCCGTCGAAAATCTTTGCCTGCTCAACCTTGCCGTTCGCGGCGAGGAGCGCAAGGCCCTTGTCCGTGTCGATCCGCGCCGCACCGCCGGGAGCCAGCGTTGCAAAGGCCACGAGGAGCATGGCGATCACAACGACGATCCAGATCCCCGGGCCCTTGAAGAAACTCTTAGCTTTCATCTGTTCGGGGGCTCGCCCCGTCCCTCCTGGTAGTGCTGCACGGCGAGTGGTCTACGCGCGTGTGGTGCTGCATCAGCTACTAGCTATACACCGTCCGGAGTAAATCACGCACGATGCCGCCTAAAAGTTCCCTCTGGGCGTAGCGGCGGCCGCGCCCTCAATGGCATCCATCAGGATCCCGGCGGCGAACGCGGCCAGTTCGGCGGGTTCAGCTGGTTCGTCGACGGCGGACTCGGCGCCTTCGTCCGGCACCACGGCGGCGAAGCTGCTTTCACTGTCACCGGCGTCCACCAGCACCACCGGAATACTGCCGAGGTCGGGCGGCTGAAGCTGCCGGGAGTGCCGTGGTGCGTAGAGGATTCCGTCCACGCGGCGCATCAGGAGGGACCCGACGTCGGCCTCCCTGGCTTCGGGCGTCGCCGAACTGGACGTGTTAATGACCAGGATGTTGTAGCCGCGGGCGCGGGCGGCTTGGTCGGCCCCGAACAGGATCTGGCCGGCGTGCGGACTGGCCCCGGCGTCTTCGATGACCAGTCCCAGCAGGGCTGTCCGGCTCGTCCGCAGCGCGCGGGCCACACTGTTCGGCCCGTAGCCCAGTTGCCTCGCGACGGACCTGACCCTGTCCCGCGTTTCCGGACTAATCCGGGCGGACGCCACCTCGTTCAGCACGTGCGAAACGGTGGTCACTGAGACCCCGGCGGCCGCCGCCACGTCCTTGATGCCGATGTTCCTGCTGCCGATGTTCTTGCTACCCAAGAGGTCCCACGCTCACTTTAAACGCCGCGAGATGGCACTTCACGGCAGTGTTCAGTCGCAGGACTGCCGTGAAATGCCATCTCGGCGGGAAGAAAGGTTACTCGTAGACGTGCGGGGCGAGGGTGCCCACGAAGTCCAGGTTGCGGTACTTTTCTGCGTAGTCCAGGCCGTAGCCCACCACGAACTCGTTGGGGATGTCGTAGCCGACGTACTTGACGTCGATTTCCACCTTGGCGGCCGTCGGCTTGCGGAAAGCCGTGCAGATTTCCACGGATGCGGTGCCGCGGGATTCGAGGTTGGTCTTGAGCCAGGAGAGCGTCAGGCCGGAGTCGATGATGTCTTCAACGATCAGGACGTCCTTGCCCATCAGGTCGGTGTCGAGGTCCTTGAGGATGCGGACCACGCCGGAGGACTGGGTGCCGGAGCCGTAGGAGGACACTGCCATCCAGTCCATCGAAACGTGGCTGTGGAGCGCCCGGGCGAGGTCGGCCATGACCATCACGGCACCCTTGAGTACGCCGACAACGAGGATTTCACGGCCTTCGTAGTCCTTGTCGATTTCGGCAGCGAGCTCGGTGATCCGCTGCTGGATCTGTTCCTTGGTGTAGAGAACGTGCTTGAGGTCTGCCTGGACGTCGTTTGAATCCACCAATGGCTCCTGTGTAGATGCGGGGTGCGACTATTTTTGGGGCGGTTTTTGAGGCCGGAATACTAGCTTCCCACAGCGCGCCGCTTCGCGGGGAACGGAAGTGCCGCCGTCGGGCTGCTCCACGGTGCGGCGCGGTGCGCCGGCGGCGTCCAGCTGCGCCAGCGACAACCGGTACACGCTCACCCCGCCCGGGAGTTCCACGGGACCGGCCGAACCCTGCCGCCGCAGCAGCGCTTCCGCCGCCAGAAGGCGCCGGTAGCTGGGTTGCTGGCCCCCGACGTCGGCAGCTGCCTTGGCGATGACGCGGAACCTGATGGCCGGGGAGAGTTCGCCGAGGGCGCCCTCGGGAAGGCTGATTTCCTGGCCGGACCGCTGCGCCAGATCGGCATATGTGCGTTCCGCCACGTCCTCCAGGTAGTCGGCGTCCAGCTGCAGGATGGACGCCGTCCGGGCGAGCGATTCGGCCACGCCGGGCCCGAGTTTTTCCTCCAGCAACGGCAGCACCTCCACCCGGGTGCGGGAACGGGCAAAGGCAGGATCGGAATTGCTGGGATCGTGCCAGGGGTCCAGCTCCTCAACGCGGCAGATCTCGAGGGTGTCCTCGCGGCGCAGGCCCAGGAACGGCCGGAGCAACAGGCCGCGGGCAGGCCGCATACCGGCCAGCGAGCGGGTACCGGAACCGCGGGCCAGGCCCAGGAGGACCTGTTCAGCCTGGTCATCCAGTGTGTGTCCGAGGAGGATCGCAGCGGCGCCCTGGCCGTTGGCTGCCGCTTCGAGGGCGGCATGGCGGGCATCGCGGGCGGCCGCCTCCGGGCCCATGCCCGTGGGTGCAACGTCCACGGTCCGGACCTCAACCGGCGAAAGCCCGAGTTCCTTCAGGGTGTGGGCCGCAGCGGAAGCCACCTCGGCTGAACCCTCCTGCAACTGGTGGTCCACCACCACGGCGCCCACCGTCAGGGGGTGCCCGTCAACGTGGCCGCGGCGGCCGAAGTAGGCTGCCACAGCGGCGAGCGCCAGCGAGTCGGGTCCGCCGCTGCAGGCCACCAGCACATGCGCCGGATAGCCGGCCTCCGCCAGGGCGTTCCGGAGCATCTTGCGCGCTTTGCCGACGACAGGCGCGAGCCTGCCAGGCCGCCGTCGTCCGCTTGCATGCGGCAATCTTTCGGCATGGGCCGGAGAGCCCGATGTGTGGGGCGAACCCGGCACCTAGAGGCCCATCCGGTCAACCCACAGCTTGGGCTCGTGGATCTCCGGCTCGGTGGGGAGGTTGTCCGCGGATTCCCAGACCCGGTTGAAGCCCTCCATCCCGGCGACGTCCACCACCGCACGCACAAACTTGGCGCCGTCGGAGTACTGGCGCATCTTGGCGTCAAGGCCCAGCAGGCTGCGGATGAACTTCTCCATGACGCCGCGGTCCTTGCCGCGGTCGGTGAAGCGCTGGCGGATGGTCTTGACGGACGGGATGATGCTGGCGTCGACGGCGTCCATCACCACGTTCGCGTGGCCCTCCAACAGGCTCATCACAGCCGTCAGGTGTGAGAGGGATGCCTTTTCCTCGGGGTTCTGCAGCAGGTCAAGGATGGCGCCGCGGCCGGGGGTGTTGCCCGTGCTGCTGCGGTCTTTGAGCGACCGGGCCGCAGCTGAGGCACGCTCCATGAGCGAGTCCACGTTGCCCAGCAGGTGCCCGCTGAGGTTATCGATCTCGGACAGCATGTGGTGGCGGAGCCAGGGCGCGGCGGCGAACTGCACGCGGTGGGTCTGCTCGTGGAGGCAGACCCAGAGCCGGAAATCCTCGGGTGTGACGTTGAGTTCCCGCTCCACGGAAACGATGTTGGGGGCCACCAGCAGCAGCCTGCCGCCTGCCGGCGCCGTGGAGCCCTCGGCGAGCGCCGCGAACGGATCGTACTGGCCCAGGACCTTGCTCGAAAGGAACGCCAGGACGGCGCCGAGCTGGCTGCCGGTGATGGCGCCGCTAACGCTGGCCGCGGCGGGGCTGACGGCGCCGCGCCGGCTTTCGAGCATCTTTTCCATGGCGGGCTTGAGCATCACGGCGAAGCTCTGGGTGTTGGCCTTGGCCCAGTTCGCCCGGTCCACCACCAGGACAGTGGAGTCCCGGAGATCGCGTGCGGCTTCGAGGCCCGTTATTTCGTGGACGTGCGGGACCGAGGCGTCCGCGAGGCTGCGGAGGCTGTCCACGGCATCGTTGATTTCGGCTGTGCCGAGCGTTGGTCCCGCCGAAGCCAGCCGGGCCGCCGTGGATGCGGCCAGGTCCCAATTGATCAGGGCCTGGGCCGGGCTGGATGATGCCGGTGCTGACGAATCACGTGCAGTGGACTCCATGTCCCCATCACATCACAGCCGACGACGGATGGTCCTTAAGTTCGCTGTCCGGCGAACGCGGACAGGGGGCACCGGCCTACCGGCAGCCGCATGCGGCGAGTGCGGACGCGGCCCGGTCCACGGCTTCCCGGTTCCCGGCGGCGCCGGGCGTCAGTCCGTTGCCGATGAAGGAGAAGACCAGCAGCCGCCCGTCGGCGTCCACCACGTAGCCGCTGAGGGCAATGACCGAGTTCAACGTCCCGGTCTTGGCCCGGACCAGGCCAGCACCGCGGGACGTGGCGGCGTCCTCGTAGCGGGCGTCCAAGGTTCCGGACAGCGCGGCCACGGGGAAACCATCCAGCGCTGCCCGCAGCCGGCGATCCGTTCCGGTGGTGATGGCCCGCACCACGTCAGCAAGCTGGCGGGCGGAGGCCTGGTTTCCAATGGCCAGTCCGGACACATCCGCCAACCGCATGGCTGGTGTGGCGATGCCCAGTTCGGCGAGCTGTGCCCTGACTGCGGCTTTGGCGCCGTCGTTGCTCGCGGGGCTTCCCGTGGCCGCGGCGGCCATGCGCCCCAGCACCTCGGCCAGGTAGTTGTCAGAGGATTGCAGCATTAAGCCCACCTGTTCCCCCACGGTGGCGGACTGCACCTCAGCCAGGAGCTTGGGCGCACCGTTTGCGGCTTCAGGTGCAGTGGAACGTCCGACGCCGGCCGCTACCGTGAGTCCAGCAGCGGCGCCCGCCGCCTTGAGCTGCCCGGCGAACGCCTCGGCAGCGGACACCGCCGAGTCCTGGGGGCGCGGGCCCGCGGTGACGCCCGGGTTGTAGCGTGCCGAGTTCAACGCAAGCGGGTACAGCGGCGCCACCTCGCCCGCCGCAACGTCGCCGTCGGCCCACGCGGGGTTGAGGGCGGGCCCGCTGAACAGGGAGTCGTCCACCAGAATCGTCAGCTCGCCGGTTGTTCCGTTGGCCTGGAGTGCTGCGACTGTAGCCGCCGCGACGGTGGCCAGCCCTGCATGGCCCATGACCCGGTCCGGTGCTGACTCGCCTGCGCTGAGGAGCACATCGCCGCCACCGGTGAGCACCACCTGGTTGGCGCCGGGCCCAGCCATGGCACGGGTGCTGAAGCGGTGGTCCGGCCCGAGCGTGCGCAGGGCGGTCACCGCGGTGAAGAGCTTCATGTTGGAGGCGGGGGTCCGGTTCTCCGAACCGCCGCGGTCATAAAGGGCATCGCCGGTGAGCGCATCCTGGACAAGCCCCGTGAAGCTGCCGTCGCCGTCGGACTTTAACAGGGCGTCCAGTTGCGCCGTGACGGCTGACGGCAGCGGCACCGGCGCGCTGTCGGTGAGCGGGGACAGGCCTTGGCGGGCGGAGAGTGTGGCCGGGGGCAGCTGCCAGGCCGGCGTAGTGGGCGCGGCGGCGGGCGGTTCCGGGCTGATGAAACCGGGCGCAACCAACACGGCCGCGGGAACGGCGAGTAC
Source organism: Pseudarthrobacter sp. TAF60_1 (assembly GCF_052113505.1). Lineage (NCBI taxonomy): Bacteria > Bacillati > Actinomycetota > Actinomycetes > Micrococcales > Micrococcaceae > Pseudarthrobacter > Pseudarthrobacter sp. TAF60_1. The sequence goes on from NZ_JBFRDI010000017.1 coordinate 57,109, forward strand.
CAGCAGCAGGGCCAGCAGCGCGGCGAGCGGCCAGCCGCGCCTTACGCTGCCGCGGGCACGCCCTATTACAGAGCTGGATGCCGTCTTGAACCCTGCGGGGGACGATTCTTCCTTCATGCTGCTGCTGGTCCTCAAGTCCTGAAATTTCCCCGCAAGTTCCTGAAACCTGGGCCTCTCGCTATATCCTCAATAATAGTCGGCGGCACCGACACTCCTATGTGGTTCGTCTTTTGTGCCGCGAACCCCTGCAATTGCCGAGGAGCATTCCCATGAAGCATGACGTGACCATCGAGATCCCCAAGGGATCACGCGTCAAGTACGAAGTTGACCACGAGACCGGCCGCGTCCGCCTGGACCGCGTCCTCTTCACCTCCATGCAGTACCCCACGCACTACGGATTCTTCGAGAACACCCTGGGCGAAGACGGCGACCCGCTGGATGCACTGGTGCTCCTGCAGGACTTCGACCTGCACCCGGGCGTCATCGTTGAGTCCCGCCCCATCGGCGTCTTCAACATGACTGACGACGGCGGCGGCGACGCCAAGGTCCTGTGCGTCCCGGTCGACGCCCGCTTCGACCACATCCAGGAAGTCAGCGACGTCAGCGAATTCCTGATCAAGGAAATCGAGCACTTCTTCACCCGGTACAAAGACCTGGAGCCGGGCAAGTGGGTCAAGGCCGAGGGCTGGGGCGACCGCGCCGCTGCAGAGGCCGAACTGGAAGCATCCATCAAGCGTTACGTGCCGGCAGCGGGCCACTAGTCTCCACCGGCGGGCCCGCGTTGGTGCGGCCTACGCCATGAATCCCCGTCTTCCGGACAAATCCCCGCGTCATGCGGTGGGGAAACGTCCGGCAGGCGGGGATTTTGCGTTGCCCAGCCGAACTAAATGTATGGAATCGTTGGGCTGTGAGTTCCGAGCCTTCCTTTAATCCTCCGCACTTTGAACCTCCCTGCGGGCCCGTCACCGGGTGGCGGGAGGGTGACGTGGTGCGCGCCACCGGCATCCCCTACGCCACCGCGGGCCGCTTCCAACCGCCGGTGGCTGCGCCCGGCTGGACCACGCCGTTTGCCGCGACCACCCTCGCGCCGGCCTGCCCCCAAGGTCCCGTCCCGTTCCTGGACGATGTCCTGGGCACCCGTTACGGCGAGCTTCCCGGCAGCGAGGACTGCCAGCGGCTGTCCATCACGGTGCCTGCCGGCCTGGCCGACGACGAGCGGGTTCCGGTCATGGTGTGGCTGCACGGCGGCTCGTACACGTCGGGTTCGGGCGACCTGGCGATTTTTGATGCCACCTCGCTCGTGGCCGAGAACCGGGTCATCGTGGTTTCGGTAACGTACCGGCTGGGTTTGTTCGGATACCTGGCCACGGGGACCGGCCGGCCCGCGAACCTTGGCCTGTTGGACCAGTTGGAAGCGTTCCGCTGGGTGCAGCGCAACATCGCGGCCTTTGGCGGGGATCCGCACCGCGTCACGGCTTTCGGGCAGTCGGCCGGTGGCGACTCTGTTGCCCACCTGATGGCGACGCCGGAAGCACCATCGCTGTTCCAGCGGGCGATTATCCAGAGTGCCCCGCTGGGTATCACCCGCGGCCGGCACAAGATGAGCCGCGACATGGGCATCGCTGCGGAAGCTGTCACTGAGGAGACGCCAATGCTCGAGGTTGTGGCCATCGAGGACCATGTGTCTCAGGTAGCACGCAAGTACGGGCTGATAGCGGCTATGCCGTTCGGCACGCAGTACGGCCATGCGCCCCTTCCACCCGAATCGGAGATTGAAGCAGCCTGGAACGCGACCGCGCCGGACATCGAGGTGCTGATCGGGCACACTTCCGATGAAGCCAGGCTGTTCATGCCGCGCGCCCGGCTGGTACGGGTGCTGCGCAGAGTCCCCGGGCTAGGCAGCGCCGCCGTCAAGGCCATCAACTGGGCCGTGACCGAGGCGGTATACGGCAGGGCCGCGCGGAAGTTCGCCCGCCGTCACGTCCGGGCCGGCGGCAAGGCCTACAGTTACCTGCTCTCGTGGGGCGCGCCCGGCAATTTTTACGGCGCCGCCCACACCGTTGACCTGCCGCTGCTGTTCGGCAACCGTGAGACGTGGGCCGCTGCCGGGCTCCTCACGGGCGCCACCTGGGATGAAATCGACGCCGTTGGCCGTGAGGTGCGGCGGCTGTGGGCCGCCTTTGCCCGCGGGGACGGACTGGGCGAGGCTGGCAGTATTCCGGGCGCGCTTCAGTACCGGACCGCCGCTGCATGAGGACGCTGGGCGTCGATCTTGCCGCGGCCACCAAGAAGACGGCGGTGGCCGTCCTGACATGGGACGGTGGGGATGCCCGCCTGGAGCACCTTGCCCTGGACGTGCACGACGCCGAGATTGTGGAGCTGTTCGGCGCCAGCTCGATGACGGGAATCGACTGCCCCGTGGGCTGGCCGGACGCCTTCCTGCCCTTCCTCACGGGCCATCTGAACCTTGATGCCCGCGCGGTGCTGGACCACGACGGCATTGCGGGCCGGCGCCTGCTGGCCTATAGGGACACGGACCGTTTCGTCACCGCACACACGGGGCTCATCCCGCTCAGCGTTTCCGCCGACAGGCTCGCCCACCCGGCCATGCGGTGCGCTGTGATCCAGGCCAAGATCGCTGCCGAGCACGGTCCACAGCCCAGGGACGGCTCCGGCCGCTTGGCGGAGGTCTACCCTGCGGCGTCCCTGAAAATATGGGGCCTCTTGGCCCGGGGCTACAAGGGCCGGGGCGCTCCCGAGGCGGAGCGGCTTGGCGCGATCCTGGCGCAGCTGAAGGCGGCGGCACCCTGGCTGGACCTGGCCGGCCACGAGGACCGGCTGGCCGCCTCAGATGACCTCTTTGACGCAGTGGTTGCCTCACTGAGCGCCCGCGCGGTCGCCCTGGGCCGGACTTTCCGTCCACCGGCTTCCCATGCGGCGGCGGCCCTGACCGAAGGCTGGATCCACGTCCCCTCCGGCGAGCTCGCCAGCCTCGGCGGCCCCTGAGCAAAGCGGGGTCACTTTTGGTCCAATAAACCCCGATTTTCGGGCGAAAAATGACCCCGCGTTGCTTGGCTTAGGCGTTCAGCGTCCAGTCTCGGATTTCCGCCAAATCCTCGCCCTCAGTCCGGGTATGTTCGCGGGCCTGCATCCGGCGGTCCTGGAGGCTCTGGCGCAGCAGCGAGTGCTTCTCCGCCAGGCCCGGCACCCGGTCGATGGCGTCGATGGCCAACTGGAAGCGGTCGATCCCGTTCAGCATGGCCATGTCGAAGGGCGTGGTGGTGGTTCCTTCCTCCTTATAGCCGCGGACGTGCAGGCCCTCCTGGTTGGTGCGCCGGTAAGCCAGCCGGTGAATCAGCGCCGGGTAGCCGTGGTATGCGAAGATGACCGGCTTGTCCGGCGTGAAGATTCCGTCAAAGTCCCGCGACGTCAGCCCATGCGGGTGCTCACTCGCATCCTGGAGCCGCATCAGGTCCACCACGTTGACCACCCGGACCTTCAGGCCGGGGACGCCTGCCTTCAGCAGTTCCGCGGCGGCCACGGTCTCCACAGTTGGCACGTCCCCAGCGCAGGCGAGCACCACGTCCGGCTCCTCCCCCGGCACTTCGGACCCGGCGAACTCCCAGATCCCGAGGCCCCGCCGGCAGTGGTCCGCAGCGTCGGCGGGCCCCAGCCAAGTGGGGGACGGCTGCTTGCCGCTGACCACGATGTTGACGTAATCCGTTGACGCCAGGCAGTGCTCCATCACCGAAAGCAGAGTGTTCACGTCCGGCGGCAAATAAACCCGGATGACCTCTGCCTTTTTGTTCACCGCGTGGTCAATAAAACCCGGATCCTGATGTGAGAAGCCGTTGTGGTCCTGCTGCCACACATGTGAGGAGAGCAGGTAGTTCAGCGACGGCACAGGCTGGCGCCAGGGAAGCTTCCGGTGGACCTTGAGCCATTTGGCGTGCTGGTTGAACATCGAATCCACAATGTGAATGAAGGCCTCGTAGCAGCTGAAGACCCCGTGCCGGCCGGTCAGGAGATACCCCTCCAGCCAGCCCTGGCACAGGTGCTCGCTCAGGACCTCCAGAACCCGGCCCGACCGCGCAAGGTGCTCGTCGACGTCGTCAATCCGGTACTGCCACACCTTGTCCGTGACCTCGTAGACATCCTGCAGGCGGTTGGACGCCGTTTCGTCGGGCCCGAACAAGCGGAAGGTCTCCATGTTCAGCGAGATGACATCGCGCATCCACGAACCGAGCGTGATCATGGGGCTGATCCGTTCAGTTCCGGGTTGCTGAACCTCGACGGCGTGGGCCGAGTAGGCGGGCAGCTTCAGGGGTTTGCGCAGCAGGCCGCCGTTCGCATGGGGCGTGGCGCTCATCCGGAGGTTTCCCGACGGCGCGTTCGTGGCGACGTCGGGCCGGAGCCGGCCGTCGGCGTCGAACAGTTCCTCGGGACGGTACGACTTGAGCCACTCCTCAAGCTGCTTGAGATGCTCCCCGTTAGTACGGACCTCGGACAACGGGACCTGGTGGCTCCGCCACGTTCCCTCCACCTGTTTCCCGTCCACCGTCCGCGGCCCGGTCCAGCCCTTGGGTGAGCGCAGCACAAGCATCGGCCAGCGCGGTGCGGAACCTGCTTCAGCGCCGCCGTCGTCCGTCCCTTCCTGATCCGAACCGCCGCGGCGGGACTCCTGGATGTCTCGGATGCCGGCCATGCAGGACTCGAGGGCTGCGGCGAAGTCGCGGTGCGCCTTCGCGGTGTCATCGGGGTCGGCGACGGTGACGAAGTACGGCTCATGCCCGTAGCCGCGGAGCAGCTGCTCCAGCTGCGCCTCCGGCATGCGCGCCAGGATGGTGGGGTTGGCGATCTTGTAGCCGTTGAGGTGCAGGATGGGCAGCACAGCACCGTCATGTACGGGATCCAGGAAATTATGCGAGTGCCAGCTCGCCGCGAGCGGTCCCGTTTCCGCTTCGCCATCGCCAATCACGACGGCGGTGATCAGTTGGGGATTGTCGAACACGGACCCGTACGCGTGGGCCAGCGCGTACCCGAGTTCCCCACCCTCGTTGATGGACCCGGGCGTCTCCGGCGCGGTGTGGCTGGGGATGCCGCCGGGGTAGGAGAACTGGCGGAACAGCTTAGCCACGCCTGCCTCGTCCTGACCCACCGCACCGTAAATTTCGGAGTAGGTCCCCTCAAGCCAGGCGTTGGCCACCACCGCCGGCCCGCCGTGCCCAGGACCCGCAACGAACAGCATCTCCTGTGAGTCCCTGCGGATCACCCGGTTCAGGTGCGCGTACACGAAGTTCAGCCCCGGCGTGGTTCCCCAGTGCCCCAGCAGCCGGGACTTGGTGTGGTCCGCGGCGAGGGGCTCCCGGAGCAGCGGGTTGGAACGGAGGTAGATCTGCCCTACCGAGAGGTAGTTCGCGGCACGCCACCAGCGGTCCACAAGTTCCAGGTCGTCCTGCGTCACGCTGTCCTCAGTCAATTCGTCCTGCGGGCTGCCGGTCATAACCGTCCTCACGTCGCTGCGCGCCGCCCGTGGGCGGCCGTCCCTCCATCGCAACATCTTCAGCGCGCCCGCACAACCGGGACACACCCCTGACCTGCTGCAGGACCCAACGTTCACTTGCCCTTGGCCTGCTACCAGCGGGTAGTCTGTTTTTCACATGTTCACGTTGACCATCAACCAAACCGATAGCCGGCGCGACGGCGACCGCGTTCCTCAGCTCCTGAAGGACCTGCGGCACATTCCCGCGCGCCTTGATTTCGACCGTTCGGTGGAAGACGAAGTCCAGGGAATTCTCGACTCCCCGCATCAGGCGGTGGAAGCAGCGCTGATCGCCCTGCGGTGCGGCTCCTGGTATGTGGGCCTGGGTGTGGGGCCCGTCAATGAACCTTTGCCCAACCAGATCAAGGACGCCTCCGGGCACGGCCTCGTCTACGCGCGGCGTGCTGTGGACAGGCTCCGCAACGGCAAGGAACGCATCCCGGTTGCCGTGGAAGGTCCGCTTGCCGACATTGCCCACGAAGCCGAATCCGTCCTCCGGCTCCTCGGCCACATCGTCAGGGACAGGTCCGGAGCCGAGTGGCGGGTCCTTGACCTGATGACACCCGGCGTCCGCGGGCAGCAGAAAGCCGTAGCCCACGAACTGGGGATCACCACGCAGGCCGTCAGCAAGGCCGTGGCCAGGGCTCAATGGACCGAGGAACACGCCGCCCGGCCAGCCGCCGCCCGGTTGCTGTCACTCATCCTTGAGGTCCGCTGAACGCCCTGGTAGTCAACCCAAGGGGTTCACGGCGCGCCCGGTTGGCTGCCGGAAGCAGCCCCTACGGCAGGAGGCTGCGCAGCACGTGGGCGGCGCCGTCGTCGTACACGGAAGCGGTGACCTCGTCGGCTACGGCGATGACCTCGGCCGGGGCCTGGCCCATGGCCACACCCCGTCCTGCCCAACCCAGCATTTCGATGTCGTTCCGGCCGTCGCCGATGGCCACGGTCCTGTGCGGCTCAGTCCCCAACTGGCCGCGGAGCCGTTCCAGTGCGCTGGCCTTGGTGACGCCGGCGGCGGCGATGTCCAGCCACGCCGTCCAGCCGACGGAGTACGTGACGCCGGCCAGGCCGATCTGCTCAATGGTCTCGGAGAACTCCTCAGGCGTGTTCTCGGTGCTGTACACCACCAGGCGGACCGCGGTGGATTCCAGCAGCGTCTGAAAATCGACGCCGATCGCCTCAACGCCGAAGCTGGCGTCATGGAAGCGCTCGGTGGCGAGGAAGTTGCCGTCCTCGTCCTCCAGCGCGTACTTGGCGGTGGGCAGCCGTTCGCGGAGGGCCCGGAGAGCCGGGGCGGGATCGAAGGTGGACTTGTGGATGATTTCGTAGCCGTCGGCCAGGTCCGGATCCAGCCGGAGCGTCACGCCGCCGTTGCAGCAGACTGCGTAGCCGCTGCCGATACCTATCTGTTCGATGATGGGCAGGGTGGCATTCAGGGAGCGGCCGGTGGCGATCAGGACGTCGTGTCCGGCAGCCACCACGGCCTGCGCGGCTTCACGGACCGGGGCAGACATGTGGCCATCGTGGTCCACCAGGGTGCCGTCCACGTCCAGGGCCACCATGAACTTAGTGATGCTGTTTTCGGTTGCGATCCGCTGGTCATCGGTGCCAGCGACTGTGGATTCAGTCAAAATAGTCATGCGTCCAGTGAACCAGAGACCCCCGAAACCGGCTAGGACGCAGGCCACAACCCCGGTGAACACGCGGTTAATACTCACAGGTTATCCCCGGTGTGAGTGTTTACCAGCGCCGCTGGCTGGGCCGGATTCGTAGGCCGACAATTCCCCGCCGTACGGTCAAATCCCCACCGGCTACCAAGGGGAAACGACCGTTCCCAGGGGAAATGCCGGGAGTTTTCCACATCCGGGCATACGCGGCTAGCGGAGCCACGGGGGTCAGCAAAGCATGGAACCATGAAGACCCCTCCCCTCGCCCTGATACTCGCCAGTCGCAGGCGCGCTCTTACGGGAAGCAGCCGCAGTCTAAGCCGTGCCTACAACAAGGGCGAGCTGGTCCGCGTCAGGGCGGGCGCCTACTACAGCAAGCCCGCGTGGCTCGCCCTCAAGGCCTGGGAGCGCTATTCAGCCACGGTGGCCGCAGTGGCGGCCACCGACCCATCGGTGAGCTTCTGCTACCTCACCGCTCTGCGGATCTGGCGTCTGCCAAGCCCGAGGGTTCCCGACCACATCCATTTGCTCACGCCATCGCCGCACAAGGCCGGCAGGGTTCCGCCAACCACCACGGCCGCCAAGGATCCAAAGACGGGCTTCTCCGGCCTCGAAGCAGTAAGAGGGTACGGAATCTCGCGTCATCACTGGCAAGCAACGGTTGTGCAGCACAGAGGGTTTGGTGTCACTTCGCTAGTGCAGACCGTCCTGGACTGCATCGTTCGGGTGGAGCTGCCAGAAGCGGTCGCGGTAGCTGACGATGTGCTCGGAGGCCGCCGCAAGGAGATCGAACGGCTCACGCGGAAAGAGGTTGAAGATGCATCTGCTTATTTGGCCTCTGCTGCTAAACGCCGCCGCGTCCTGGACGTATTGACACTCGCCGACGAGGCTTCAGAAAGCGCCGGGGAATCTCGGAGCCGTGCGCTCATCCACGTTTTAGGCTTCCCGGCCCCGGTACTCCAGCACACCTTTTACGACAGCGAAGGGTTCATTGGGCGAACGGACTTCTTCTGGCCTGAATACGGCGTAATCGGGGAGTTCGACGGCGACGCCAAGTACCTGGACGACGACCTCCTCGGTGACCGCACGGCCCGCGAAACCGTGCTGGCCGAGAAGAAGCGCGAAGACAGGCTTCGTGCACTCGGCTATACGGTTGTCCGCTGGGACTGGAAAGCCGTCACGAATCCGGAACTCCTGGCACAGAAGCTTCAAGCAGCCGGCGTCCAGCGCAGAAATCCCCGCCGGATGGACTAAACCCCTTGGCGTTAGCCGGGGAATGGACCAAAAGACGGGGAATTCTCCGAGCGGCGGCGGGAGGACCAGGAACCTAGAGGACGGGGAAGACTTCCAGGCCACCCAGGTACTTCTGCAGGGCGGCGGGGACGTTGACCGAGCCGTCGGCGTTCTGGTGGTGCTCCAGGATGGCCACGATCCAGCGGGTGGTGGCCAGGGTGCCGTTGAGGGTGGCCACGGCACGGGTGCCCTTGGTTACGCCTTCGTTGTTGATGACACGCTCACGGATATTCAGGCGGCGGGCCTGGAACGTGGTGCAGTTCGAGGTGGAGGTGAGCTCGCGGTAGGCGCCCTGGGTGGGAACCCAGGCTTCGCAGTCGAACTTCCGGGCGGCGGACATGCCGAGGTCCCCGGCGGCGGTGTCGATGACCCGGTACGGCAGCTCGCACTTGGCCAGCATCTCCTCTTCCCAAGCCAACAGGCGCTCATGCTCGGCCGCGGCCTCTTCCACCGTGGTGTAGATGAACATCTCCACCTTGTTGAACTGGTGCACGCGGATGATGCCGCGGGTGTCCTTGCCGTGCGAGCCGGCTTCACGCCGGTAGCAGGAGCTCTGGCCGGCAAACCGGATGGGACCCGAGGTGAGGTCCAGGATTTCGTCCGCGTGGTAGCCGGCGAGCGCCACCTCGGAGGTTCCCACTAGGTAAAGGTCGTCCTCCGCCAGACGGTAGATCTCGGCGTCGTGCTTTACGTCAAAACCGGTGCCCTGCATGGTTTCGGGGCGCACCAGGGTGGGTGTGATCATGGGGACGAAACCTGCCTCGATGGCCTGATCCATGGCCATCTGGAGCAGCGCCATCTCCAGCCGTGCACCCACGCCGCGCAGGAAGTAGAACCGGGAGCCGGACACCTTCGCGCCGCGCTCCATGTCGATCGCGCCGATCAGCTCACCGATTTCAAGGTGATCCTTGGGTTCGAAGTCGGGGAATTCGCGGGGCGCGCCGACGGTCTTGACCACAACGTAGTCGTCCTCGCCGCCCTCGGGGACGCCGTCCTCGATGAGGTTCGGGATGCTGCGCAGCAGTTCGTCCTGCTTGGCCTGCACGGCATCAGCCTCGGCGGACGCAGCCTTGACCGTGTTGGCCAGTTCCTTGACCTCGGCGAGAAGGGCTTTTTTCTCGTCGCCCTTGGCCTGCGCCACCTTTTTGCCGAAGACATTCTGCTCGGCACGGAGGTTTTCGTACCGGATCAGGGCGGCCCGCCGGGCGGAGTCTGCTGCGATGATCGCGTCCACCACTGATTCGTCGGCGCCGCGGGCGCGCTGGCTGGCACGGAACTTGTCCGGGTTTTCGCTGAGGTCTTTTACGTCGATCACCAGACAAGAGTATCTAATCCGGCGCACGGAGGACTCCCGCCCGGAGCGCGGAAATACCGGCACCCGGCCCGGGCTACTGTTGAAGCACCATGAACGACTGGCTTCTATACCTCCTGAGTGCGGCAGCGCTGGCTTTCGCTGTCTCCAGTTGGTGGGGTGTGCGCAAGCTCAAGGCCCTGCATGTGCGCAGCGCTGTCAACGAAGTTGCCCACGAGGCCGGCCTCACCCACCAGCGTGTGGCCGTCATCCTCAACCCCGTCAAAGTACGCGCCCCCGAGGCGAAAGCAGCCATCCAGCGCGCCTGCCTCACAGCCGGCTGGGACGAACCGCTCTTCTTGGAGACGACCGCGGAGGACCCCGGATACTCCCAAGCCAAAGCGGCGATCGAGTTCAAGGCCGACGTCGTCCTGGTGGGCGGTGGCGACGGTACCGTGCGGGTGGTGGCCGAGTCGCTCGCGCATACGGATATTGCCATGGGCATCATTCCGCTGGGAACCGGGAACCTGCTGGCCCGCAACGTTGAGCTGGACGTCAACGACCTCCGCGCCAATATCCAGACTGCACTGTTTGGTCAGCAGCGCTACATCGACACCGCACGGATGAGCATCGAGAACAACCGCACCGGCCACGCCTCCGAACATCTGTTCCTGGTGATCGCCGGAATCGGCATGGATGCGGAAATCCTGGCGGACACCAATGACGGGCTCAAAAAAGCGGTGGGGTGGCTCGCCTATACCGAGGCCGGCATGCGGCACCTGCCCGGCCGGCGGCGAAAAGTGTCAGTCTCCCTGGATGACAACCTGGAACAAGCTCGGAACATCCGCACTGTCCTCTTCGCCAACTGCGGGCTGGTGCCCGGCGGCATCGACTTCATCCCCGAAGCCATGATCGACGATGGCATGCTCGACGTGGTGGTCATGAGCCCGCGCAGCGCCTTCGGCTGGCTGGCCATGTACGGGAAGATCCTGTTCAAGCACAGGGGCAACCTGCCCATCATGACCATGTACCGGGCGGGGAAGATTGTCATCAAGTGCCCGGAGCCGATGCCAACCCAGATCGACGGCGACCCGTCGGGTCTGGCCACAAAGGTCACCGTGCAGGTGGCGCCGCGGTCACTCCTGATCAGGGTGAAGGGTCAGCAGGCTTAAGCCGGGGCTGGCCTTAAGCGGTGGCTTTCTTTGCGGCTTCTTCTGCAGCGGCCTTGGCGGCACGCGCCTCAGACTGCTCGCGGATCATGGCCTGTTCCTCTTCGAAGCGCAGGCGGTCGGCGCGGTCTGCTTCGTCGCCGTCCCAGTCCTGGTTGTCTTCGGCCGGCTTGGGGTTAACAATCATGCCCTGGCCGTCGTTGTCCGCAGTACTTGCACTCATGACCCGCTCCGTTCGTTAGGGGCCGTCCCCCAAGTCGATCAAGCAAGCATACGCACAGTAACCACCACGCGGAAGTACCCCGTCCTACGCTGTGGGCGAAGCTCCGGAACCGGTTTCAGGAGGGACCGGCGCGTCCAGAATCCCGCCCACCCATTGATGCGCAGCACGGAATGCCTCGTCCGAGGTGTGCGGAGCCACGAGGACCTTTTGTGCATCCGCCCGCCCGTATGACCCCAGGAACCGGGTAGCCGGGCTGATGCGGTGAAGGCCTGCGAGTGCATCGGCAACCCTGGCATCCCGGACATGGCCGTCAGCGTCGATGCTGAAGAAGTAGTGGCCGAGGTACTGCCCGGTGGGGCGGGATTCGATCCGGCTGAGGTTCACACCGCGGGTGGCAAACTGATCCAGGATTTCCATGAGCGCCCCCGGCCGGTCCTCGGGCAGCGGGACAACCACGGTGGTCTTATCCGCCCCTGTGCGCTCGGGCAGGGCGCCTGGCCGGCTCACCATGATGAACCGCGTCACGGCACCCGGATTGTCGCCGATGTTCTCCGCCACCACCGCCAGTCCGGCCTGTTCCTGGGCGACGATCGGAGCACAGATGGCGGCGTCATAGTGGGCGTCGTCCGCGAGCAGCCCCATGGCGGCCGCAGCGGTCGAGGATCCCGGGACGTATTCCGCACCAGGAATGTTCGCTTGTACCCATAAACGGCACTGCGCCCACGCGTGGCCGTGGGTGGAGACGCGGCGGATGTCCGCCACCGCCACTCCCGGACGGGCCACCAGCACAAAGCTGATGGGGACCAGGACCTCCCGCATGATCCGGAGTTCCGGACCACTCGCAATGGCATCCAACGTGGCAGTGACGCCGCCTTCCACCGAATTCTCAATCGGGACCATGGCGGCATCCGCAGCACCATCCCGGACCATGTCCAAGGCAGCGTTGACGTTTGAGGCCGGGATTCGGATGGCGTCGGCAGCCCCGGGCACCTGCATCAGCGCCGATTCGGTGAAAGTTCCCTCGGGTCCGAGAAAGGCGTAGATAGCGGCTGACGCGGGCATGGCATATTCCTCTTTGGCGATGGATGCTGGCAGGATCGCAGCCTAAAGGACCAGCGGTTTGAGCCCGTTATCGGATACCAGCGGCTTGCCCGACTCCAGCCATTGATCCATTCCGCCTGCGACATTGGTGGCCGCGTAGCCCTGGCCCGTGAGCCATTGCGTCGCGCGGAGGGACCGCCCGCCGGTCCGGCAGATGATGTAAAGGTCCTGGTCCGGGTCCAGTTCGTCCAAGCGTGCGGGAAGCTGATCCAGCGGAATGTGGAGGGCGCCCTCGGCGTGGCCGGCCACCCACTCGTAGTCTTCCCGGACGTCCAGAATGACAGCGTCGGCAGGAACGTCGTTAACAGGCACGGACTCGAAATCGCTCACGGGATCCCCTTTCGGATGACTTTGGTCTTCTCCCAGCCTAACGCCGGGCACATGCCATCCCGGCCGGGAACGGGCAGGTTACGCTACTACTTGATCCCGAGGAGGACCTATGCCCGCTGAGCAGCCCACCGGTTCCCCCAGCGAGCTGCACGGGATGTCCGCCGTCCAACTGAGGGACTTCCTTCGCTCCGGAGAGCTCTCCGCCCGTGAAACGACGGCGCATTTCCTCGCCCGCGTCGCCGAGCGCAATCCTCTGCTGGGCGCCTTTATCACCGTCACGGCAGAACAGGCCATGGCCGATGCGGCCGCGGCCGATGACCGCTTTGCCCGGCTTCGAACGGGTACCGCGGCATCTCCTGCCGACGGCAGGGCGAAGGGCCTGCCCCTCCTGCACGGCATGCCGCTCGCTTTCAAGGACCTGACGGATGTGGCCGGAGTGGTGACCACCCACGGCAGCGCGGCGCTTGACCACAAACCTGCGCCTACTGACGGGGCGATTGTTGCCGTCCTCAAGGCAGCCGGCGTGATCTCACTGGGTAAGACGCAGGTCCCGGAGTTCGGGCTGACGGCCTACAGCGAAAACCGCATCGCCCCGCCGTCGCGCAATCCTCACGCGCCCAGCCGCAGTTCCGGCGGTTCCTCCGGCGGCAGCGCCGCCGCTGTGGCCGCCGGCATGCTCCCCTTTGCACCCGGGAGCGACGGCGGAGGTTCGATCCGTATCCCTGCGGCGGCCTGCGGACTGGTGGGACTCAAACCAGGCCGCGGGGTGGTGCCATCAGGTGAGAGCTCGGCTGATCCCGCGGGGCTTGTAGTGGCCGGTCCGCTGGCCCGGAGCGCCGCCGACGCGGCCCTGCTGATGGACGCCCTGGTACCCTCCCCCAAAGACGGCTACCTCGACGCCGTGAGGCAGGAACCGCGTTCGCTCAGGATCGGCCTCAGCCTGGACAGCCCCTGGTCCGCTGCCTTCCCGTTCACGCCCGAACAGGAAGCCCTGGCGGCATTGCGGGCCGGCCGCGAGATGCTGGAACATGCCGGGCACGCCGTATTCGAGGCCGGCATCCGTTACGACAACCGGTACCCGGACGCCTTCACGACGGCGTGGACTGCCGCCGTCGGAACCGCCCGGATCAGTCCGCACCGCGAAGCTTTGCTAACCCCGCTGACCCGGACGTTCCGGCGGAGGGCCCAGCAGCGCAGCGCATCCAAGCTGAACGAATCCCTGGCGTTCCTCCGGCGGTTCACGCGTGACACCATCACCCAATACGGGGCATGGGATCTCATCCTTATGCCTGCCCTGGCCCAGACGCCCCGCCCGGTGGGCTGGTTTACCGGCGCCACCCACGGCGACGCGCGCTGGCCCGCCCCGGCATGGGCGGGCGACGCCGACGACGACTACCGCAGGCAGTGCGAATTCGCGCCGTGGTCGTCCATGGTGAATGTTTGCGGCCTGCCGGCCGTCACCATTCCCGTGTACTGGACCGGCGGGCAACCGGGCGAGGGCCTCCCGATGGGCATCCAGTTGGTTGGTCCACAAGGTTCGGAGTTGCTACTGCTGCAGGTGACGGCACAGCTGGGATTCTGAAGTTGGGATGCACGGCTCCGGGGTGTCGACTCTGCGGCCAAACGGGTGGACCATTAAAGGGCAGTCACCTAAAGGAGGCCTGTGATGTGCTATTCATCAAGCAAGGATTTCGGGTGGGGCATCAAGAAGGACGCCACCCGCGAACCCGAAGCGCGCCAGGAGACACCGCCGGACCGTAAGGAGCCGCATTACACGGCTCAGGACTTCACTTTCTGGGGATTCCCGCGTCGGCGGAAGACCCGTGAAGCCGAGCAACCTGCTGCTGAGCGCACCAGCGAGAGGGTCTGACCCGTTGGCCATGCCCGCTTGAAGAAAGGCCCCGCCCGGGGCCTTTCCCCTGGCCGGCATGGCACACCGGCAAGTCACCGCCGCCCCCGGCAGCCCCTAATATCCGTACGAGGAACTTCGGTAGGCGGCCAGCCCGAAGGTGAGCAGCAGCCAAAATGCGCCATAGCCGAGCAAGCACAGGTAGCCCAGGACCAGCCCGGTGATGGACATGCCCTTGCCGGAGGGTTCGCGGCCGAGGGCCAGGTGGCCGGTGATGATCGCGGCGAGTTGCGGAAGGAGGAACCATCCCAGCAGCACGGAGGAGATGCCGCACACCATGCTGGTGATACTGAGGCCCTTGGGCTGGGCCGCCGGCATGCCATAGTACGCTGGCTGGCCGTAAGGGCTGGGGTGGGCGTAGGTGCTCGGCGGACCGTAGGGGCTGCCCGGTTGGGCGTAGGGCGCACCGTATTGCTCGGCCGGCTGACTGTAAGGGCCTGCGCCGGGCTGACTGTAAGGGCCTGCGCCGTGCTGGTCTCCGCCCTTGCTCCAGTCATACAGCGGCGGTGCGGGAATGTCCTGGCCCTTCGGCGGCACAAACTGGGGCGGCTCATAGCCAGCCGGCGAATCGCCAGCTCCTTGCGCCTCCGGCCCCTGGGAATCCGGGCGCGGCGTCGTCTGGTCACTCATGGTTTTCCCCGTTCGAAGTCTTCGCTTTCCAGCCTACCGCCATGCCCCTCCCGCTCCTATCGTCCTATCGTCCTAAATAGGGCAGCACGTACACAGCGAAAACCACGAACCCCGCGAGGCACAGCAACCAGCCCATCCCCGCGCCGGCCTGCTGATGGGCATTCGCTTTCCGGTGTCCGTACCCGCTGCGGGCACCGCCGGTGACGGGCGGGGGTTGGCGTAGGCCGGGCCGGGAACCGCGCCTGCCCGCGGGCGCCGCGGCCGGCCGATGGAATACCGCCGGCCGGTCAGTCACACCGGGCCCCGGGGACACGTTGGGCCGCTGGGGCACTTCAGGCCGGCCGGTCGAAGGAGCCAAACGGTTGCTGGCCAATGACCTCAGCGCGGGGCTTTCCGCTTCGGGTTCCTGCATGAGCTGCTGGCTGAGGTCCGCATACAGGCCCACCACGGTAGCCTTGTCCAGTACCGCCGGCAGGGCCAGGACGGCCTCAACGACGCGTTCGGCACCCGCTACGGCCACGTCCGCATTGGTGATGGCGAAGAGGTCCGGCTGACCCGCGAGGCAGATCAAAGGGCGGACCAGGCGGCGGTGCGGCGGCGTCATGACCGAGGCGACGGCGGCGCACTGCGCCAACGCCCCTTCCACCGACTGTGTCCTGGCAAACCGGCCCTGCCACAGGACCCCGGCGGAAACGCGGACTTCACCAGTCCAGTTCTTGGCATCCACAACCACCACACCGCCCGGACCCACCAGGACGTGGTCGAGGGTGGCCCTGGGCCTGCCAGGCCAGTGCACATCGTGGAGCAGGAGCCACCCGTGCGGGGCAAGCAAGCTCAGGTGCTCGGCAACAATCCGCTCGCGAACGGCGCCTTCGTCCCAGGATTTGGTGGCCCGCTCGGCCTGGTCCAGCTGGCGCTTAAGCCGCTGAACGCGCTCCGCTGCGAGCCTTGACTGCTCGGCCGCGCCGTCTCCTGCCCCCATGACCGGCCCCTTACTGTCCTGGCGGCTCTACTGCCGCACGCGCAACGGCGGTGCTGCCGCCGTCGCGCCTTCCATGCTGACTTTTCCGAACGTAACAGCGGCGGCGGGAGCCGGTATATAGGTACTTTTGGGCGTAGTACTCAGGTTTAACCACCTGTTCATGACATTCCGCGTCACAGGGTCCGGAATTTGGACAAGTGCGTATTGCCGTCCGCCCGCGTCTGGCATGCTGGTCCCATGGCTAGCCGCGCGGGCACAGTTGCCCAACCCCAGGACCTTGTTGACATCACTGCGCTCCTTGACGCGTACTACGACATATCGCCGGATCTGGGTGATCCCGGCCAGCGCGTAGCGTTCGGCACTTCGGGGCACCGGGGATCCAGCCTCAAGGCATCGTTCAACGAAAAACACATTGTTGCCATTACGCAGGCCATTGTGGAATACCGCGCCGGCCAAGGCATCACCGGCCCGCTGTTCCTGGCGAAGGACACGCACGCACTGAGCGAACCCGCCCAGAACTCCGCCCTGGAAGTGCTCGCCGCCAACGGCGTGAACGTGCTGGTGGATGCCCGCCACGGCTACACCCCCACACCCGCCCTCAGCCACGCCATCCTCACGTACAACAACAACCGCCAGCCCGGCTCTCCCGAGGCAGACGGCATTGTGGTCACGCCCAGCCACAACCCGCCGGCCGATGGCGGTTTCAAGTACAACCCGCCGCACGGCGGCCCTGCCGATTCCGACGCGACGGGCTGGATCGCCAACCGGGCCAACGAGCTGCTCGAGAACGACCTCCGCGGCGTCAAGCGGATCCCCGTCGCCGAGGCCCTCGCCGCGGACAGCACCGGCAAGTTCGATTTCCTCAGCAGCTACGTTGACGACCTCCCGTCGGTCCTCAACCTGGACGCCATCCGCGAAGCCGGCGTGCGGATCGGTGCCGACCCCATGGGCGGCGCGTCCGTCGATTACTGGGGTGAGATCGGCGAGCGCCACCACCTGGACCTCACCGTGGTGAACCCCACCGTGGACCCGCAGTGGGCCTTCATGACCCTGGACTGGGACGAGAAAATCCGCATGGACTGCTCATCACCCGCCGCGATGGCCTCGCTCATCAAGCGGATGTCCGACGGCGGTGCTGCCGCCGCGTTCGACGTCGCCACCGGGAATGACGCCGACGCCGACCGCCATGGCATCGTGACCCCGGACGGTGGGCTGATGAACCCGAACCACTACCTCGCCGTCGCCATCGATTACCTGTACCGGAACCGCAGCGGCTGGAACCCCAACTCGGTGGTGGGCAAGACCCTGGTGTCGTCCTCGATCATCGACCGCGTGGCCGAGAGCCTCGGCCGCAAGCTCGTCGAGGTCCCTGTGGGCTTCAAGTGGTTTGTCCCGGGCCTGCTGTCCGGTGAAGGCGCATTCGGCGGCGAGGAATCGGCCGGTGCATCCTTTAACAAGCTGGATGGCAGCGTGTGGACCACGGACAAGGACGGCATCCTGCTGGCCCTGCTGGCCTCGGAGATCACCGCGGTAACCGGCAAGTCACCGTCGCAGCTGTACAAGGGATTGACGGACCAGTTCGGCGCGCCCGTCTACGCCCGCATTGATGCAGCAGCCACGCGGGAGCAGAAGGCGGCACTCGGCAAGCTCTCGCCTTCGGACGTCACTGCGACTGAACTGGCGGGCGAAACCATCACGGCCAAGCTCACCGAAGCTCCCGGCAACGGGGCGTCCATCGGCGGCCTCAAGGTGGTCACGGAGAACGCGTGGTTCGCCGCGCGCCCGTCCGGCACGGAGGATGTCTACAAAATCTACGCCGAGTCCTTCAAAGGCGAGGAGCACCTCAAGCAGGTGCAAGCCGAAGCCAAGGCCCTCGTGGACAGCGTCATCTCCTAACCGCCCCGGAACCTACCCAAACGCTCTCTCACTTAATGTGCTTAAAACGCCGACGCTCTCTCACTTTCCTGAAAAAAGTGAGAGAGCATCGGCGTTAACCCCACATTAAGTGAGAGAGGGTCAGACGGTGCGGACGACGTCCTCGTAGGCGAACTTGGGCTTGGCTGCACCCCAGGCACCTTCACCGGGCTGGCCGATGTTGACCACCAGGAAGCTCTTCTGCTCGCCGGCCGGGAAGAGCTGGGCGTCGATGGCACTGAAGTCGGCACCGGTCATCGGGCCTGCGGCGAGGCCGAGGGACCGGACGGCAATGATGAAGTAGCCGGCTTGCAGGTGCGCGTTGTTGTTGCCGGTGGCGGCAGCCAGGTCCGGAGCGGCGTCGTACATGGCCTTGGGCGCGTTGTACTCGGGCAGGAAGGTGTCCCACTGCTCAGCCCAGGCGGTGTCGTAGCTGAGGACTGCCACCAGTGGAGCCGAGGCGGTCTTGGCCTTGTTGCCCTTGGACATGGCGTCCACGAGCTTGGCGCGGGCCTCGTCCGAACGGACATAGGTGACGCGCAGGGGCTGCGAGTTGAACGCAGTGGGACCGAACTTGGTGAGCTCGTAGATGGCGCGGGCCTGGTCCTCGGTCACCTCGCCCGTGAAGGAGTTGGCGGTGCGGGCTTCGGCAAAGATGGCATCGACGGCGGCCGAATCGATGACTGCTTCTTCGTGGGCAATAGTCATATGCGTACCTTTCGCTGGGCCCGCTCATCGGGGTGATGTGCCGGCGTCTGCTTTCCATAGTTGCAACTTCAAGCGTTCTTGTCTTCTTCCCGTGACGGCAGGTGACGTCCAGCACAGCCGGACGGCGGGCGGCACGGCGCGGTATTGTTGCACCGGAAGATTTCAGCCCCAGCGGCAACCCCCTTGAAAGGCCCCCGACCATGAGCATGCTCGGAATGAAATGGAAGCTGCACGGCACCGGCAGGTCGATTAAGCCCGGCCACGTGGTTGCTCCGGACGAGCGGTTGGCCTGGCCCCTGACCATCGGCGTGGGCATGCAGCATGTGGTGGCCATGTTCGGAGCCACGTTCCTGGTCCCCATCATTACCGGGATGCCGCCGGCCACCACTCTATTCTTTTCCGGCATCGGCACCCTCCTCTTCCTGGTCATCACCAAGGGCCGGGTACCCAGCTACCTCGGCTCCAGCTTCGCCTTCATCGCGCCCATCATGGCGTCCCAGCAGCAGTTCGGCATCCCGGGAGCGCTGGGCGGGGTACTGCTCGCCGGCGTCGCGCTGGCCCTGATCGGTGCGATCGTCCAGAAATTCGGTGCGGGCTGGATCAACCGGCTGATGCCGCCGATCGTCACCGGCGCCATCGTGGCCCTGATCGGCCTGAATCTTGCCCCCGCGGCGAAAATGAACTTCGCTGCCGCCCCCATCACCGCAGTGGTCACCCTGGCCACCATCATCCTGGTCAGCGTCCTGTTCCGCGGGATCATCGGCCGGCTCAGCATCCTGGTGGGTGTGGTGGTGGGCTACCTGGTGGCAATGCTGCGCGGCGAAGTGAGCTACGACAAAATGGACGCCGCCGGGTGGATTGGCCTGCCGCACTTCCAGACACCGGAATTCCATGTAGGCGTGCTCGGACTCTTCGTTCCCGTGGTCCTCGTCCTCGTGGCGGAGAACATCGGGCATGTGAAGTCGGTGGCGGCCATGACCGGTCAAAACCTCGACGACGTCTCCGGGCGTGCGCTGATGGCTGACGGCATCGCCACGGTGCTCGCGGGCGCGGGCGGCGGTTCCGGCACCACCACCTACGCGGAAAACATCGGCGTCATGGCGGCCACCAAGGTGTACTCGACGGCGGCGTACTGGGTGGCCGGGATCTTCGCCATCGTGCTGAGCTTCTCACCTAAGTTCGGCGAACTGATTGCCACGGTCCCGCAGGGCGTGCTCGGCGGCGCGGCCACCATGCTGTACGGCATGATCGGCATTCTCGGCGTGAAGATCTGGGTACAGAACAAGGTGAACTTCGCCAACCCGGTCAACCTGACCACCGCCGCAGTCGCCCTGATCATCGGCATTGCGGATTACACCTGGACCATCGGGGAGCTGACCTTCACCGGCATCGCGCTGGGCTCAGCCGCTGCCCTGGTGATCTACCACGGCATGAAGGCCATTGCCAGGGCACGGGGCACGGTGGCGGAACCGGAAACCGAGGTGTCCGGCCTTCCGCCGGCGGCGAAGGCCGCCCTCAACGCCGCAGCGAAACGCAGCCCGAAGAAACGCTGATCAGGCGGCGTGGCCTCCCTCGACGAAGGGCCCCCCTGAACCGCCAAAGCCTGACACCGGCCCGGGTTCGGGCCGCTTGGCGGTCAGCTCTTCCTCGGCGGGGTGCCTCAACTGCCTGATAACCCACGGGACCAGGTATTCCCGGGCCCAGATCAGGTCCTCGGTTCTGGCACCCTTCCAGCTGCGCGGCAGCGGCGGCTTGGGTACCAGGGGCAGCAGCGTATGCGGGACGCTGAGCGCATTCAGCACGGCGGCCGCGATGGTGTGGTGCCCCAACGGCGAGAAATGCAGCCGGTCAGGATCCCACATCCCGGGGTTAGAGAGTTCGCGCAGGAACCACAGGTCAACCATCACCGCGTCGTGGTGCGCGGCAACGGTGTGCAGGTTTTCGTTGAGGATGGCCACCTTGCCGCGGATCTGGCTGAACACAGGGGTGGCACCCCAGTCCGGCCCGGCGAACATGACCACGGTGGCCCCCGACCGGGTCAGCTGGTCCACGGCGGCGTCGAGCTTTTCTGCGAGCCGGTCCGGATCGCTGCGCCGGAACACAATATCGTTGCCGCCGGCGGAGAGCGTCACGAGGTCCGGCTTCAGTGCCAGTGCCGGCTCAAGCTGCTGGTCCAGGATCTGCTGCACCAGCAGGCCGCGAACGGCGAGGTTGGCGTAGGCGAAACCAGGCTGATGGGCGCTGAGCTCCTCAGCTACGCGGTCTGCCCAGCCGCGAAGGCCGCCCTCGCTGCGCGGATCGGGGTCGCCCATCCCCTCCGTGAAGGAATCGCCCAGGGCCACCAACCGGCGCCAAGGGTGAATTGCGGGTTCCTCGGGGGCGCTTGTGGCTGCCCTGTCCTGTTTCCGGGCCTTCATGGTGTACTCCCTGTTTTGTAGGGTCCTTCGTTCAACGCCGGTGTTTCGACCGCGATAAGGCCGAAGCCGGCGTTGTCCCGGCGGGGTTCCGCCGTTTCGGGGCGTGAGGCCGCCACGATATTCAGGGCCGTCTGGCGCAGCCCCTGGCTGGTATGCCGTGCGACGGTCCGGAGGTACTGCACAGCCGCCTCATGGCCGAGCCCGTAGTCGGCCATGAGGATGCCGACGGCCAGGTCCATCAGGACTGCGGAACTCTGGGCTATTGCCAGCTGCGCACCGACTTCGGCCCGCGCGGCCACCCGCACCACCAAACGCAGGGACCGTGCCATTTGCCGGGCATACCGGCGCGCCATGACGATGTCCTGGCTGCTGAAGGCATGGGGCGTGGCGGCGTAGAGGCTCAACGCCGCGTGCCACCCTGCCCCGGACACGATGGGCATGGACAGCAAGGACCTGACCCCGTGGTCCGAGGCAATACTGGCGTAGCCCGGCCACCGGCGGTCGCGGGCGGTATCGGCCACGTGCACAAAATCACCGGTGCGCAGGGATTCGAGCACGGGTCCGTCTGCGAACGAGCACTGTTCTTCGTCTGCGGCCCTGGCCGCGGCGCTGCCGGCGGCGGCTGTCCGGGCCGCTCCGGGACGGAAGAACGTAACGGCCCAACTTACTCGGCGGACATCGCCGTCCAGGTCGCGCATGAACTCGGCGGTGACCGCAGCAAGGAAGTCTTCAACATCCGTGCTCTCAAACACGACATCCTGGGGGTCGGGAAGGGATTCCCAACTCGGCCCCAGTGGAGTCTCCGCGGCCATATTCCACGCCTAGGATCGATACGCGCGGCCCACTGCAAAACCTGTTACTAGGATACGTCCGGAGTTGGTTCCACGGGTGCGGTTCTGCGGCACCAATTGCGGGGCGCTGGACGCAAAAGTGCCGCCCGGAACGAATCCGGACGGCACTTTGCTTCCATAACTGGACGCCGGGGAAACCTGCCGGCACTCAGGCTCAGCCGGCGTCGAAACTTTCGTCGTCGTCGTTCGGTGACTTCTCCTTGGGCAGGTCATTGCCGCTGCCGTCCGGCAGCCCGGCAGCATCCTGTTCAGGCTCCGAGGAGAACGGCTCCGAGCCCTGGGAATCCGCGTTTGATTCGTCGATTTCGGCCTCGGCGGACGGCACCTCCGCGTCCCGCGGCACGGGCGGTTCACCCGGTTCGAACCCGGGATCGTTCGAGTCCACTTCGGCATGGTGCTGCTCGTCAGTGCCGCCAAACCGGCCGGCTCCGGGTTCCCCGGAGCTGTCCTGGTCCTCCTCATTGAAGTGGCTGAGGTTGGGCGTGCCCGTGGCGAACGTTTCGCCGTCGGGGCTGTCCTGGTTAAGGCCGGCGGCGTCGAAGTCCTCTTCATCCCGGGGCTGCGCAAACTGTTTGTTATCCGCGCCGCCCATCTCCTGCTCGGCGGTCGGTGATCCGTAGCCGCCCACTTCCTCTTCCGGTTCCGGTCGCTGGTTTTCCTGACTCATGGTTCCTCCTGTTGTGGATGTGGATGAATCTGACGGGATATTTCTAAAGACCCTTGCCGCCGGTGACCGGCAGCACCGCTCCGGAGATGTAGGACCCCTGTTCCGATGCCAGCAGCACATAGGCCGGCGCGAGTTCCGCCGGCTGGCCGGCGCGCTGGAGCGGAGTGTCCTGGCCGAACGTGGGGAGCTTGTCCGGCCACTCGGTGGCCGGAATCAGCGGGGTCCAGATGGGTCCGGGGGCCACGGCGTTGACGCGGATCCCCTTGGGTCCCAGCTCCTGGGCCAGCGCCTTGGTGAACGCTACCTGGGCGGCTTTGGTCATGGCGTAGTCGATCAACTCCGGGGACGGGTTGAAGGCCTGGATTGAGGCCGTGGTAATGATCGAGGAGCCTGCCTTGAGATGAGGTACCGCGGCCCGCGCCGTCCAAAGCAGCGAATACAGGTTGGTCCGGAACACCCTGTCGAATTCCTCCGTGGGAAGGCTCTCCAAGCTGTCCCGGTTCTTCTGGTAGGCGGCGTTCAGCACCACCACGTCGAGTCCGCCGAACTCGGCCACCGTGTCCTCCACGATCCGCGTGCTGAAGTCCTCTTCCCGTCCGTCACCGGCCAGCAACAGGGCACGCTGGCCGGCTTTACGGATCCAGTCGGCGGTGTCCTGGGCGTCTTCCTCTTCCTCCGGAAGATAGGAAATTGCGACGTCGGCCCCCTCGCGTGCGAAGGCAATGGCAGCGGCTTTGCCGATCCCGGAGTCTCCCCCCGTGATGAGCGCTGCCTTGCCTTGGAGGGCGCCATGCCCCTCGTAGCTGAGTTCGCCATGGTCCGGCTTGGGATCCATGGGCGCCGTGAGCCCCGGCTGCTCCTGCTCCTGCCTCGGGAACCCGGCGGAATGGTAGCTGCCCCTGGGGTCTGCGGGCGGTTCTGTCTGCTTCTGCTTATCGCTCATAGTCCACCTCTTCACTGAATCGGTTTTCGAAGGGCGCCTGCTGCACCAGCCCTTCGAAACTATCCCGCCCGGCAGAGCAAGTCCACCGTTCGACACGAACAATAAGTAACCTTAGCAATTGTTGAACTCGGCGCAACTTCGGCCTAACTTGAGAGCACACGGCTTGGGTGGCCACGCCCCCGGAGCAAGGAGAAGCAATGTCGGATGTGGAGGATTTTAGTGGCAAGTCCGGCCGGAACGAGACAAGGGAGGAACAGCTTGACCGGAACTGGGCCGAGCTGCTTCAGGAACTCCGGGTCCTGCAGACCGGGGTGCAGATTCTGGCTGGCTTCCTCCTGACCCTTCCCTTCCAGCAGCGTTTCAAGGAACTGGACCAATTTCAGGTCACCCTCTATCTCGTCAACGTTGTCATTGCCGCCCTCACCACCGCCTTCATCCTGCTTCCGGTGAGCGTCCACCGCCGCCTGTTCCGCCAGCGCCTCAAAGAGATGCTGGTGTCAAGCGCCGATACCATCACCAAACTGGCCCTGGCCGGGGTTGGGATGCTCAGCGTCGGGACGGCCGCACTCGTGTTCGACGTAACTGCCGGCCGCTCGGCGGGCCTGACCGCCGGCGGCATCCTGCTGGCGGTTCTCCTGGTCCTGCTGATCTATGTCCCCCTGCGGCTGAACCGCCGTGCCCGGGGACGCTGACACAGGCGCGTTGACCCAGGCAGATCCAGGTGCGGTAATCCCCCGCCCCCGCCGGAACGCGGGGAAAGAGACCTTCAAACAAAGGAGATATTATGCGCAAGTGGGCCAGGGAACATGGGCTGCTACTCGCGAACGCCGGATTGTTCCTGGCGTTTTTCGGCGGAATGGTCCTCTCCGGCGCGGCAGCCTACAGCGAGGATCAGACGGCCCACGGGCAGCCGGGCGTCACAATATTGGAGTATCTGTCAACGGGCGACTTTGTGGAAGCCACGTTCGAGAATTGGGAATCCGAGTTCCTCCAAATGGCCATGTACGTGATCCTGACCGTCTTCCTGTTCCAGAAGGGCTCCTCCGAATCCAAGCCCATAGGTGAGGACGCCCCGCAGGACAAGGACCCGCGCGACGCCACCATCAAGGCCTCAACGCCGTGGCCGGTTAAGCGCGGCGGCTTTGTGCTCAAGCTCTACGAGCACTCGCTGTCAATCCTCCTGCTGCTGCTGTTCCTGGCCTCGTTCAGCCTGCACGCCGCCGGCGGAGCCTCCGCGTACAGCGACGAACAACAGAGCCATGGCCAGCCCGCTGTTACGGTGCTGCAGTATCTGGGCACCAGCCGATTTTGGTTCGAATCCTTCCAGAACTGGCAAAGCGAATTCCTGGCGGTGGCCGTTTTGGTGGGCGCCTCCGTTTACCTGAGGGAGAAGGGGTCACCGGAGTCCAAGCCGGTGGCCGAGCCGCACTACGAGACCGGCACCTGAGCGGACCGGCCGCTACGAACCCGGCCTCAGGCGCCTTCCAAAACCTGGCTGGTTGCCCAGGCCAGGTACTTTGCCGCATTGGCGACGGCGTCGTCCGGGCTGGCTGCCACATCGAGCAACTGTGCGGCGGCTACTACGCCGTGGCCGGCCAGGTCCTCGGGCGTCACCAGGATCCGGCCCGCCACCACAATCACCGGGATGCCCCGTTCGCGGGCGGCATCGGCGAGCGCGATGGGGGCCTTGCCGGTGAGCGATTGCGAGTCCAAGGACCCTTCGCCGGTGATCACGAGGTCTGCGTTGTCGAGCTGGCCCGCGAGACCGGTGAGCCCGGCCACCAGCGCAAATCCGCCTTCCAGCCGCGCACTGCTGAAGGCAAGGAACGACGCCGGGAAGCCGCCGGCCGCGCCGGCACCGGGGAGGTTGACGTCCCGGCCGGTCGCTTCACGGAGCACGGACGCCCAGTTGCGGAGGCCGGCGTCGAGCAGTTCCACGGCGTCCGCGTCGGCTCCCTTTTGGGGGCCGAAGACATGGGCGGCGCCGGTGGGGCCGAACAGCGGGTTCTGCACGTCCACGGCGATCCGGAATGAAACGGCGGACAGCCGCGGATCCAGGCCGGAGGTATCCAGGGACACCACATCGGCGAGCGATCCGCCGCCCAGGGGGACCACGTTTCCGGTGCGGTCCAGCGGCTTGAGGCCCAGCGCACGCAGGGCGCCGCTGCCGCCGTCGGTCATGGCCGATCCCCCCAGGCCCAGCACAATTTCGGTGGCGCCGGCGTCGAGGGCTGCGGCGATCAGCTGCCCGCAGCCGTAACTGTGCGCGCGCAGGGCGTTGGCCGCTGTGGGCTCCACCTGCGCCAGGCCGGAGGCCTGCGCGGTTTCGATGACGGCGACGGCGCCGCCGTCGGCACTTTTGCGGATGGCCCAGGCCGCACCCACGGGCTTGAGGATGGGCCCGACGACGGCGTTGAGCCGCTCCTCGTAGCCGGCGGACACAGCCGCCTCCAGGGTTCCCTCGCCGCCGTCGGCGATCGGAAACTGGTTGGCAACGGCATCCGGATAGACGCGCAGCGCACCTTCCGCCATGGCGGCTGCGGCCTCGGCTGCGGTGAGGGAACCCTTGAACTTGTCCGGAGCGATGAGAATGCGCATGCGCTCAATCATGCCAGTCTCCGGCGGGAAAGCGCTTGCCCGATCCGCTATGCGGACAGTGCCTCCTGGGCCGGTGTCTCGCCCTTGAGGACAGCAAAGTAGCCGGGGATCCTGCTGTCCCCGTCAGCATCCATCAGGGGATTGGTTTCGATAGTGGCTGCGCCGTCCTCCACGAGCGTCCACCGTTCCGTTGGCATCACCGCGGCCAGCTCGTCCGGGCCGAAGTGGCCGGGCATGGGGAGCTTACGGATTGCCAGTTCCAGCGGCGCCGGGATCCTGCGAAGCGAGGCGCCCAGGTGTGAGACGTATTCCACCGGGTTTCCGCGAAAGTTCGTCTCCGCCAGGAAGACCCGGCCGCGCCCGCCCACCAACTGCCGGAGGTTCTCCATCAGGGCAGCCTGATCGGCGGTGTCCAGGACATGCAGCACGCCGCGGATGAAGACGTTGGCGTCGGTCGGCCCTGCCAGCCCGGCCCCCGCTCCCGGCCGTGTCATGTCGCATGCCACAAAGCTGAGGTTGTCTACCCCTGCCGATTCGGACCGTGCGCGGGCCACGGCATGGTCAGCCACGTCCACGCCGATCACCTGCGGGGAAAATGCCGCCAGGGCGCGGCTGAAGGCGCCATGACCGCAGCCCACGTCCACCACGGGGAGGTCCGGATCGAAGTGCCGTGCCAGGACGTCCCGGTAGCCGCGCAGTTCGTTGTCAGAGCCGGAATCCCAGAGCACTTCGCTGCTGGTTCCTGTGCTGCCAATGCCTGCCCAATACCTGTTCCAGGCCTCAGTCCGGTCCTTGGGGGCGGAGCGGGACAGCCGGATGAGTTTGGGCAGGATCAAGTACTTCCGCCAGGCGGAGCGCGCGTGTTTCAAAGGGGAGGACACCGTTCAAATATAGGTCCCGGAACGTCCTGCACCGGCGGCGGGAGACGCAATGTCGTTCAGGCGATCGCCTGCTGGTCCTTCAGCAGCCAGTCCGTAGCCTCGTCCCTGGAGGTGAAAAACCGGGTGGGACAGGGCAGTTTGTTAATGCCCAGGATGAAGTTTGCCAGCACCTTGTCCACTGGTGAGGCCCCCAACAACGCTATCCGGGACGCTTGGCATGGCCTGCCGAAAACGGCGCGGGCACCGCGGCTGACCTGGGCCGTAGTGGCCATGTCCACCAGCATGGGATAGCGGAGGTCGCCGCACAGTTCGTTCACGCCGCGCATCGCGGCTTCGGCGTCGGCCTGGGAGATGGACACCGCGCGCGGCCACTTCAGTTGGATGACACCCTGCCCATCCAACGTCAGATCCGCCTTCACACCTTCTGCAGGCTGTTTCGTCACGATTACCCTCCGCGCATCCTAATAAGGGCCAGCGTTGCCCCGTCACCCTACAATGTACTCATTCACGACTGAACAGTGCTCTACCAGCAGCGAGGGGGACAGGTTGCCGACGGACGCGCCACACGTAGCAACCGTGCCCTACCTGGCAGTTGTCGCGGACCCGGACTCCGGACGCCGGCAATTCGTCGCGGCAGCGTTGGAGTCGGCGGGTTTCACCGTCCGCGCTGCCGGGGATGCCGCGGGCCTGTCCGCGATTCTGGACGATGCCAAACCGTCGGTTCTGGTCCTGGACAGTTCCCTGTCCGACATCGACGTCGCAGCCCCTGTCCTGGCGCTCGTGGACCTGGACAGTCCGTCCGAGGTCAAGGCCGTGGAGCATGCCGGTGTGCGGGACTGCATTGCCAAACCACCTGCGGCCAAGGAGTTGATCCACCGGGCCACCGCACTCATCAACCTGGTCTCCCGCCGGTCCGAGAGGCGGGGTGAAGCCGAGACGCTGCGCGAACGGCTGCGGCAGGTGTCGGCGGCACTTCGCGGAACCAACGACCCCCAGCAGATCGCTGACTTTGTGGTGACGGGTTTCGGGGAGACTTTCGGCGCAGACCGGGTCTGCCTGGCCACGTTCGAGGACGAAAGGGTGCCGCTGATCACCGCCCAATGGCACCGGCCCGGGCTGCCGCCCCTGCCTGAGTCCTTGTTCGCGGCGGCGGAAGAAGCCCGCCCGGCAGCGGATCTCCTCTGGTCCCGGGCAGAGCCGCTGACCGCAAACGGAGCTTTTGCGCACGGCGGCACTGATGATGCCGAGCTTCCCGCCGAACTGGCCGCCCTCAACGCCGCAGCCTACGTGGCCGTCCCCATGGGCGACGGCAGTTCATCCCTGGGCATCATCTGGATAGCGCTGCTGGACTCCCCCAGGGAATGGTCGCGGGCGGAGCTCGGCCTCATCCAGCACGTGGCCGGCAACGCGGCACACGGACTGATCCAGAGCCACCTGATCACCAGTCAGCAGCGGGTGGTCAAGCAGCTCCGGGAGTTGGACAAGGCCAAGACCGATTTCCTGGCCACCGTCAACCACGAACTCCGCACCCCGCTGACCTCGATCATGGCGTACCTGGACATGATCCAGGAAAACACGTCAGACCCGGTGTCCACGGAAGTCCACCAGATGCTAGACATTGTGGTCCGCAATACGGAACGGCTTCGACTGCTGATCGAGGACATGCTGAGCGTTTCCCGCAACGGCCACGAGCTCAGTCCGCTGCAGCTGACTCCTGTCCGGCTGGGACGGACCCTGAAGATTGTCACCGCCGCGCTCACCCCGCTGGCGAAGCTGCAGAACGTCAGCATCGGGCTGGCCCCCACTGCCGATGACCTCGACATCATGGCGGACGAAGTCCAGCTGCAGCAGGTTTTTACCAACCTGGTTTCCAACGCCATCAAGTTCACTCCCGGCGGCGGGCGGATCGACGTCGGCAGCTCATCCGAGACCGATGCCGACGGCGCCCGTTGGGCGACCGTCAGGGTCTCGGACACCGGGATGGGGATCTCCGACGATGAGCTGGCCCACGTCTTCACCCGCTTCTACCGGGCTTCCAACGCCATGGCCGGGGCAGTGCCCGGCACCGGATTGGGGCTTGCCATCACGCAGGACATCGTGGATCGCCACGGGGGCCGCATCGAAGTGGCGTCGCAGCTGGACCAGGGCACCACTGTCACCGTGAAGCTCCCACTCGATAACCTTTCGCCACAGAACCCCTGAACCGCTTGCCCCCTGCACTCCGGAGAGGAGGTCCCCTTGTTCGCCGACGATGACCCCAGGCTGTCCCAACTTCTGGAGGGCATTGTCCGGCTTGCCTCCGGCGACCTCCAGTCCCGGATAGAAGTCTCGCCCGCCCGCGACGAACTCGACGCCATCATCATGGGCACCAACCTCCTGGCCGAAGACCTGCAGATCATCTACGAGGAACTTGAACAGCGCGTCGAGGACCGCACCCAACTCCTCCACGAGGCGCACCGTGAAATGCAGAAGATGGCCATGCAGGACCCCCTCACCGGCCTGGCCAACCGGTCGGCGCTCCTTGCCGCGCTGAAGTCCACCCAGGACCACGACGGCGCCAGCCAGCCGGTGATCCTGCTCCTTGACCTGGATGCCTTCAAATCCATCAACGACAGCCTGGGCCACGCCGCCGGAGACCAGGTACTCACCACTGTTGCGAGGCGTATCCGCGGCGCAGTCCGCAGCACTGACGTTGTGGCCCGCCTCGGCGGGGACGAGTTCGCCATTGTTATGCCTGCCACGGGCGCCGACCAGGCCGCCGTCGTGGGTCAACGCGTCCTGGCTGCCCTCAAGGAACCGATCGAACTGCCGGACCGGACCATCCGCTGCGGGGCGAGCCTTGGGCTCAGCGTCGGGGAACCGGGCCGGTCGCCGGACGACCTGCTTATGGAGGCCGACGTCGCCATGTACGCCTCGAAGGCCGAGGGCCAGAACCGCCTCCATGTGTTCGAGCCCGGCCTTCTTCTTGTCCGCAGGCTCCGCAGCCAACTCCTCGATGACCTCCGGACCGCGGTCAAGGGCGAAGGGCTGGTGCTCCATTACCAGCCCGTGGTTGAGCTGGACACGGGCAGGATTGAAGGCATGGAGGCCCTTGTCCGTTGGCAGCACCCCACCCGGGGGCTCATCATGCCGGACGAGTTCATCCCGCTCGCCGAAGATGCCGGGCTGATCTCCGAGCTTGGACTCTGGGTGCTCACGACGGCGGTGCACCAGCTCCGCCGCTGGGTTGACGACGCGCTGGTGGACAGTTCCTTCTCCGTGCGGATCAACATTTCCGCCACCGACCTGCAAAGCCTCCAGTTCATTGAAGATGTCCGCGGGGTGCTCAAGGAAACAGGCGTACGGCCGGAGCAGGTTGTCCTTGAGCTGACGGAAGTAGCGATCGTCAGGGGCAACGAACTGGACCGGTACTCCCTGGGCGGCCTGCGGGGGCTTGGGGTCGGAATTGAGATCGACGACTTCGGGACCGGCTACTCCTCCATCAGCTACCTGCGCCGCCTCCCGGTGGACCGCGTCAAGGTGGACCGGTCGCTGATCGAGGGGCTGGGTACTGATCCCAGCCAACCTGCGCTGGTGGCTGCCGTCCTGCAGTTGGTGCGGGCCTGCGGTCTGGAAGCTGTCTGGGAAGGTGTGGAAACCGCAGAGCAGGCTGAACACCTGCGGAAGCTGGGCTGCCTTAGCGCACAGGGGTACTATTTCAGCAAACCCGTTCCACCCGAACAGGTCCCCGGCCTGCTGGCCGGAAGTCCTGCGCGAAGTAATAGTGCTTAGCCGTTGAGGGGCTGCGCTTTTTGCCAGTCCCGATATACGATCTAGTTGCGGTATCCGATTCTTTGAGGTCTCAGGAGATCGGCCAAATCAGAAGCATCGAATTTCGGAAAGCGCCAGGAAATTTGAAAATAGAACGGCCACGGAGCCATTACTTCGTCAACTGGGGGCGTCGCTAATGACAGTTCGCGTGCAAGCATGGGGAGTTATCGCTGCGGTATTGGCGGATCCCGATCCTGCGGGGGCGGCCATCCGGCAGCACCTCAGCGATCGTCTGGGCGAAAACCCCGGCGTACCGGAACGGGCCCTGCTGGAATATCTGCTGGAGCGCCGGCAGCTGGATGCCGCGCAGGCGGGCACGCCGGACACGGCCCGCGCACCTCAACCCCTGAACGCCGTGCCGCCGCATCTCGCCGAGCGGCTGGATTCGCTGCGGAGTCTCTCCAGAATCAGCGCCCTGCTGGAACAGCAGATGCTGATGACCGCTTTCCAGCCTATTTACGGGCTGGACTCCAAGAGCGTGGTGGGTGTTGAGGCGCTCTCCCGCTTTGTGAGTGACGACGGCGCCGGTGCGGAGCTCTGGTTTGCCGAAGCTGCTTCGGTTGGTTTGGGCGCCAACCTGGAATTCTCAGCCCTCGGTTCTGCAGCGCTGGCGGCCGCGAATCTTCCAGAGCACCTTTATGTGGCGATGAACATCTCGCCCGCATCGTGCCTCGACCCGCGCCTGCCGGAATTGTTTGACCACATTGAGTTGCCCATAGAGCGAATTGTCCTCGAATTGACGGACGGAATTCCCGACGATCAATACTCGCATTTCATCTCCGCAATTACTCCGTTGCGGGAACGCGGGCTGCGAATTGCCATCGATGACTCGCACTCCAGCGCCGGCACGCTCAGCCGGATGCTCCATTTGCGCCCCGACTTCATCAAGCTGGGAAGGAGCGTCATCAGCGGCGTGGACCAGGACCCGACGCAGCATGCCGTTGCCGCCTGCATGGTGGAGTTTGCCACCCGGATCGGAAGCGTGGTGGTGGCGGAAGGCGTCGAAACTGCCGAGGAACTGACAGTCCTGACCGAGTTGGGCTTCACTGCCGGGCAAGGCTACCTGTTGGGCAGGCCCTCTGTGCGGCCGACGGAGTGGGCAGCCTGGAATGCTCCCCTCGACACTGACGAACTCCGACTCCTCGCCTCCGAATCGAGCCACTTCCCGGGGCCCGGCGGCCCTGACCGGCACTAGCCGGCGGCGTGGCCTGGCACTAACCGGCCGCGCCGCCGGCGGACGGACCCTGCTATTCGTCGTGGCCCTGGTCCCCGCTCATCTGGTCCTCCATGGGCGGGGTTTCCCCGGGCGGCACTCCCCCGCCCGGCTCCAGGCCGGTGACGTTGCCCTCCGCGGGGTCCGGGTTTGCCGAACCGGCGGAGTCTTTACCCTCGGAGTCCTTGGTTTTCTTCGCTGACTCGGACGAATCTTCTTCCGGATAGTTGCTGCTCATGATGCCGGGTTCCTTTCCTCGGGTCGGCTGCGGCTGCTCCCCAGCTCTGGACTAATTGTAAGCATGCTGATAATTCTGGAAGATAGGTTCGGCGGGACCCGGGAGCGACGCCGGATCCCCAACTCAAGAAGGAGCGGTCAGATGGACATCGGAGACAGCATCAGCAAGGCAGCGGAAAACGCCATGGAGGACCTGGCTGGCACGTCCAAACCGACTGACGGTGCAAACGTTCCGGAGCCGACCGATCCCAACAGCGACGTCGAGGTGCACTCATCCATTAGCGAGGGTTCCAATGCCATGGAAGCCGAGAAGGAGAAGGCGCCCGGCTTGAAGCCTGGCTCCGCCACCGGCCCGGTGTCCGCCAACCCGGCTCAGCCGGAAGACGGCAACAGCTGACTTCAGCCCGATGCCCGGCAATGCACAACTCAGCTGCCCGGCCACTCGCCCCGTTCCAGGAGCACTTGCTTGAGCAGGTCTGCCCGGTCCGTCACGAGCCCGTCGACGCCAAGGTCCAGCAGGCGGCGCATCTCGTCGGGATCATTGATGGTCCAGACGTGGACCGCGAGGCCGAGGGCATGCGCGCGGCGGATGAATCCGCGTGTGACCACACGAATCGCCCCCTGCCGCACCGGTACTTGCAACGCCTGAACGTCGCGGAACGGGCCCCGGAGCACGAAGCGCAGCACAGGGATCGGAAGAACCGGACCGAGAAGGACAAACAGCCCGTTCGTCACCACCCCGGCCGAAGATGCAACCGGCCGGCTGAGCAGCTTCAGCACCGCCCGGCGTCGGCGGTCTGAAAAGCTGGCCACCAGCACACGGTCATGCGCGCCGTGACGTTCGATGCCGGCGGCCAGGGTGCGCACGGAACCCCAGTCCTTGACGTCCAGGTTCACCCGTACGTCGGGGAACGCCGTGAGGAGTTCGTCGAACAGCGGCACCGGTTCGGACCCGCCGATCCTGGCGGCTGCCACGTCCGCGGCGGTCAGTTCGGAGATCCGGCCACGGCCGTCCGTGACCCGGTCCAGGGTTTCGTCGTGAAAAAGCAGCAGCACGCCATCGGACGTGGTGTGGACATCGGTCTCGACGTAACGGCACCCGAGTTCGACGGCGGCCCGGAAGGCGGCCATCGTGTTTTCGAGCCCCTCCCGGGAAAATCCGCGGTGGGCCAGGGCGATGGGGGGCGGCGGGCGCGAAGCATCACCGGAGGAGTCAAAGTACCGTTCGGTCACGCTGCGAGCGTACCCGAACCTGCCCGTTATGCCTCCTGCAGCACGATCTCCACGGCGTCGCTGCAGTGCAGCATCGTACGCCCCCGTCCGTCGTCGAGATTCACCCACACAGCGGTGTAGTCCGAGGTGATGGCGTCCACGAAACCGCCGGTTTCGTAACCGGGAGTGATCAGGACGCGCACACGGTCGCCCTCTTTCAGCGATTTCCAGTGCGCAGCCGGCTCTGCCGGGCGCAGCGGCCCCTCGGCCGCCCGTTGGTTGCCGTTCCTTGCCATGACTTCCCCTCAAGCTGTGGATGGTGTATATCCACAGCTCACTCTAGGGGGCGAAAGTGAACGTCAGGTGAGCGGAAGCTGTGCACTCACGCGGGGTTTCGGTTAGTGCAGGTCCAGCCCAAGCCCCGCGAGCCTGGCCTCGAGAATCTGGGCCACGCCGTCGTCGTCGAAGTGGGGTGCCTGCTGCCCTGCTGCGCGGATGGCGTCCGGGTGGCCGCTGGCCATTCCGTATCCGTTGCCTGCCCAGCGCAGCATCTCGACGTCGTTGGGCATGTCGCCAAAGGCCACGACGTCCGCGGCATCGATCGAGAGCGACCTGGCGTATTCGGCCAGGGTGACTGCCTTGTTGATCCCGGGAACGGCCAGTTCCAGCATGGCGACGCTGGGCGCAGAGTGGGTGGCGGAGGCCAGGTGCGCGACGGCGGGGCGGACCTCCGCGAGGAAGTCATCCGGAGTGCCGTCCCTGACGATCGCCAGGAACTTCACGACGGCGTCGTCCGCGGTGAGCGTTTCCGCCAGCGGAGCCGGGGTGAATTCGGCCAGCAGCTCGCTGGAGCCGTTCTCGATAAAGCCCGGCTCCAGGTGGAACCCGGTGAGGGTTTCCGCGGCGAACAGCGAGGCGGGCCGCAGTGCCTTGATGATCCGGCGTGTTTCCCGGACGGCATCAAGGCTGAGCGTCCGGGCGGAGACCAGCCGGTCAGCCTCGAGGTCCCACACGACGGCGCCGTTGGAGCAGATCACCGTGCCGGTGTGGCCCAGCTGATCCTGCAGCGGGTGCAGCCAGCGCGGCGGCCGACCGGTGACAAAAACCAGTTCGACGCCGGCCTCCCGGCAGGCATGGAAGGCGCGGACGGTGCGGTCACTGATTTTTCCGTCGTGCCCAAGAATGGTTCCGTCAATATCACTTGCTACCAGCCGCATCTTCCCAGTCTACGTGGATGTCGTTCAGGGGCCCTCCGTCAAGGGGTCGCCATTGGGGGCTGGCAGCAAGTAGCGGGTGAACCACCCGGCAGCCAGCTTCGCCGCCTGCGCGAGCGTTCCGGGTTCTTCGAAGAGGTGGGTGGCTCCCGGAATGATCTCCAGCCGGGTCAGCGCCCGCATGTCCTTCATCGCCGCGCGGTTCAGGGCAAGGACCTGGGTGTCGGCCCCGCCCACGATCAGGAGGGTAGGGGCGCGGACGGCGGCAAGCCCCGCGCCGGCCAAGTCAGGCCGGCCGCCCCTGGACACGATCGCGCCTACCTGGCTGCCGGCGTCGGCCGCGGCCCGGATCGCGGCGGCGGCACCGGTGCTTGCCCCGAAGTAGCCAACGCGGCATGCGGGGCCGTATTGGCTAGCCAGCCACTGGGTTGCCGCGGTGAGCCGCTGGGCCAGCAGCGGGATGTCGAACACGTTCCTGCGGTCTGCTTCCTCGTCCGGGGTCAGCAGGTCCAGCAGGAGGGTGCCCAGGCCTGCGCCTTGGAGAACGGAGGCAACGTACCTGTTGCGGGGGCTGTGCCGGCTGCTGCCACTTCCATGGGCGAAAACGACCACCGCTTCGCAGTGCCCGGGCACGTGCAGGTCTCCCTGCAGGGTCAGTCCGTCGGCCGGGATCTGCACCCCGCGGTCAACGGACGCATCCAGCAGTTCCACCACCTCCTCATCCCCGGTGGGTGAGAAGTCACGGTAATACTGCCCGACTGCCTGGAAGTCATGGGCGGAAATGAGGGAGACCACCTGATCCGGTTCAGTCATGGTGTCCAGCAGGTGCGCCGGGGCCACCGGGACGGCCAGAATTATCCTGGCCGCGCCGAGTTGCCGTGCAACCTGGCAGGCAACCCGGGCTGTTGATCCGGTGGCCATGCCGTCATCGACAATGATGGCGGTCATCCCCGTCAGGTCCGGACGTGGCCGTCCCCTGCGGTACCGTTCCACCCTGGCTTTCAGGAGTGCCCGTGCCTCCCGTTCCACGGTCCGCAGATCGTCTTCGGTTATCCCTGCGAGTGAGATGACTCCCTTGTCCAGTCCGCGGGCATTGCCTTCGCCAATGGCTCCCATTGCCACCTCCGGGCGGAACGGGACGCCGAGTTTTCGGACCACGATGACGTCCAGCGGCGCGCTGAGTGCTTTGGCAACCTCAGCCGCCACCGGAACACCGCCGCGGGGCAGCCCCAGAATGATGACGTCGTCGCCCCGAAACCGGTGCAGTTGCTCTCCCAGCCGCCGGCCGGCGTCGGCCCTGTCCCGGAACTTATTCATCGCCGCAGGATGAAGTGGTCATCATCGCGGTTCCGGGCGCGCAGATTGGGTGCTTCCGGCCGTCATGCTCCCATCGGACACCCTGCCTGGTGGTGCAACAAGGGTAGAAAGTCCCCCGGAAGAGAGACGCCCTGCGACGCCGTTTGACGCTGTGCGACGCCGTGTTGAGCCTTCGCTACGCCCGGTGAACGTCCGTGTCCGGAACCGTTGTGGCACCGCGGGCCCCTCCGTACTCTCTTCTCAACACCTCCGCCAGCAAAGGAAATCCCGTGAGCACACCCTCGGACAAGAGTCCACAGAACCAGCAAGGATCCACCCGGATCGTTGCAGGACAGTCAGCCATCCCGAAACGGCCGCTGGGCCTGAAGATCGGCATTGCCGCCGGCATCCTGGTCCTGGTCGGCGGGGGCGTGGCGGTGGCCTCGGCGGTCTCCGGCAACAATGCCGCCGTCCCGGCCGCTTCCGTTGCTGCTCCGGGCAATGCCGCGGCTGAGCTCAAGCTCGGCTACTTCGGCAACGTCACTCACGCCCCTGCTTTGGTGGGTGTCAGCCAGGGTTACATCGCCAAGGAACTGGGCGACACGAAGCTCAGCACGCAGGTGTTTAACGCCGGGCCCGCCGCGATCGAGGCCCTGAACGCCGGCGCCGTCGACGCCACCTATATTGGCCCGAACCCGGCGATCAACTCGTTCGTCAAGAGCGGCGGGGAATCGGTCAACATCATTGCCGGCGCCGCAGCGGGTGGCGCGCAGCTGGTGGTCAAACCGGAAATCACCTCTGCGTCCGATCTCAAGGGTAAGACCCTGGCTTCGCCGCAGCTTGGCGGCACCCAGGACGTGGCACTGCGTGCCTGGCTGTCCTCGCAGGGCTACAAAACCAACGTGGACGGCAGCGGCGACGTGGCCATCAACCCCACCGAAAACGCGCAAACCCTGAAGTTGTTCCAGGACGGAAAGCTCGACGGCGCGTGGCTGCCTGAGCCGTGGGCGTCCCGCCTGGTGCTGACCGCCGGAGCGAAAGTCCTGGTGGATGAGAAAGACCTCTGGGACGGCTCACTCTCCGGCAAGCCGGGCGAGTTTCCCACCACCATCCTGATCGTGAACAAGAAGTTCGCCGCCGAACACCCGGACACCGTGAAGGCCCTCCTGCGCGGCCACGTTAAATCAGTGGAGTGGCTGAACGGCGCGGCCGCCGGCGAGAAGGCCACCGTCATCAACATGGCCCTGAAGGAAGCGGCCGGCGCGGAGCTCAAAGCGGACGTGATTGACCGGTCCCTGAAGAACATCGTGTTCACCGTTGACCCGCTGGCCGGAACCTACCAAAAGCTCCTGGCCGACGGCGTGACTGCGGGAACCACCAAGCAGGCGGATATCAACGGCATCTTCTACCTCACCGCCTTGAACGAAGTCAGCGGTGAGAAGACCTCGGCTGCGGGGCTGGGCAAGGAGTAGTCTCCCCACCGTCGAGTGGCGAAATCTCAACGCTAATACCCGCGCTTAGCATCGATATCTCGCCACTCGATCCGCGTTATTACTGCCGCCGCTTCACCATCTCGGTGATCCAGATGGGCGCGAACGGCGAGGTACAGTTCGGCGGCGTGGGGTAATCCTTGAGCACCTCCAGGCGCTCCCCGATGTCCAGGGCGCGGGCACGGTGCTCGGGATGTTCAATGCCGATCTGGGCCAGGCAGTGGTTCATTGCCCACTGCAGGCGGTCCGGCGCGGACTGCATGTCCGCCTCAATGACGTCGAGCAGTCCCGGCAGGTCGAGTCCCTCCGGTTTTTTCGCCACGCGGTCTGTGGTCAAAGCCCAGCCGGCACTCGCCACCATCGGGTCCGGATCAGCGAACCATAGCTGGCGAAGCGCCTCGATGTGCGGACTCTTTTTCACCACATAGTTCACCAGCCAGTCCTGCACCTTGGGCGTGCCCGCCTGGCGGATCATGGCGTCCAGCTCCGCCTGATCGAACGACTTCGGACGGCAGATGAGGAGCGCCAAAAGCCGGGCCGCCGTGTCACCGGTTTTCCAAAGCTCAACTGCAAGCTCCTGCTGCGTCTTGAGCCGCTTGGCGACGGCGCGGAGCTTGGTGAGGTTCA
This sequence comes from Pseudarthrobacter sp. TAF60_1, assembly GCF_052113505.1. Lineage (NCBI taxonomy): Bacteria > Bacillati > Actinomycetota > Actinomycetes > Micrococcales > Micrococcaceae > Pseudarthrobacter > Pseudarthrobacter sp. TAF60_1. The sequence goes on from NZ_JBFRDI010000017.1 coordinate 95,324, forward strand.
CCCCGTGGTCGTCACCGTGCCGGATGTTCACTTCACGGGCTCGCGGGTCCTCGAGCGCGGCCAGCTCGGCCATCACCTCATTGAGCGTCGTCCCGGCTGTCGCCATCGTCTGGGCCACCACAGCTTCCTATCTATCGTGCGTGGACTTCAGCCTACCCACCGGGCATGTCCACGGCGCCCGTCACCGTTCCGGATAGCCACCACCTGCATGGAGGCAGATCCCGCCTATTCCTCCTCCTCAGGAACTGCGTTCAGTTCGGCGCGGGTGGGCGGGTTCGCCCCGGGCCGGGAGACGGTGACGGCGGCAGCACGGGAGGCATGTGCAAGGAGTTCAGCAAGGCCTTCAGCCGGAAGCCCGCGCAGGTCCTCGCGGTTCTGCGCGCCGTCCAGTCCGCGGTCAACGATCCCTGAGAGCAGCGCCGCCATGAAGGAGTCCCCCGCGCCCACGGTGTCCGCCACCTCCACTTCCGGCGCCGGGCATTCCACCTCACCGGCGGCTGTAATCCCCCACGGACCGGCTGCGCCGCGGGTGACCACCACCATCGCCGGCCCCTCCGCACCGCCAAGGGACAGCCAGCGCCGGGCGGACTCCAGCACGTCAGCGCCCGGGTACAGCCATTCAAGGTCCTCGTCCGAAGCCTTGACAACGTCAGCCAGGGAGGCGAACTTTTCCGCCTGCCGCCGTGCGTAGTCCACGTCGGTAATGATGCTGGGACGGCAGTTGGGGTCGAAACTGATGGTGGCGGAAGGATGGGCGTGTTCGACGGCGGCGAGGACGTCGGCGGCGCCGGGCACCAGCATCGTCGCGATGGAGCCCGTGTGCAGCAGGGTGGTTCCCTGCAGCATAAAAGGAAGGCGGTCGGCGAGGCCGGGAAGCTCCCAGGCGAGGTCGAACGTGTAGGTGGCGGCGCCGTCGTCGTCAATCAGGGCGGTGGCCACGCTGGTAGGCAATTCATCGGGGCCTTGGGGCAGCATCACGGAACTGGCGCGCAGGTGGGCGGCAACGGCGTCCCCGTAGGCGTCCCGGCCGTAGCGCCCGATGAACTGCACGGGATGGTCCAGGCGGGCCAGGCCCACCGCGACGTTGAGCGGGCTGCCGCCCACGTGCGCCTCGATTCCGGAGGCGCGCTGGACAACGTCAACAAGGCCCTCGCCAATTACAGTGAGCATGGTCATACTCTGCCAGAGAAGGCGCCGCCCCACACAGCCTCCGCCCATCGCCTACCATGGAGATATGACATCCCATGTCCTGCCGATGATGGCGGCCACCCCCGACGTGGAACACGTTCTGGCGGTCCGAGGAACAGGCGGGTACCGCCAGTACAGGATTCCTGCCCTCGCCGTTTCCCAGAAGGGTACGCTTCTGGCGGCGTACGACGGGCGCCCCAACCTTGACGACCTGCCCAATCCGATCGACCTCCTGCTCCGGCGCAGCACGGACAACGGCCGGACCTGGGGACCCCAGCGGGTGGTGCGCACCGGCGGCGGGCTGAACGGATACGGTGATCCGAGCCTCCTGGTGGACGCGGACACCGGCCGCATCTTGTTGTTCCACGCAGCCGGAACGCACGCGGGCTTTTTCGAGGCCGTGGCCGGGATGGAGCCGGAGGACCAGGTGCAGCACTGCGACCTGAGCTTCTCCGACGACGACGGACTGACCTGGCAGCACCGCCGGATCACTGCCGAGCTCAAGCTCCGCCCGCCAATGCGCGCAGGCCAACCCGCCATCACGGGAATTTTCGCCGCCGCCGGGCAGGGCATCCAGATCCACGCCGGGCACTTCCGCGGCCGCCTCGTGCAGCAGTATGTGGTCCTGGCAGGCGGCGAGATCATGGCCGCGTCCGCATTCAGCGATGACCACGGCGAGACCTGGACGCTCGGGGAGCTGATCGACGCGGGCACGCATGGGTTCAGCCCGAACGAAAACAAAGTCGCAGCCCTCTCGGACGGCCGGCTGCTGTTGCACAGCCGCGGAACGCCGCGGCGACTTTCCGCAACGTCCGACGACGGCGGCGCCACCTGGAGTGCGCTGTCCCCGATTGAAGACCTCCCGGACCCGGGCGACAACGGCTCGCTGGTCCGCTTCGACGGGCTGCCGTCGGTGGCCTCTTTCGCCGGGGACGACACCGGCTCGTGGCTCCTGGCCACGAACAACCACGACACGGCCTTGCGGCGGAACACCGTCCTCAGCCTGTCACCCGACAACGGGCGCAGCTGGCCGGCGAAACTTGTCCTGTGCCCCGGCAGTTCGGCCTATTCGACCGCCACCCGGCTGCCGGACGGCAACATCGGCGTGCTGTATGAGCGTCAGGGCTACCGGGAGATCGTGTTTATTTCCGTGCCTGGGGAGCAGCTGACAGCACAGTTGACGGCGTGCCCTCCTGGCCCCGGAGCCGCCAGACCGGACCCCGACGGCGAGGACGCCGGCCTGGCATTCGATATGACACTTCGCTCCATCACGCCGGGGCGCCCGCCCGCCTGGCGGAACACCGGCGAGTTCTACGTGATGCCCTCCGGCGGGGACGGGTGGGGAGTTCACACCTGGAAGGAGATCGGCCAGGGCTACACGGCCGAGGCGGCCCAGGTCATTGGCACCAGGGAAGCGCAGGACCTAAACTACGGCCCCATCGTCCCGGGCTACAAGGCCGGCGACATCCTTGCCTTCACCGGCCGGGCGCGCAACAACGCGGCCTTGCCGCTGACCGGCCTCCGGCTGTCCGGCCCCGGCTCAGAGGCCTTCCCCGGCACGGACCTCCGCCCCGGCGAGGAAGTCCTCTACTTCACGCCGGCCTACACCGTCACGGCGACGGACGTGGCGCGCGGCCACGCGGAGGTCGCCTTCGAGGTGACGGCCTGGTGCGGCACCCAAGCCGTACGCCGCCGTCGTACTTTCGGATTCGACACCCGCAGCGGGGACGTCACCGCGGGCGAGTGAGAGAGCGTTCCCCGAAAACCCACATCGAGTGAGAGAGCGTTCCCAGGGGCGGCGGCAGGGCTGGGGCAGGGGCGGGCGGGGTGGGGGCAGCGGGAGGCGGCGCTTGACGGGAGGCTGTGATCCGACTTACAGTCGTCCTACGAGCTCGGACGTCCTACATCCGATAAACCTTTCTGGAATGGCGAGGCTTTTATGAACAACATCACCAAGAACCTGCCGCTGGTCAATGATGCCAGCCGCCGGAACTTCCTCAAGCTGACCGGTGCCATGGGCGCTGCCGCAGCATTCACTGCTTCCGTTGCCGCGTGCGGCAGCCCGGCAGCCACCACCACCGGCAGCTCCGCGAGCGCCGGCGCAGTGAACAAGGACCTCACCATCGAAGCGGGCATCTCCTACGCCCTGTCCACCGGCTTCGACCCGTTGAGCTCCTCCGGCGCCACTCCGATGGCCGCCAACCTGCACATCTTCGAAGGCCTCATCGAACTGCACCCGGCCACCCGCGAACCGTACAACGCCCTCGCCGCCGCCGACCCCAAGAAGGTCAACGACACCACCTTCCAGGTGACCCTCCGCGACGGCGCCAAGTTCCACAACGGCGCCCCCGTCACCACCGAGGACGTAGCCTTCTCCTTCACCCGCGTCATGGACCCGGCCAACAAGTCCTTGTTCTCGCAGTTCATTCCGTTCATCCAGGCCGTCAAGCCTGTTGATGCCAAGACGGTCGAATTCACGCTGAAGTACGCCTTCCCCGGCTTCGGCCCTCGCATCTCCGTGGTCAAGGTCGTCCCCAAGGCCTTGGCCACGGACCTCAAGGCCTTCGACGCCGCCCCCGTGGGCACCGGCCCCTACAAGCTGGTCTCCGCCGTCAAGGACGACAAGATCGTCTTCGAAAGGTTCGCCGACTACAACGGCCCCAAGCCAGCACTGGCCAAGGGCATGACCTGGCTCCTGCTCTCCGACGCCGCAGCCCGCGTCACCGCCGTCCAGTCCGGCCGCGTCCAGGCCATTGAGGATGTCCCTTACCTGGATATCGACGGCCTCAAGTCCAAGGTGAAGGTCGAATCCGTGCAGTCCTTCGGCCTCATGTTCCTGATGTTCAACTGCAACAAGGCCCCGTTCAACAACAAGCTGGTCCGCCAGGCCCTGCACTACGGCCTGGACAAGGACGCCATCATCAAGAAGGCCCTGTTCGGCAACGCCAAGGCTGCCAGCTCCTACTTCCAGGAAGGCCACCCGGACTACGTCAAGGCCAAGAACGTCTACGGCTACGACGCCAAGAAGGCTGAGGACCTGCTCAAGGAAGCCGGCGTGACCAGCCTCGAGTTCGAGCTGCTGACCACGGACACAGCCTGGGTCAAGGACGTTGCACCGCTGATCCTCGAATCCTGGAACAAGATCCCGGGCGTGAAGGTCACCGTCAAGAGCATCCAGTCCGGCGCCCTGTACACGGACCGTGTCGGCGCCGGGGACTACTCGGTGGTAGCGGCCCCCGGCGACCCGTCAGTCTTCGGCAACGACGCGGACCTGCTCCTGAGCTGGTTCTACTCGGGCGCCACCTGGATGGAAAAGCGTGCCTACTGGACCGCACCGGAACGTGCCAAGCTGCAGGAACTCATGAACAAGGGTTCCCAGGCCGCCAAGGAAGACGCCAAAAAGATCACCGGCGAAATCGTGGACCTTGTGTCCGAGGAACTTCCCCTCTACCCGATCTTCCACCGCCAACTGCCCAGCGCCTGGGACGACAAGAGGCTCAACGGCTTCAAGCCGCTGCCCACCACAGGCATGTCGTTCATCGACGTCGGCCGCACCTCCTAAGAAGTACCTGCGCTGCCGGGCCCGCTTTCGAGCGGGCCCGGCAGCACACCCAACAAACCGGAGAACAAATTGGTCACGATATTGCGTCTGCTCGGCCGCAGACTCGCAGCACTGCCATTGATGATCCTGGGCATCACCCTGCTCGTCTTCCTTGTCCTGCAAGCCGCTCCCGGTGACCAGGCCAGCTCCGCCCTCGGCGACGGTGCGTCCGAAGAGGCGAAGGAGCAGTACCGCCAGGAAAACGGCCTGAACGATCCGCTGGTCCTGCAGTACTTCAGCTTCCTCGGTAAGCTGCTGCGGTTCGACCTCGGCGTCACCACCCCGCCGGCCAAGTCGGTGGCCTCCATGATCGGCTCCGCGTTCCCCCTTACGCTGCAGCTGACCTTCCTCGGCGTCCTCATCGCCATTGTTGTGTCCCTGGCGTTCGGCATCCTCGGCGCCCTCTACCGCGACAAGTGGCAGGACCAGCTAGTCCGCGTCTTCTCGATCGCCGCGATCGCCACGCCGTCGTTCTGGCTGGGCATCCTGCTGATCCAGTGGTTCGCCCTGGGCGCCACCCCGCTGTTCCCCTCGGGCGGCATCGCGACGCCGGAATCCGGCTTTGGCGGCTGGCTGAACTCCATGGCCCTCCCCGCCCTCGCGCTCGGCATCCCCGTGTCCGCCTCGCTGATCCGCGTGGTCCGTACCTCCATGGTGGAGGAACTGGACCGCGACTACGTCCGCACCGCCATCGGCAACGGCGTCCCCTACCGCGAAGTGGTGTCCAAGAACGTCCTGCGCAACGCCCTGGTGACCCCGGTGACCGTGCTGGGACTGCGCGTGGGCTACCTGCTCGGCGGCGCCGTCGTGATTGAAATGATCTTCGCCCTGCCCGGCATGGGCCAGCTGATCCTCAACGGCATCACCAACCTGGACGTCAACCTGGTCCAGGGCGTGGTGCTCACCATCTCCGTCACCTTCGTTCTGGTGAACATTGTGGTGGACCTCCTATACCTGCTCATCAACCCCCGAATCAGGACGGTATAGCTCATGCGCAGCAAGCTTGCTGAACGGCTGAGTGCCCCGGGCATCCGTTTCAAGGCCCTCCCGTGGGGCTCCCGCATCGCCCTCCTCTTCCTCATCATGATTGTGCTCGCCGCCGTCTTCGCGCCGACCATCGCGCCGCACGATCCGCTGGAGACCTTCATTCCGGCCACCCCGCCCGGCGCCGAGCACTTCTTCGGCACCGACCGCCTGGGCCGCGATATCTTCTCCCGCATCCTGTTCGGTGCGCAGTCCTCGCTGATGATCGGCCTTGGCGCCGTCCTCCTGGCCATCGTGGCGGGTGCGCTGCTGGGTTCCCTGGCCGCCACCTCCAGCAAGGCCGTGAACGAACTGATCATGCGCCTGATGGACATCCTGATGGCGTTCCCGGGCATCGCCCTGGCCGCGGTGCTGCTGGCCGCCTTCGGCAACTCGGTCCCCACCATCATCATCGCGATCGCCATCATCTACACCCCGCAGCTGGCCCGCGTGGTCCGCGCCAATGTGCTCTCCCAGTACGGCGAGGACTACGTCCGTGCCGAGCGCGTGATCGGTGCCGGCCGCTTCTATATCCTGCTCAAGCACATCGTCCGCAACACCGCGGCCCCCGTGCTGGTGTTCGCCACGGTGATGGTGGCCGACGCCATCATCCTCGAAGCCTCACTGTCCTTCCTCGGCGCCGGCGTCCAGGACCCCGCTCCGTCCTGGGGCAACGTGATCTCCTACGGCCGCAACCTGGTCCTGTCCGGCGGCTGGTGGGCTACCACCTTCGCCGGCGTGACCATCCTGCTCACCGTGCTGTCGCTGAACATCCTGGCCGAGGGCCTCACCGATGCCATGGTGAACCCGAAACTGCGCAAGGCGCCTGTGGTGAAGGACGACGACGGTTCGGCAGCTGCTGTTTCCGGCGCTGCGGCGGGCGCCGCTGGCTCCGCCGTTGATACCGAGGTGGCGACCTCCGTGGCCCAGCCCTCAGTGGTGGAGCAGCACGAGCTCGACGGCGTCCGCGCCGCCTACGGTGATGTCCTCACCGAGGAGCACTACAGCGAGGCTGCCGTCCTCTCCGATGCGCAGCTGGCCGCGGCCAACCCGCACCTGCTGCTGGACCGGGAACTGGAACTGCTCTCCGCCATCGAGGCCAAGCGCACCGACCGCCTCCCCCAGGTCGCGGCCGATGCCCGGAACGTCCTCGAGGTCAGGAACCTCTCCATCCGCTTCCCCGGCCGCTTCGGCGACACCGCGATCGTGGACAACGTCTCCTTCACCGTCCGTGAAGGCGAAACCATGGGCCTGGTGGGCGAGTCCGGCTGCGGCAAGTCCATCACGTCCCTGGCCGTCATGGGCCTGCTGCCCAAGACCGCAGAGGTTACAGGGTCCATCAAGTTCGATGGCAAGGAACTGCTCGATCCGGCCACCAAGCACAGCAGCCTCAAGGCCTACGAGGGCCTGCGCGGCGAGCAGATCGCCATGGTCTACCAGGATGCCCTGAGCTCCCTGAACCCGTCCATGAAGATCAAGGACCAGATGGAGCAGCTGACCAAACGCGGCGGCCGGAAGACCCCGGCCGAGCTGCTCGAATTGGTCAAGCTCGATCCCGTCCGGACCCTCGCCAGCTACCCGCACGAGCTCTCCGGTGGCCAGCGCCAGCGCGTCCTGATCGCCATGGCCCTGTCCCGGTCGCCGAAAATCGTGGTTGCCGACGAGCCCACCACCGCCCTGGACGTCACCGTCCAGAAGCAGGTTGTGGACCTGCTCAACGACCTGCGCGAGCAGCTCGGCTTCGCCATGGTGTTCGTCAGCCACGACCTCGCCCTGGTGGCCTCCCTGGCACACCGGATCACCGTCATGTACGCCGGCCAGGTGGTGGAATCCGCGCAGGCTTCGGAGCTGCTGCAGAACCCCAAGCACGAATACACCCGCGGCCTGCTCGGTGCTGTCCTCTCCATTGAGGCTGACGCCGTCCGCCTGCACCAGATCCCCGGCACCGTGCCGTCCCCGCGCGACTTCGCCCCCGGTGACCGATTCGCCGCACGTTCGCTGCGGTCCGACGCCGACCCCAACCAGCAACTGGTCCTGACCTCGGTTTCATCCGCCCACGGCGAAGATGCGGACCACTACTGGGCGAGCCACCTGAAGGAGGACGCAAAATGAGCGATTCAATACAGCAACGCTCTAAGCCGGTCATCGAACTCAAGGATGTGAAGGTCTACCACCACGCCCGCGGCGGTAAGCTCTTCCGCCCGAACATCGTCAAAGCGGTGGACGGCGTGGACTTCACCATCAGCCGCGGCGAAACCGTGGGCATCGTGGGTGAGTCCGGCTGCGGCAAGTCCACGCTCGCGTCAGTGCTCGTGGGACTTCAGACCCCGACGTCGGGCGAGGTGCTCTTCCACGGCAAGCCCGCCATCAAGCGGAACGCGCAGATGCGCAAGGAATTCGGCCGCTCCGTGTCCGTGGTCTTCCAGGACCCGTCCACCGCGCTGAACCCCCGCATGACGGTCCAGGACATCCTCACCGATCCGCTGCAGATCCACGGCATCGGCACCGCGGCAACGCGCGCGGCCAAGGTCAAGGAACTGTTGGCGGTCGTGGGCCTGCCGCAGTCCGCGGCGGAAGTCACGCCGTCGCAGGTTTCCGGCGGCCAGCGCCAGCGTGTGGCGATTGCCCGCGCCCTGGCGCTGGATCCGGACATCATCGTGGCGGACGAGCCGACGTCGGCCCTGGACGTTTCCGTCCGCGCCCAGGTACTGAACCTGCTCTCCGACCTCAAGACCCAGCTGAACCTCGGCATGGTGTTCATCTCGCACGATATCCAGACCGTCCGCTATGTCTCGGACCGCATCTGCGTCATGTACTTCGGCAAGATCGTGGAACAGGGCACCGCTGCGCAGGTCTTCGACAGCCCCACCAACGACTACACCAAGAAGCTGCTGGGCGCCGCGCCGAGCCTGCTCCACATCTAGATTTCCCCCTGAAGAGTTTTCGTCTAACCATCAATATTTGGAGAATTCTGTGACTACTGTCGCTTCCCGTTTCCAGGGCGTCATCCCGCCCGTCGTCACCCCCCGCGCCGCCGACGGTGCCATCGACGTGCCGTCGCTGGAAAAGGTCACCAAGCACCTGCTCGACGGCGGTGTGTCCGGCCTGTTCGTACTGGGTTCCTCCGGCGAGGTCACCCACATGACCAACACCGAGCGCGACCTCGTGGTGCAGACCGTGGCAGGCGTCAACGCCGGCCAGGTGCCGGTCATCGTGGGCGCCGTGGAACAGACAACCAACCGCGTCATAGAAGAAGCCCGGCGCGTCATCGCACTCGGGGCCGACTCCATCGTGGCCACCAGCCTGTACTACGCCATCAGCAACGCGGAGGAAAACGGGCGCCACTTCCGCTCCATCGCCGCCGCCGTCGACGTCCCCGTCTTCGCCTACGACGTACCGGTGCGCACCCACTTCAAGCTGCCTACCGACCTGCTGGTTGAGCTGGGCCGCGACGGCGTCATTGCCGGCGTCAAGGACTCCTCCGGCGACGACGTCTCGTTCCGCCAGCTGCTGCTGGCCGCCAAGGACATCCCCAACTTCGACATCTTCACCGGCCACGAAGTGGTGGTGGACGGCGCCCTCCTCGGCGGCGCCCAAGGCGTTGTGCCCGGCCTCGGCAACGTTGACCCGGCCGGCTACAGGCGCCTCTACGACGCCGCCATTGCCGGCGACTGGGCCGGCGCCGCTGCCGAGCAGGACCGCCTGGCCGACGTCTTCGAGATCGTCTATACCCCCAAGGCCGGCCGCGTATCCGGCAACGCCGCGGGCCTGGGCGCCTTCAAGACCGCCCTACAGCTCATGGGCGTCATCAAGACCAACGTCATGAGCGCGCCCATGCTCGCCCTGGACGAGGATGAGACCAAGGCGATCAGGGTCATCCTGGAACGCAACGGGCTCGTTTAGTTAGTCGTGGTTTGGGCGGTGCGCCGGGCATGCTCCTTTTGCCGGTTGCTGCGCTCGTTCCTCGCGCTCTGACGCAACCTACACAAAAGAACCATGTCCTGCGCTGCCAGTGAGGCACTTAGGTGCCCGGCCGGGGTCTTGCGTAGGCGCGCATCGCCGACCAGAGTTGTCTGCAGGTCGCCCCGCGACCGGAAGACGACGCCGGGAGGAGTCTAAGCGCCGGCAAGGCCGCGGACTGGCACCGACCCGGCCACAACGAAACTGACAGGACTGAAATGCAGTACGCGATCGGTGTTGACCTTGGCGGTACTAAGACTGCTGCCGGGGTTGTTTCCGCGGATGGGACGGTCTTGTTTCCGGAGACTGTTCCGACGCTGAACCGGGATGGTGGGGACGCCATTTTGGATGCTACCGCTGCCCTGGTTTCCTCGCTCATTTCGAAGGCTCAAGCAGAGGGCCTGGATGTCAGTGGGGTTGGCGTTGGGTCTGCCGGGGTGATTGATGCCGGGCGCGGGGTGGTCGTTTCGGCCACCGACGCGATCCTCGGGTGGGCCGGGACTCAGCTGACGGCCGGTTTGGCTGTGCGGTTGGGCCTGGAGCCGGAGGCAGTGCGGGCGGTGAACGACGTCCATGCGCACGCTCTCGGTGAGGCGTGGGCGGGGGCTGGCGCCGGGACTGCAAGTTCGCTGCTGGTGGCCTTCGGCACCGGCGTCGGGGGCAGTTTTGTGCTCGGCGGGCAGCCGGTCCTGGGGCACCGCTACGTCGGCGGACACGTGGGGCACTTCGCTTCGCCCTACGCGTTCCACGAAGGTGCCCCTGTACCCTGCGTCTGCGGCGGAGCCGGGCACGTTGAGGCCATCGCCTCCGGGCCCGCCATCCGCGAGACGTACTTGCGGTTGGGCGGCACAGCGGACGCACCGGACGCGCGGGCCGTCTTTGCCCTCGCCGGCGCGAGGGACCCGGCCGCCATCAAAGCTGTGGGCATAGGCGCGGGTGCGGCCGGGCAGGCTGTGGGCGGACTCGCCAACATCCTGGACCCCGAAGTAGTCGTAGTGTCAGGCGGCCTGTCCGACGCCGGTGCGCCCTGGTGGCGCCCGCTGGAACGTGCCCTCCGGGCCGAACTCCTGCCCGCACTGGCCGGTCTCCCTGTTCTCCCGGCTAAACTCGGCAACGCTGCCGCCATGGTGGGTGCCGCGCGCCTGGTCCTCACTTCCCCGTCCTGACACCATCTTCCTAAGTCCCTCGTCTAACCGCCCGCCAAACTTCCAGAGGAAACTGACCGTGATCCTGACCCCCGAAGCCCTCGAAGCCCTCCGCGGCCAGCTGATTGTGTCCTGCCAGGCGTACCCGGGCGAGCCCCTGCGCGATCCCCGGACCACGGCACAGTTTGCCGCCTCTGCGGTCATTGGCGGTGCCGCCGCTGTCCGCGTCCAGGGCCTGGCCGATGTGCAGTACACGCGTGCGGCGGTGGAGGTTCCGGTGATCGGGCTCTGGAAGGACGGGCACGACGGCGTCTTCATCACTCCCACGCTCCGCCACGCTTTGGCGGTGGCCAACGCAGGCGCTCACGTCGTGGCGATCGATGGAACCCGGCGCGAACGCCCGGACGGGCTGACGCTGGCCGATACGGTAGCCGGAATCCACAACGAATCACTCGCGCTGGTCATGGCGGACTGCGGCTCGTTCGACGACGCAGCCGCCGCCGTTGGAGCCGGGGCGGACCTGATCGGCACCACCCTGTCCGGCTACTCCGGCGAGCGCCCCAAAACGCACGGCCCGGATCTCGAGCTGATTGAGCAGATCGCCGCCGCCGGTTTCGGTGTGCCCCTCATCGCCGAAGGCCGCCTCCACACCCCGGCGCAGGCCCGGCAGACGCTCGACGCGGGCGCGTTCGCCGTCGTCGTCGGAACAGCGATCACCCACCCGGCCACCATCACCGGCTGGTTCGCCGAGGCCCTGAAGTGAACTACTTGCTGGCCGGCACGGTCCTGACGGACGGAACGTCCCTGGGCAATGCCGTCGTGGCCGTGGCGGACGGGCGCATCGCCTACGTGGGCCCGCGCGCCGGCCTGGACGCGTCGCTGACAGATTTAGAAGAACTGGATCTGCCGCCGGGCAGCGTGATCCTGCCCGGCCTCATTGACCTGCACTGCCACGGCGCAGCAGGGGGCGACTTCCCTAGCGGCGACAACCACGCCGCCCGCACCGCCGTCGACTTCCTGCACCGCAGCGGCACCACCTCCCTGCTGGCCAGCCTGGTGACTGCTTCGCGCGAGGACCTGCTGCGCGGCCTGGAAACACTGCGGCAACTGGCCGAGGAGGGGCTGATCGCGGGCATCCACTCCGAGGGCCCGTTCCTGTCCCATGCGCGCTGCGGCGCCCAGGACCCGCGGTTCCTCCGTGAGCCGGACCTCGACTTCCTCGGTGAGCTGATCGGGGCCGCCGCCGGCCACCTGCGGACCATGACTTACGCACCCGAACTCCCCGGCGCCGGCGCGGTGGTGCGGATGCTCGCCGAAAACGGTGTAACGCCGTCGCTGGGCCACACCGATGCGGATGCGCCCACGACGGCGGCCTCCCTCACCGGGGCTGCCGATCTGCTGTCCGCATCCGGGCGGGGACCGGCGTTGCGGCCCACCATCACGCACCTTTTCAACGGCATGCCGCCGCTGCACCACCGCAGCCCCGGCCCCGTGGCCGCCTGCCTCCGGCTTGCTGGAGCGGGCACAGTGGCCGTGGAACTCATTGCCGACGACGTGCACCTGGATCCCGAAACCGTGCGAATGGTGTTCGACCTGGTGGGTCCGGAAAACGTGGTCCTGGTGACCGACTCGATGGCCGCCACCGGGCTGCCCGACGGCCACTACGAGCTCGGTCCGGCATCTGTTTCCGTCAGCGGTGCCGTTGCCCGGCTCGGCGACGGCACCCTCGCAGGCGGGACAGCCACACTGCTGGACGTGGTGCGCCGGACGATCGGCGCCGGTGTTGAACCGGCCACCGCTGTCCTGTCCGCGACCGCCGTCCCGGCCGCCATCATTGGCCAGGGCAACACCATCGGGAGCCTCCGCGCGGGACTGCGTGCCGACGTCGTGGTGGTGGATGCCAGCTTTGAGCGACTCCTGGTCATGCGCGCGGGACTATTGCTGGACGCTTAAGGGGCGCCTGCCGGCCGTTCGATAATCGCGGCCGATGTTCTAATATGGGACTGCCAGAGGCGGATGACCGGGCAGAAACGGCAGGGCAAAGCGCAATGGCAAACGCAGCACTTTCGGGCGGGAAGGCGGCACCGGCCCATTCTCAGACACTTTCCCGCGGCATCAGAATGCTGGAAATCCTGAGCGAGGAAACAACGCCCCTCAGCATCGGAGAGATCTCGGCCCGGATGGGCGTGCACCGCTCCATCGCCTACAGAATCCTTCGCACCCTTGAAGACCATGGACTCGTCGCCCGGGACAGCGCCGGGGGCATCGTCCTGGGCACCGGCTTGGCCACACTGGCCCGCGGAGTTGCCCGCGACCTGCAAACTGCCGCGCTGCCGGAGCTGACATCCCTCGCGAATGAACTCGGCGCAACCGCCTTCCTGGTGGTACTGGACCGCGGGGACTGCACCACGCTGACCAGCGTGGAACCGCGGCACGGCCGTGCCGCGGTGGTCCAGCGGCCCGGCACCCGCCACGCTCTGCACGTCGGGGCGCCGGGGCTGGCCATCCAAGCGATCGTTGACGATTCACAGTGGGAGGCGATTTCTCCAGATCAGCCCCGCCGCCCGGAAGTGGCTGCGGTTCGAGAGCTGGGATTTGCCGTCAGCCACCACGAAGTCCTGCCGGGGGTTACGTCCGTGGCCGTCCCGCTGAGGCTCACGCAGGGGCTCCAGCCCGCCGCCATCGCGGTGGTTTATCCCAGCGCCCAGCTCCCTCCCGAGCAGGTTGGAAGCTCAGTCAGGGAAGCCGCGCGGCGGATCAGCGAGCAGCTCCGCTAGCCAACGTTTGCCGCCAAACGAGGGGCCCTCAGGGGAGCAAAGAACTCCCCGAGCTCAGTCGTCGACGTCAGTGGCAGGACGTTCGCCACGTACTGGTCGGGCCGCACCACCACCACCACACCGCCGCGGTCCAGGCCGCGCAGTTCGAAAATATCCGCCTTGGGATCGGCGGCATACACCTTTTCGTAGTCGGTGAGCTTGAATGGCCCCACCTGCGGCTTGAACGCGGCCGGAACCGCCCCGATGTCCAGGTCAACGTGTGCCTGCTGGTAGATCACCTTCACGTCGAACCAGGCGTCAGGATCCGCTCCCGACGGCGTCGCGGCCAGCGGTGAATCCGGCGAGTTCGCGATCCACTCGGCAAACTGGTCAGTGGCGGAAGTCATCTGCTTCCCTCCTGACGGAAGTGCGGCGTCCGCGAAGACGTAGATCCGCCACCGGCCATCTGCCTTTGCTTGGTGGCCGAGATGGAGCGGATTCGCGTCGCAGACCCTTACGGCCGGCGCTGATTTAAAGCGCTTTCCGATGGGGAAACCGGTGGCCATCTCCTGGTATGCAGGCTCCGCGATCAGCATCGAGGGGACGTACTTGGTCATGAAACCGTAGGGGAACTCAGCAGTGCTGACGTAGAAATCCTCGAGCTCGGTGGGGCTTTCGAACTCCTCGGGCTTCTTCGCCATCATCGTGGACCACTCCTTATCGAAGTCGATGAGATTCTTGGCCACCACCTGCCGTTCTTCCGAATAGGTGGAGAGCAGGGCCTCCGGGCTGCGGCCCTCAAGCACGTGTCCCAGCTTCCACGCAATGTTGAAGCCATCCTGCATGGAGACGTTCATGCCCTGGCCAGCTTTTGCACTGTGCGTATGGCAGGCATCGCCGGTGATGAACACACGAGGGGTCCGCGTGCCGCGATCCTCCGGAAGGACGTCGTCGAACCGGTCCGTGAGGCGGTGGCCGACCTCATACACGCTCTGCCAGGCAACGTTCCGCACGTCCACGGTGTACGGGTGAAGGATCCCGTTCGCCTTCTGGATAATCTCTTCGACGGTGGTGTTGCGTACCGCACCGTTGTCGTTCGGGTCCACTTCGCCGAGGTCAACGTACATCCGGAAGAGGTGACCGCCTTCGCGCGGGATCAGGAGGATACTGCCGCCCGAGCCGGACTGGATGGCGCACTTGGTGCGGATATCGGGGAAGTCCGTCACGGCGAGAACATCCATCACGCCCCACGCGTGATTGGCGGCGTCTCCGGCAAGGGTGCAGCCGATCGCCTGGCGCACTTTGCTGCGCGCGCCGTCGGCACCGACTACGTACTTTGCCCGGACGGTGCGCTGTGTCCCCTCAAGCGGGCCGGACGTGTGGCGCAGCGTGACGGTAACTGGATACTCCCCCTCTCCGGAAACCTCAAGGCCCTCGAACTCAAAGCCGTAATCGGGCTTCATCCGAGTGGGTGAATTGGCCATGACCTCAGCAAAGTAGTCCAGCACGCGGGCCTGGTTCACGATGAGGTGCGGAAACTCGCTGATTCCGTTGGGATCGTCTTCCGTACGGGCGGCCCGGACAATTCGGGAGGGATCCGCGGGATCCGGCTTCCAGAATGCCATCTCGGTGATGCGGTAGGCCTCGGCGATGATGCGCTCTGCGAAGCCAAAGGCCTGGAAGGTCTCCACGCTCCGGGCCTGAATGCCGTCGGCCTGGCCGATGGCGAGCCGTCCCGGGCGGCGCTCCACAATCCTGGTGGTGACAGTCGGGAACTGGGACAGCTGCGCGGCTGCGAGCATCCCGGCAGGCCCCGTGCCGACGATGAGCACGTCAACTTCGTCCGGGAGCTCATCGGGGCGATCGATGCCGACCCCTGCGGCGGGCTGGACCCGCGGGTCTCCGGATACGTAACCGTGGTGGTGGAACTGCATGGGCTTTCCTCACTTCACTGTGGGATGGCTGAACCGCTGGGGGTGTTCTATATAAGAATTTACGTTTCTATATTAGAAACTAATGACTGGTCCCCGACTGTACGGTATATGTGACGCTGGATACAAGTAACGGAAATGGCGCCTCGACTGCTCCTGCTTTTCAAGGGATTGACAGCATCCAACGGTTGGGCAATAGTTATCGTATACGATTTCGTACTTGATGAGGAGACGGTTTTGGAGCAGGTCAACAGGGACATCCTCGCAGCGGCACGCAAGGTGATCGCAGTGCACATCAACTACCCCAGCCGTGCCGCACAGCGGGGGCGCACACCGGCCCAGCCGTCCTACTTCCTCAAGCCGTCATCGTCACTTTCCCTCAGCGGAAGCGCCGTGGAGCGTCCCGCCGGCTGCGAACTGCTCGGCTACGAAGGCGAGATTGCCCTGGTCATCGGCAAGGCCGCACGGCGCGTCGGTATGGAGGACGCCTGGAGCCACGTTGCCGCGGTTACCGCCAGCAATGACCTGGGCGTGTACGACCTCCGCTACGCGGACAAGGGCTCAAACCTCCGGTCCAAGGGCGGTGACGGCTTCACCCCCGTCGGCCCGGCACTCATCCCGGCAGACTCCGTCGACCCCGCCAACCTGCGCATCCGCACCTGGCACAACGGCGAACTCGTCCAAGACGACACTACCGAGGACCTGCTCTTCCCGTTCGCCCGGCTGGTAGCGGACCTGTCCCAGCTGCTCACCCTCGAAGAGGGCGACATCATCCTCACCGGTACCCCGGCCGGCGCCTCCGTAGCCAAGCCCGGTGACGTGCTGGAAGTTGAGGTCAGCACGGCTGACGGCCGCCTCGCCACCGGCCGGCTGGTCACCTCCGTGAAGGAAGGCACGACGGCGTTCGCTGACTTTGGTGCCGCGCCCAAGGTTGATGACCTGCAGCGGGAGGAGGCATACGGTTCACGCGAAGCGGCGGGTTTGGCAGCCGAGGAAGCAGCCGCCGTCGGGCCTGCCCTCTCACCCGAGCTGAAGGCCAAGCTGGAGAGCGTCGCCACCGCCACCCTGTCCTCCCAGCTGCGCAAGCGCGGCCTGAACAACGTCAGCATCGACGGCCTCCAGGCGACCCGCCCCGACCAGCGCGTGGTCGGCCTTGCCCGGACCCTCCGCTACGTCCCCAACCGTGAGGACCTCTTCAAGACCCACGGCGGCGGGTTCAACGCCCAGAAGCGTGCCATCGACTCTGTCAACGAAGGCGAAATCCTGGTCATGGAGGCCCGCGGCGAGAAGGGCACGGGGACGGTCGGTGACATCCTGGCCCTCCGGGCCCAGGTCCGCGGCGCCGCTGCCATCATCACCGACGGCGGTGTCCGCGACTACTCCGCGGTGGCCGGCCTGGACATGCCTACCTACTTTGCCAATCCGCATCCTGCCGTGCTGGGCCGCCGCCACATCCCGTGGGACACGGACATCACCATCGCGTGCGGCGGTGCCACGGTGCAGCCGGGCGACATCATCGTGGCCGACTCCGACGGCATCCTGGTGATCCCGCCGGCCATCGCCGAGGACCTGGTGGAAGACTGCATCCAGCAGGAAAAGGAAGAAACCTTCATCTTCCAAATGGTCCAGGAAGGCAACAGCGTTGATGGCCTTTACCCCATGAACGCCGAGTGGCAGGGCCGGTATAAAGAATGGGAGGCAGACCATGCCATTGACTGAGACTGCAGTGACTGAAACGGCAGCGGCCCCCGGCAGCAAGTCCCAACAGGCCTACGAAGCAGTTAAGGCCAGGATTGTGGGAGGCACCTACAGCCCCGGCTACCGGCTGGTCCTTGCCAGCATTGCCAAAGACCTGGGTTTCAGTGTGGTCCCGGTCCGGGAGGCCATCCGCCGGCTCGAGGCCGAGGGACTGGTGAAGTTCGAACGCAACATCGGCGCGACGGTCGCCGGGATTGACCCCACCGAATACCTCTACACCATGCAGACCCTCAGCATCGTCGAAGGCGCCGCCACCGCGCTGTCCGCGCCGCTGATCGGCGAAGCGGACGTAGCGCGCGCCCGCGCCGTGAATGAGGAGATGCGTGACTGCCTGCAGCACTTCGATCCGGTCCGCTTCACCGCATTGAACCAGGACTTCCACAGTGTCCTCTTCGAACACTGCCCCAACCCGCACATCCTGGACCTTGTCCACCGGGGCTGGAACCGGCTCGCGTCGCTGCGGTCCTCGACGTTCCGCTTCGTCCCCGGCCGTGCCCACGATTCCGTGGACGAGCACGAGGCGCTGCTGCAGCTTATTGAATCCGGGGCCGACGCCGAGACCATCGAAAAAGCGGCCCGCCTGCACCGCAGCGCCACCCTGGACGCCTACCTCGCCCAAGCCCAACCCCTCACATAAAGCAACGCGGGGTCACTAAACGCCCGATAAACGGCCCAGATTGGGCGAGAAGTGACCCCGCGTTGCACTAGTAGCTAAGGAAACAACAATGACGTTCACTGCCGCAGAAGCCAGCACGCATTACGTGCCGCGGGACCTGCCCACCCATATCCAGCACTACATCAACGGCCAGTTCGTTGACTCCGTGGGCGGCAAGACCTTCGACGTCCTGGACCCGGTCTCCAACACGAACTACGCCACCGCAGCAGCCGGCCAGAAAGAGGATATCGACCTGGCCGTCGCCGCCGCCCGTGAAGCGTTCGTCAACGGCCCGTGGCCCAGGATGAAGCCCCGCGAACGCGCCCGCGTGCTGAACAAGATCGCGGACGCCGTCGAGGCCCAGGAAGCCCGGCTCGCCGAACTCGAAACCTTCGACACCGGCCTGCCCATCACCCAGGCCAAGGGCCAGGCCCTTCGGGCGGCCGAGAACTTCCGGTTCTTTGCCGACCTGATCGTGGCCCAGTTCGACGACGCCATGAAGGTCCCCGGCTCGCAGATTAACTATGTGAACCGCAAGCCGATCGGCGTCGCCGGGCTCATCACGCCATGGAATACGCCGTTCATGCTCGAGTCCTGGAAACTCGCCCCGGCCTTGGCCACCGGCAACACGGTGGTCCTCAAGCCCGCCGAGTTCACCCCGCTCTCCGCCTCGCTCTGGGCCACCATCTTCAAGGACGCGGGCCTGCCGGACGGCGTGTTCAACCTGGTCAACGGCCTGGGCGAGGAAGCCGGCGATGCGCTGGTGAAGCACCCGGACGTCCCGCTGATCTCCTTCACCGGCGAGACCACCACCGGCCAGACGATCTTCCGCAACGCCGCCACCAACCTCAAGGGCCTCTCCATGGAGCTCGGCGGCAAGTCCCCCTGCGTCGTCTTCGCCGACGCCGACCTGGACGCCGCCATCGATTCCGCCCTGTTCGGGGTCTTCTCCCTCAACGGCGAGCGCTGCACCGCAGGCTCGCGAATCCTCGTGGAACGCGCCATCTATGACGAGTTCTGCGAGAAGTACGCGGCCCGGGCCAAGAACATCGTGGTGGGCGACCCGCACGATCCGAAGACCCAGGTGGGCGCCCTGGTCCACCCCGAGCACTACGAGAAGGTGGCCTCTTACGTGGAGATCGGCAAGACCGAAGGCCGGCTCCTGGCCGGCGGCGGCCGCCCCGACCACCTGCCCGAAGGCAACTACATCGCACCCACTGTGTTCGCCGACGTCGCCCCCGACGCACGGATCTTCCAGGAGGAAATCTTCGGGCCCGTCGTCGCCATCACTCCGTTCGAGAACGATGAGGAAGCCCTGGCCCTGGCGAACAACACGAAGTACGGCCTGGCCGCCTACATCTGGACCCAGAACCTGACCCGGGCGCACAACTTTTCCCAGAACGTGGAGGCCGGCATGGTGTGGCTGAACAGCCACAACGTCCGCGACCTCCGCACCCCGTTTGGCGGCGTCAAGGCCTCGGGCCTGGGCCACGAGGGCGGCTACCGCTCCATCGATTTCTACACCGACCAGCAGGCCGTGCACATCACCCTCGGTACCGTCCACACCCCCAAGTTCGGCGCCTAGGCGACGCTGCCACCCAGGCCGACCGGCCGCCGTCGTACTTTCCACCCCTTTCAACGAAGAGAGAGTCCCATGACCGCATTCATTCCCACCCCCACCGTTCCGGCACCGGACATTGTGCGCTGCGCCTACATGGAAATCGTGGTCACCGACCTCGCGAAGTCGCGTGAGTTCTACGTGGACCTCCTGGGCCTGCACGTCACCGAGGAGGACGAGAACAACATCTACCTGCGCTCCCTTGAGGAGTTCATCCACCACAATCTGGTGCTACGCAAGGGACCCATCGCCGCGGTCGCCGCCTTTGCGTACCGGGTGAAGTCCCCCGCCGAGGTGGACGCAGCGGAGGCGTACTACCGCGAGTTGGGCTGCCGGGTGGAGCGCCGCAATGAAGGCTTCACCAAGGGCATCGGCGACTCCGTCCGTGTGGAGGATCCGCTCGGCTTCCCGTACGAGTTCTTCTACGACGTGGAGCACGTGGAACGCCTCACCCAGCGCTACGACCTGTATTCCGCCGGTGAACTGGTCCGCCTGGACCACTTCAACCAGGTCACCCCGGACGTCCCCAAGGGCCGCAAGTACCTCGAGGACCTCGGCTTCCGCGTCTCAGAGGACATCAAGGATTCCGACGGCGTCACATACGCCGCGTGGATGCACCGCAAGCAGACGGTCCACGACACGGCGCTGACCGGGGGCAACGGCCCGCGCATGCACCACGTTGCGTTCGCCACGCACGAGAAGCACAACATCATCCAGATCTGCGACAAGATGGGCGCCCTGCGCATCAGCGACCGGATCGAACGCGGCCCCGGCCGCCACGGCGTCTCCAACGCGTTCTACCTCTACATCCTGGACCCGGACGGGCACCGCATCGAGATCTACACCCAGGACTATTACACCGGCGACCCGGACAACCCCACCATCACCTGGGACGTCCACGACAACCAGCGCCGCGACTGGTGGGGCAACCCCGTGGTCCCCTCCTGGTACACCGAAGCGTCCCTTGTCCTGGACCTGGACGGCAACCCGCAGCCCGTCATCATCCGTGAGGAGAAGAGCGAAATGGCCGTCACCGTGGGCGCCGACGGCTTCTCCTACACCCGCAAGGACGGTGCCGCCGAAGATGACCGAACCGGCTTCAAGCTCGGAGCGCAGCTGTAGCCATGCTGGATGCCAAGACGATCGAGGCCATTGCGGATGAACTGCTCGAAGCCGGCCGGAACCGGACGCCGGTGCCGCGGCTGACGTCCCGCTACCCCGAGATGACGGTGGAGGATTCCTACGCCGTGCAGCAGCTGTGGCGGAACCGCAACGAAGACGCCGGCCGGAAGCTGGTGGGCCGGAAGATCGGCCTCACGTCGAGGGCCATGCAGGCCGCCACCGGCATCACCGAACCGGATTACGGCGCCATTTTCGATGACATGGTGCTGGACACCGGCTGCTCGGTGGAATGGGACCGGTACACCCACCCGCGGGTGGAGGTGGAACTGGCGTTTGTGTTGAAGTCAGGGCTCAAGGGTCCGGGCTGCACCATCTTCGATGTCCTCAACGCCACGGACTATGTGGTTCCGGCTTTGGAGATCCTGGATTCGAGGATCGAGATGGAGGGCCGGACCATCGTGGACACCATCGCGGACAACGCCGCGATGGGAGCCATGGTGATCGGGGGCCGCCCGGTGAAGCCGGACGCCGTGGACCTCCGCTGGGTCTCCGCGATCCTCTATAAAAACCAGACCGTCGAGGAAACCGGCGTGGCCGCGGGGGTCCTGGACCATCCGGCGAACGGTGTGCACTGGCTGGCCAACAAGATCGCCGCCCACGGCGACTCCATGAAGGCCGGCGACATCATCCTCGCCGGGTCCTTCACCCGCCCGATGTGGGTCTCCAAGGGCGACACCGTCCACGCCGACTACGGACCTTTGGGGGTTGTGACATGCCGCTTCGACTAGAAGACACCTTCCGGTCCGCTTTGGCGGCCGCGGGCCGGCCGCTGGCGGGGATGTGGGTGTGCTCCGGCAGCCCGCTGATCGCCGAGCTCTGTGCAGGATCCGGCCTGGACTGGCTGCTGGTAGATGCCGAGCACAGCCCCAACGGGCTCGAATCCATCCTCGCCCAGCTCCAGGCCATCCACGGCTACCCGGTCCACACCCTGGTCCGGCCGCCGGTCAACGACACCGTGCTCATCAAGCAGTATCTGGACCTCGGGGTGCAGAACCTGCTGATCCCCATGGTGAATTCGGCAGCCGACGCCGAAGCCGCGGTGGCTGCCACCCGCTACCCGCCCCACGGTGTCCGGGGCGTGGGGTCCGCCCTGGCCCGTGCCGCGCGCTGGAACCGGGTCCCGGACTACCTGGCACGGGCGTCGGAGACCATCAGCGTCACGGTCCAGATCGAGTCGACGGCGGCTGTTGAGCATGTAGAAGACATCCTCGCGGTGGACGGGGTGGATGCCATCTTCCTGGGACCTTCCGACCTCGCCGCTTCCATGGGGATGCTGGGACAGCAGGAACACGCCGAGGTTCGCGCCGCCGTCGAACACTGCCTCGCGGCCGCGAAGGCGGTCGGAAAGCCCGCCGGAGTGAACGCCTTCAACCCGGACACCGCCCGCGCCTATCTCGATGCCGGGGCCTCGTTCGTGCTGGTGGGCGCCGACGTCGCACTCCTTGCCCGGGGCTCCGAGGCTCTTGCCGCAGCGTTCATCCAGCCCTCCGACGGCGACGCCCCGGCCAGTTACTGACCACTTCCTTAAGGACTCCCCATGACAGTTACACCTGCTGCGATCGCCCCTGCCGTTTCGACGGAGTGCGAAGCTGCGCTCCTTGCGTCCGTGCCCACCGGCCTGTTGATCGGGGGCGAGTGGGTGGCCGCGTCCGACGGCGGCACGTTCGATGTGCACGATCCCGCCACCGGGGGAGGTCCTCGCCACCCTCGCCTCCGCCACCAGCGCCGACGCGGTCGCCGCTTTGGACGCCGCCGATGCCGTTCAGGCGTCATGGGCACGCACCGCACCCCGGGTGCGGGCCGAGATCCTGCGCCGCGCCTTCGATCTGGTGACCGAACGGGCCGAGGATTTTGCGCTGCTGATGACCCTGGAAATGGGCAAACCGCTGGCCGAGGCCCGCGGCGAGGTCGCCTACGGGGCTGAGTTCCTGCGCTGGTTCTCCGAGGAAACCGTCCGCGACTACGGCCGCTACCTCACCACGCCCGAAGGCAAGAACAAGATCCTGGTCCAGCACAAACCCGTCGGGCCGTGCCTGCTGATCACGCCGTGGAACTTCCCGCTGGCCATGGCCACCCGCAAGGTGGCCCCCGCCATCGCCGCCGGCTGCACCATGGTCCTCAAACCTGCGAAGCTCACCCCGCTCACCGCGCAGTACTTCGCGCAGACCATGCTCGACGCCGGCCTGCCCGCCGGGGTCCTCAACGTTGTGGCCTCCTCCAGTGCGTCCGGGATCTCCGGGCCGCTGCTCGCGGACCCCCGGCTCCGGAAGGTCTCCTTCACCGGCTCCACCCCGGTCGGCAAACGGCTGATGGCCGACGCCGCGCAAAACGTCCTCCGCACCTCCATGGAGCTGGGCGGCAACGCCCCGTTCATCGTGTTCGAGGACGCCGACCTGGATGCCGCCGTCGGCGGGGCCATGGCCGCCAAGATGCGGAACATGGGCGAGGCCTGCACAGCCGCAAACCGCTTCCTCGTCCACGAGTCCGTCGCCGCCGAGTTCACTACCAAGTTCGCCGCAGCCATGGGAGCCCTGGCCACGGGTCGCGGCACCGAACCCGCCAGCCAGGTGGGACCCCTGATCGACGCCGGCGCCCGCGACGACGTGCACGCCCTGGTCACTGCCGCCGTCGACGCCGGAGCCACCGCAATCACCGGCGGCACCCTCCCCGACGGTGCGGGCTACTTCTACCCGCCCACCGTCCTCGCCAACGTCCCCAACGACGCCGCCATCCTCCGCCAGGAAATCTTCGGCCCCGTCGCCCCCATCACCACTTTCGCCACCGAGGAGGACGCCATCCGGCTGGCCAACGCCAGCGAATACGGCCTGGCCTCCTACGTCTACAGCCGCGACTTCAACCGGCTCCTCCGCGTGGCCGAACAGATCGAATTCGGCATGGTGGGCTTCAACGCCGGCGTCATCTCCAACGCCGCCGCCCCCTTCGGCGGAGTCAAACAATCCGGCCTCGGCCGCGAAGGCGGTTCGGAAGGCATCGCCGAATACACCACCACCCAGTACATCGGCATCGCCGACCCCTACGCCGGGCATTAGGAGCAGCCCGCGCTGGACCACCGCTCAGTCCCAGCGCGCTGGCACCTTCTCCGCGCCAAACCCCTCAGACGCCGGCGGGGGCGCCCGCTACCCGCACGGCCACTTGACCGCTGCCCGGCGCAAGCTGCGAAGCGGCTGCCTCGTCGGCCACCACGGTGACATGCGGGTGCCGCTGCAGGACCGACGCCGGGCAGTCGGCGGTGACGGGAGCGTTCAGTGCGGCAGCCAGGATGCCTGCCTTGTCCGCGCCGTTGACCACGAGGAGCAGGTGCCGGGCTTCCATGATGGTGCCCAGGCCCTGGGTGATGCAGCGGAACGGGACTTCCTCCGGCGTGCTGAAGTAGCGGGCGTTGGCTTTGCGGGTGCGCTCGGTGAGGACCTCCACGCGCGTCCGTGAATCCAGGGCGGAACCGGGCTCGTTGAAGGCCAGGTGCCCGTTGTGGCCGATGCCCAGGATCTGCACGTCTATGCCGCCGGCGGCTGCGATGGCGGCATCATAGTCAGCGGCGGCACGCTCGGGGTCCGCGGCGCTGCCGTCCGGCACGGCGACCTTGGCTGGGTCCAGATGCAGCCGTTCAGTCACTTCGCGCCGGATGACCTCGGCGTAGCTTTCGGGGTGTCCGGCGGGCAGGCCCACGTACTCGTCGAGGGCGAAGCCGCTCACAGCCGACATGTCCATCGAATGCCCGGCGAGGGCCTTGTAGATCGGCAGCGGTGAGCCGCCCGTCGCCAGGCCCAGGACGGCATCGGGCTTGCTGCGGATCACGGCGGCAAGGATCCCGGCGGCAACGGAACCTGTGGCTGAGGCGGTAGGCACTACAAAGATTTCCAAGGCAAGGCCACTCTCTACGAAAATTGGGCAGGACTAAGTCCACCCGGGGTGCGGGCGGTGGGGGAAAACAGGCTGAGGCGGCCGGGCTAACGGGCGGCGACGTCCTTGAGTTTCAGGCGGATGCCATCAAAGTGGCGCTGCAGGCGTTCGGAGGCCAGGGCCTTGTCCTTGTTGGCCACGGCTTCGTAGATATCCCAGTGGACCTGGGTCTGCTCTTCGAGGTTGACGGGTCCGGTGCCGAGCGCGAGGTGGATCTTCCGGTACACCTGCCAGAACACGTCCATCAGGTTGATCAGCAGCTCATTGTTAAGGGGCGCGTACAGGCGGCGGTGGAATTCGGCGTCGTGCACGTACAGGTGCTCGCCGTTCTTGGCGGCGGCCTCCATGGCTTCCATGGTGGCGCGCAGGTCCGCGAGGTGCTCGTCCGTGAGGAGGTCGATGGCGGAGCCGATCAGGCCGGATTCGAGAGCCTGGCGCACATCGATGAGCTCCATGGCCTCCTCGCCCTTGTGGCGCAGCGACAGGCGGCCACGGAAGGTCAGTCCGGACACCAGGGCGCTGAAGTTGTTCGGGGCCACGAACATGCCGAAGCCATGCCGGATCTCGATGACACCCAGGGCCTGCAGTACTTTCAGGGATTCACGGACGGTGTTGCGGCCCACGCCCAGTTCCGCGGAGAGTTCGCTTTCGGTGGGCAGGGCGTCGCCGACGTCCAGGCCGCGCTCCAGGATGAGGTCCATGATCCGCGTCTGCAGGGCATGCGAACGGAGCTGAGCGCTGAAACGTGCAGGCGATACTTCTTGGGATGCGGTAGCCACGTGATCTCCTCCTTGCCGCGCCGAAGGGGGCGACGACTTGTCTTACTCCACTAGAGTACAGGACATGGGACATCCAATGTCTAGACGTGACACCCTAATTTGTGCAGTTTGTACCCACAGGGGACGAATCTAACCCAGAAGGGACCGAACCAGCTCGCGGCACGTCCGGTACGCGGGGGTTTTCGGATCTATCAGGTCGAAATGGTCACCGGGCACGCTGACCAGGCGCACCGCCATGTGAGCTGCTGCCCCGGCGTCGACGTATTGCTCCGACTGGCACAGTGGAACCGTAATGTCATCGACCGCGTGGACCGCGATAACCGGGACCGCCAGCGGCAGGGTGGTCATGGGGTCCGCGTATCTGTGGCGGAGGGGATATTCCGACGACGGTCCACCCAGCAGGTTGCTGACCGCACCATTGCTGAGGTTCAGACGCTCCGCCTCAGCGAGGTTGAGGAGCCCGGACTGGCTCACGACACCGGTGAGGTGGACCGACGTCGCATCTTGCCTGCGCGGTATCTCCCGGTCCACGTCCGGCATGCCCAGCCGGGCGAGCTTGCCCCGGCCCGCAGCCCACGCGGCCAGGTGCCCGCCGGCCGAATGGCCCAGCGCCACTACCGGCCCCAAATTCAGGGCATGTCTGGTGGTGAGGTCATGCAGCTTGTCGATGCCCGCCAGCACGTCGGTGAACGTGTTGGGCCAGCCGCCGCCGTTTCCGGCCCGGCGGTATTCAAGGTTCCAGACGGCCATGCCGTGCGCGGCCAGGTCCTTGGCGATCGGCTTCCCGAGTTCGGCGCCGTACTGGGAGCGCCAATAGCCGCCGTGGATGACCACTACCACGCCGCGGTGCTCGCCGCCGGGCGGCAGTTCGGGCAGGAAGAGCTCGCCCCACTGACTGGGATCCTCGCCGTACTGGTACTTGTGCCTCTTCACTGCGTCCCCTTTGGTGCCGGGCGAACACGCGGCAGCCACGGTTCCAACGGCCGCGCCCGTCAGCGCGCGCACCATAAACGTGCGACGCCGGAGCTCAGCCATGTGCCGAGCCTACAGCGTCCCGGCACCCCCAAACGCTCTCTGACATGAAAATTGGATGACCACGGCGGGGTACGTGGGGTGATCAGTGCTATCCGGCCTGTTGTAGGGGTTGGAGGGTAACTTGGTAGCCGAGTGATTCGAGTTGTCCGATGGCGCGGGCTTTGGCTTTGTCTGG